>JAZKHK010000184.1:0-9606 GCA_040385425.1 Pseudomonadota bacterium | reverse complement strand
CCGCCATGATGGTGTTGTATTCAGGTACTACCTGCCCGTTTTCCCACCGTTGCCGTTTTGTCCTGTTTGAAAAAGGCATGGACTTTGAAATTCGCGACGTGGATCTCTACAACAAGCCCGAAGACATCAATGTGATGAACCCGTACGGCCAGGTTCCTATCCTGGTCGAACGTGATTTGATTTTGTATGAATCGAACATCATCAATGAATACATTGACGAGCGCTTTCCTCATCCTCAGTTGATGCCCGGCGACCCTGTTGATCGTGCTCGCGTGCGCCTGTTCCTGCTCAGTTTCGAGAAAGAATTGTTCGTGCATGTGTCCACGCTGGAATCCCGCGGTGTCAAGAGCAACGAAAAAGTGCTGGAAAAAGCGCGTGCGCACATCCGTGACCGTTTGACCCAACTGGCCCCTGTATTCTTGAAGAACAAGTACATGCTTGGCGATGGCTTCTCCATGTTGGATGTGGCCATTGCGCCCTTGTTGTGGCGTCTTGACTACTACGGTATTGATCTCAGTAAAAATGCGGCACCTTTACTCAAATATGCCGAGCGCATTTTTTCGCGCCCCGCCTATATTGAAGCATTGACGCCTTCTGAAAAAGTGATGCGCAAATAAGCGCTTTGCCAGCGACCCATGATTGACGCTCCAGACGCTACTCCCACTCGTCCCTACTTGATTCGGGCTTTGTACGAGTGGTGTACAGACAATGGATTCACGCCTTACCTGGCTGTGTCGGTGGATGACAGTGTGCAGGTTCCTCGTGAGTATGTAAAAGATGGCGAGATTGTTCTCAATATCAGCTTCGATGCCACAAGTGCACTCAAATTGGGCAATGAATTCATCGAGTTCAAAGGCCGGTTTGCAGGGACGGCGCGAGATATCATGGTGCCGGTGAACCAGGTCATTGCCATCTACGCGCGGGAAAATGGACAGGGCATGGCTTTTCCTTTAGTTCCTTCTAAAGGGGATAAAACCGCGGTTCCGTCTTCGACAAACCTGCTTGCGGTGCGTGATGGCGCTTCACTCGCTGCGCCCGAGGCTAAAGTTGTGCAATTGACAAGCGTTGAGTCGGAACGGCCTAGGAGCGAGTCAGACCAAGAGCCGGAACCGCCCCGTCCCACGACGACGGGTCCGCGGCCTGCCCTGAAACGAGTGAAATAATAAATCGTTTGCGATTGAGTTGTTTCAGAGTGAAGTAGAATATTAGACGTGCCGATTTAGCTCAGTTGGTAGAGCAACCGCCTTGTAAGCGGTAGGTCATCAGTTCGAATCCGATAATCGGCACCATTTCACTATTTCAAATAGTGTCTGAAAATTTCAAAACCCGCCTTCTTCACCGGAGAGCGGGTTTTTTGTTGCCTCATGCTGTACGGGAAGTAGCTCCACGCGGTCAGTGATGATGCCGTCGAGGCCCAGGTTGATAAGGCGTTGGGCAGTCTCTTTATCGTTGACGGTGTAACTCAAAGTTCGCAATCCGGCAATTTGGGCCTGCGCGATGGTGGATGAGTCCCATAAGGTGTGGTGGCAGACGATGGCCACGCAGTCCAATGCGAGAGCGGATTCGATCCAGCCTGGTTTAAGCGAGTCCAGCAACAGTCCGCGCGGCAGTTGGGGCTGGGCGTTGCGGGTTGCTTCCAGGGCTGGGGTGTCGAAGGAGGTCAACAGCGGTGGTGCCGCAGCGCGTTGCCAGAGCCGTGCGGCATGGTTGGCCACCACTTGGCCGGTCTCGTATTCAAGCCCTGGCGTGGGCTTGATTTCAACATTCAAAAAATAGTGGTTGAGCAAACAGTAACGGACAATGTTTTCGAAACTGGGGAGCGGTTCGCCCGCGAAGGCCGAACTATGCCAACTGCCGGCATCCAGTTGCGAGAGCGTGCTCCAAGCGTGGTCACCCGCTACCGAACTCGCCTTGGGTGCCAAGTGCTCCTGGCTGTTGGTGGTGCGTTGCAGGGTGCTGTCATGTAGCAGGAAGGGAACACCGTCGGCACTCAGTTTGACGTCGCACTCAAACATGCGGTAGCCGTGGCTGGCGCCGAGACGAAAAGCGGCCAGGGTGTTTTCCGGCGCCAGTTTGCCGGCGCCGCGATGCGCAATCCAGCGTGGATAAGGCCAGGTTTTAGAGGTTGTGGGCATGGAATAGGGTGTTGAAAATGAATAACAGGCCACCAGATCAGTCGTTCATTAAACACATATTCTGGACTTGGCTTGCTCCGGGTTTCCATCAGGGCAGTAGGTGAATGCTGCACTGCGGTAATATCTCAGCCCAGCCGGGCCTGACCTCAACCCGTGTCACGTTCTGGCTGTAACTACAGAACAAGATGAACGCCCCCATTCAGCTCAATCAATTCATGCCCGCTCATGCGCCGCAAGAACACGCGCGCATTCGCGAAATTCCGTACAACTACACCTCGTTTTCTGATCGGGAAATCGTTATCCGCTTGCTGGGCGCGCCCGCCTGGGAATTGCTCAACCGTTTGCGCGACGAGCGCCGCACCGGTCGCTCGGCCCGTATGTTGTACGAAGTGCTGGGCGATGTCTGGGTGGTGCAGCGCAATCCCTATTTGCAGGACGATTTGCTGGACAACCCCAAGCGGCGCGTGTTGCTGGTCGATGCCTTGCATCACCGTCTGGCCGAAGTGCAAAAACGCCGTACGCCCGAGTCCGACCCAGAGCGCGATGCGCTGGTAGGCGAGTTGCTCAAGTTGGCCGGTGCGGCGGTGCAAGCCTTTGATGCCGCGTTTGTGGAAACTGCCGCCTTGCGGCGCAAGACCCAACGCACGCTGGTCAAGCTGACCGCCAAAGACAACATCAAGTTTGACGGCCTCTCGCGTGTGAGCCACGTCACCGATGCCACCGACTGGCGGGTGGAATACCCGTTTGTGGTGTTGACCCCCGATACCGAAGAAGAAATGGCCGGGCTGGTCAAGGGTTGTATCGATTTGGGTCTGACCATCATTCCCCGGGGCGGCGGCACGGGTTACACCGGCGGTGCGGTTCCCCTGACGTGGAAAAGCGTGGTCATCAACACCGAAAAGCTCGAAGCCATGACGGAAGTCGAGATGGTGACGCTGCCCGGCTTGTCCGAGCCCGTCGGCACCGTCTGGACGGAAGCCGGGGTGGTGACCCAGCGCGTGGCTGATGCGGCCGAGCGCGGCGGTTATGTGTTTGCGGTTGATCCGACCTCGGCGGAAGCCTCGTGCATTGGCGGCAACATCGCCATGAACGCCGGTGGCAAAAAAGCCGTGCTGTGGGGTACCGCGCTGGATAACCTGGCCAGCTGGCGCATGGTGACGCCGCAAGCCGAATGGCTGGAGGTGACGCGCCTGAACCACAACCTGGGCAAGATTCACGATGCCGAACTCGCCAGCTTTGAGCTGAAATACTTCAAGGCCGACGGCAAAACGCCGCTGCGCACCGAGCGGCTCGACATCCCTGGCCCCTCTTTCCGCAAGGAAGGCTTGGGCAAGGATGTGACCGATAAATTTTTGAGCGGTCTGCCCGGCATCCAAAAAGAAGGCTGTGACGGTCTGATCACCAGCGCGCGCTGGGTGGTGCATCGCATGCCCGTGCATACGCGTACGGTGTGTCTGGAATTCTTTGGCAACGCCCGCGACGCCGTACCCAGCATTGTCGAGATCATCGATTTCATGTTTGCCGAGCAAAAACGCTCGGGCGTGCTGCTGGCGGGGCTGGAGCATCTGGACGACCGTTATTTGAAGGCAGTGGGCTATGCCACCAAATCCAAACGTGGTGGCTTGCCCAAGATGGTGCTGTTTGGCGATATTGCTGGCAACGATGCCGATGCGGTGGCCCGCGCCACGTCCGAAGTCGTGCGCATCGCCAACTCGCGCAGTGGCGAAGGCTTCATCGCCATCAGCCCGGAGGCGCGCAAGAAGTTCTGGGCTGACCGCAAGCGCACGGCGGCCATTTCACGCCACACCAACGCCTTCAAAATCAATGAAGACGTGGTGATCCCGCTGCCGCGCATGGCCGAATACACCGACGGCATTGAGCGCATCAACATCGAACTGAGCCTGCGCAACAAGATTGCCTTGTGCGACGCGCTCGAAGAGTTCTTTGCCAAAGGCAATCTGCCCCTGGGCAAGTCCGACGACGCGACGGGCATTCCCGCTGCCGAATTGCTGGAAGACCGGGTCACCCAGGCATTGGCCCTGATTGACGGCGTGCGCACCCAGTGGAGGGGTTGGCTGCGGGACGTGGAGCCGCTGTTTCCCCAGTTGCAGGACCACACCTTGCGCGCCAGCTGGAAGTCGCAGATTCGGGCGCCGCTGCAGAATCTCTTTACCGGTGGCGCTTTTGAGCCGATCCTGTTGGAGTGCAATGCGATTCATCAGCGCGTGCTCAAGGGCCGCGTCTGGGCTGCCTTGCACATGCATGCGGGCGACGGCAACGTTCACACCAACTTGCCGGTTAACAGCGATGATTACGAAATGCTGCAGGCCGCGCATGGCGCCGTCAAACGCATCATGGCGTTGGCGCGTTCGCTCAATGGCGTGATCTCGGGCGAACATGGCATCGGCATTACCAAGCTGGAGTTCTTGACCGACGAAGAACTGCGCCCGTTCACCGAATACAAAGCCCGAATCGATCCGGAAGGGCGGTTCAACAAAGGCAAGTTGCTACGAAATTCAGAGCTGCTCATGCAGGATGGACGGGGGCTACAGGCCGATTTGACCAATGCCTACACGCCCAGCTTCGGTTTGATGGGGCACGAGTCGCTCATCATGCAGCAAAGCGACATTGGCGCCATTGCCGACAGCGTGAAAGACTGCCTGCGCTGCGGCAAGTGCAAACCGGTGTGCTCGACCCATGTGCCGCGCGCCAACCTGCTGTACAGCCCGCGCAACAAGATTCTGGCCACCTCGCTGCTGGTGGAAGCTTTTCTCTACGAAGAGCAGACCCGGCGCGGCGTCAGCATCAAGCACTGGCAGGAGTTTGAAGACGTGGCCGACCACTGCACGATCTGCCACAAATGCCTGTCGCCGTGTCCGGTCAACATCGACTTTGGCGATGTCACCATGAACATGCGCAACCTGCTGCGCAAGATGGGCAAGAAGAGCTTCCGCCCGGCGGGTGCTGCGGCCATGTTCATGCTCAATGCCACGAACCCCGACACCATCAAGTTCGCACGTTCGATGATGGTGAACGTGGCGATCAAGGCACAGCGCATGGCGCATGACGTGATGAAAATCATCTCGCGCAAGCAAACCAAGGCACCGCCGGCCACCGTGGGCACCGCGCCGATCAAAGAGCAGATCATCCACTTCGTGAACAAGAAGCTGCCCGGTGGCTTGCCCAAGAAGACCGCCCGCGCCTTGCTCGACATTGAAGACAAGGATTATGTTCCGATCATCCGTGACCCGCAGCAGACGACGGCCGAGACCGAGGCAGTGTTTTACTTCCCCGGTTGCGGTTCGGAGCGCTTGTTCAGCCAGGTCGGTCTGGCGACGCAGGCCATGCTGTGGCATGCGGGCGTGCAAACCGTGTTGCCGCCCGGCTACCTGTGTTGCGGTTACCCGCAGCGCGGCTCGGGCCAGTTCGACAAGGCCGAGAAGATGATCACCGACAACCGCGTGCTGTTCCACCGGGTCGCCAACACGCTGAACTACCTCGACATCAAGACGGTGGTGGTCAGTTGCGGCACCTGCTACGACCAGCTGCAGGGCTATGAATTTGACAAAATTTTCCCCGGCAGCCGCATCATTGACATCCATGAGTACCTGCTGGAAAAAGGCATCACGCTGCAGAACGCGGGCTCGTTCCTGTTCCACGACCCGTGCCACAGCCCGATGAAGCTGCAGGAGCCGCTCAAGACCGTCAAGGCCTTGCTGGGTGATAACGTGATCCAGTCAGACCGCTGCTGCGGCGAGTCGGGCACGCTGGCGCTGAACCGGCCGGACATCTCGACCCAGGTGCGCTTCCGCAAGGAAGAAGAGATTCGCAAGAACGAGGTCAAGCTGCGCGAAATGGGCGGCTTGGGACCGAAGGAAAACATCAAGATGTTGACCTCCTGCCCGGCCTGCCTGCAGGGTTTGAGCCGTTATGGCGACGACTTGCAAAACGGTCTGCTGGAAGCGGATTACATCGTGGTCGAAATGGCCAACCAGATCTTGGGCGACCAGTGGATGCCCGATTACGTCAAACGCGCCAACAACGGCGGTATTGAACGTGTGCTGGTTTAACTCAATAATTTTTAACAGGTGATCTTCATGGCAGGTTTGCAATCAGGCGCTCCAACGCCCCAGTCCATGACGGTGCACAGCCAGTCCAAAGTGCTGGAGATCAGTTTCTCTGATGGTGCCGAGTTCCGCATTCCGTTTGAGCTGATGCGCGTGTATTCGCCCTCGGCCGAGGTGCAAGGCCATGGCGCGGGCCAGGAGGTGTTGCAAAGTGGCAAGCGCGACGTGGATCTGGTCGGACTGGAACCGGTGGGCAACTACGCAGTACAACCCGAGTTTTCGGATGGTCATACTTCAGGCATTTTTACGTGGGACTACCTCTATTTTCTGGGCTCCCAGCAAGAAAAGTTGTGGACGGACTACCTGGCCCGTCTGGCCGCTACCGGTGTCGAGCGTGATGCCCCCATGCCCGAGAAAGCCGGAAAAAGCTGCGCCAATCATTGATCCTGCAGTTGCTATCTAAATAATAGCTGCTTGCGCAATAGGGACGCGGGCTAGAGCCTTATTTCCTATATAAAAATTGAAAAATTCCTGTTTTGACGGGGATTTTTCATGTCAGGCTGAACATTTCACGTCTAGTATTACCCTCATGACTACAACACATTTTGGCTATCAATCGGTTGATGAAACCGAAAAAGCAAAGCACGTGCGCGGCGTATTTGACTCGGTCGCGCCCAAATACGACTTGATGAACGACTTGATGTCGATGGGCATGCACCGGGCCTGGAAAGCGTTCACGGTCCAGGTCGCCAACCTGCGCGAAGGCTACCAGGTGCTCGACATTGCAGGCGGCACCGGCGACTTGGCGCTGGCGTTTTCCAAAAAAGTGGGCAAGAGCGGGCGCGTAGTACATACCGACATCAACGAAGCCATGCTGCGCACCGGGCGCGACCGCTTGCTCGATGCCGGTGTGGCACTGCCCACGATGGTGTGCGACGCTGAAAAACTGCCTTTTCCCAGCAACCATTTTGACGTGGTGAGCGTGGCCTTTGGCTTGCGCAACATGACGCACAAAGACGTTGCGCTGGCCGAGATGAACCGCGTGATCAAGCCGGGCGGCAAGTTGCTGGTACTGGAGTTTTCCAAAGTGGCGCCGCCGCTGGAAAAAATTTACGACTGGTATTCCTTCAAGATTTTGCCCAAGCTGGGCCAGCTGGTGGCCGGTGACGATGCCAGTTACCGCTATCTGGCCGAGTCGATTCGCATGCATCCGGGGCAGGAAGAGCTGAAAGCCCTGATGAAGAATAATGGCTTTGGCCATGTGGATTACCACAACATGAGTGGCGGACTGGTAGCCTTGCATGTTGGAATCAAGTGTTGAGCAATAAGTATTTTTTGGAGACATCATGAAATTTTGGACCTTGGTCTTGGCCGTATTTTTGTTACTGGCCGGTTTTAATGCCGAGGCCGCACGGCGCATGGGCGGCGGCAAGTCGATTGGCCAGCAGTCCAGCAATGTGACGCAGCGCCAGGCAGCACCGGCACAACAAGGCGCAGCACCCGCTGCTGCGCCTGCACCTGCGCCGGCTGGAGCGCCCGCAGCGGCTCCCAAGAAGCCTTGGGGTGCCATGCTCGGCGGTCTGGCCGCCGGTATGGGCTTGGCCTGGTTGGCCAGCTCACTGGGCCTGGGTGGCCTGGCCTCCGGGATTGGTCAGTTCCT
The DNA here is from genome assembly GCA_040385425.1 of Pseudomonadota bacterium. Taxonomy (GTDB): domain Bacteria; phylum Pseudomonadota; class Gammaproteobacteria; order Burkholderiales; family Burkholderiaceae_C; genus Rhodoferax. The sequence goes on along the minus strand of JAZKHK010000184.1, from coordinate 1,744 downwards.
GATGTTTGCGCTGCTGGCGCTGGCGGTCATGATGGCGTTCAGCTGGTTCAAGCGGTCACGCCAGACGGCGCAATCGAATAATGCCGGCAGTAGCAGCCCCTTTGCATTTCAAGGCGCCTCTCCTGCCAGCACGGCCCAGACGCCTGCCACCTACCGGCCAGAAAATGTCGGCAACGACGCCTCCGCTCGCCCTTGGGAGCGCAACAGCATGGCGTTTGATGCGCAGAACGCAGGGTCTGGCGTTTCCGGCTCGATGATCGGTTCCGGATTGACCGGATCGCAAAACTGGGGTGTTCCGGCGGGTTTCGATACGGACGGCTTTCTCAAGTCAGCCAAAGCAAACTTTGTCTCCCTGCAGGCGGCATGGGACAAGTCGGACATCAATGCCTTGCGCGTCATGATGACCGACACCATGCTCAAGGAAATTCAGGCGCAGCTCGCCGAGCGTGAAGCCCACACCGGTGGCCCCGTGAATCTGACCGATGTCGTCATGATCGAAGCCCATCTTCTGGGTATTGAAGACCTGGGTGACAGCTACATGGCCAGCGTCGAGTTCTCCGGCATGATCCGCGAAGAGCCATCGGCCAGCCCGAACCCGTTCCGCGAAGTCTGGAACATGACCAAGTCCAAAACCGGCCCCAGCGGCTGGTTGGTGGCCGGGGTGCAGGCCCTGCAATAGTTTTTTGCAGCAGCCCCCTCGAATGCTGGGGGGAAATTCAGGGAATAATCGGGGGCTATGGCAACACAGTCCCCTTTTTCTTTGCTCGAAGGTTTTTTACAGAATCTTCCCCTTCCCACAATTCAACCTCCGGCCTGGGCCGTTGATGAGGCACAGCGACGCATCGTGCTGCTGCTAAATCACATCCTGAGCCAGGAAAATGAAGCGACCAGCCGCCTTGTCAGGCAAAAAGGACGTGTCGTCTTGATGCAGTGGCGTTCGATAGCTATTAAATTGGTAGCAACGCCAGCTGGTTTGCTGGACTTGGCGCCCGCCGCGGCCAAGCCAGACTTGGTGCTGGCCGTCACCGAAGAGTCCCCTTTGGCTCTGGCGCAAGCCGCGTTGCGCGGTGACAAGCCCACGGTGCGCATCGAGGGCGATGTGCAACTCGCCGCCGAGGTGAACTGGCTGGTGGACCATGTGCGCTGGGATATGGAAGAAGATCTGTCGCGCGTGATCGGTGATGCGCCAGCCCATGCGATGGGCCAGGCGGCCCGCAGCCTGGTGCAGGCCTTGCACCAGTTCATGGGCGCGGCTGTCGGGTCAGGCAAGGCCCCGGCATGACGCGCTTGTTCCGTGGCGTCTTCATTGTCTGGGTGCTGCTTCGTTACGGTCTGGATGAGCTGTTATTGACGAGCTTCCAGAAGCCCTGGTTGCATGCTGTTTCCCGCATTGTGTCGTTTGGGCGCAAGCTGGATGCCCCCCGTGGTCAGCGCATTCGGGAAGCGCTGGAGCGTTTAGGCCCCATTTTTGTCAAGTTCGGGCAGGTGCTGTCCACCCGTCGCGACTTGTTGCCGGTCGATATCGCCGACGAATTGGCCCGCCTGCAAGACAAGGTGCCGCCGTTTGGCAGCGAAGTGGCCATGGCCACGATTGAGCGGGCCTTCAACAAAAAAGTAGACGATATCTTTGTTTCGTTTGACCGGACGCCGATTGCCAGTGCCTCGATTGCACAGGTGCACTTTGCGGTGCTCAAGGGCCGCAGGAGCTGACGCTTTATAATCAAAAGCTTTGCAACTTGAAATC
>JAZKHK010000183.1:0-26862 GCA_040385425.1 Pseudomonadota bacterium | reverse complement strand
TGTACTGGTCGCGGCCACTGCGTTGCACCAGTTCGGTGATGCCGGGCAGGGCGTAGAACTCGCGCATGATGGGCGCGGCATGGCGCAGGTCGTCAATGGTCTCGAACAGCGGCACCACGATCAGGTCGCACGTGGCCTGCATGTCCAGTGTGCCGCGCATCAGTCCCACCTCTTTTTGCAGCAAGAGCACTTCCAGCAAGTCGCTCACGGTTTCGGTGTGGCTGATGATGTAGTGGCGGATCGCCTGCTGGCCAAAGCGTTCGCGCATCTCCTTGGCGGCCTCGAAAATGGCGAGTTCGCTCTGGGCGTGTTCAGAGTACGCCGTGCCCATCACGCGCAAGGGGCGCGCATCGTTGAGCAAATTCAGCAGCACCTGGCGTTTGGCGGGCTCGTCGAGTTGCGCGTAGGCCGGTTCGATGCGTGCCACCGTCAGCAACTCCGCCACCACCAACTCATGCTGGTCCGAGCTTTGGCGCAAATCGACCGTGGCCAGATGAAAACCAAACACTTCGACGGCGCGCATCAGCGGGTGCAAGCGTTGGGTGACGAGGGCAGCGCCATGGTGCGCCAGCAGCGAGGCTTCGATGGTGCGCAGGTCCATCAGGAATTCCTGGGCCGTTGCATAGGCGTTCTGCGGCGCCACTGCATGGCGCGCCGCCTCGCCGCCGGTCAGGTCTTTCAAGGTGGCTGCGAGGCGGGCATAAATGCCGATCAGGGCGCGCCGGTAAGGTTCGTCCTTGCGGTGCTCGTTGGTATCGGGCGAACGCTCGGCCAGCGCCTGCATGGCGGGCAGGCAGTTCACCAGCAAGGCCGAGAGCGACAGCTCGCCGCCCAGGTAATGCACCTCGGTCAGGTAATGGCGCAGCGCCACGTCGGCCTGGCGGCGCAGGGCGTGCTTGAGCGTTTGGGCATTCACATTGGGATTGCCGTCGCGGTCGCCGCCGATCCACTGGCCCATGCGCAAAAAGCTGTGCACCGGGAGTTCTCCCAGCTCGCGCTCCAGGTCGGCGTAGAGCTTGGGGATTTCGCGCAAAAAGGTGGATTCGTAATAGCTCAGGGCGTTTTCCACTTCGTCGGCCACGGTGAGCTTGGTGAAGCGTAAGAGCCGGGTTTGCCAGAGCTGCAGCACGCGCGCCTGGATTTGTTCCGCGTTGGCGGTCAGTTCGCGCGGGGTCAGCGCGTCTTTGTTGGCGTTGACCATGGCGCGGGTCTTGATGTCGTCGCGCGCCACCAGCAGCAAGGCGATGTCGCGCTCGGCGTCCAGAATGCTTTTGCGCTGCACCTCGGTCGGGTGGGCGGTGAGCACGGGCGAGACAAAGCTGGTGGCCAGGGTATCTGCTATCGTTTTGGGAGCTATGCCGGCCCAGCGCAAGCGGGCCAGCGCCACTTCGATGCTGCCTTCCTGGGTGTCGCCGGCGCGTTCGTGAATGGCGCGGCGGCGGATGTGGTGCCGGTCCTCGGCCAGATTGGCCAGGTGGCTGAAGTAGGTGAAGGCCCGGATCACGCTCACCGTCTGGTCGCCGCTCAGGCTTTTGAGCAGTTTTTTCAGCGCCTTGTCGGCTTCGTGGTCGGCGTCGCGGCGAAAGGACACCGAGAGTTTGCGGATCTGCTCGATCAGCTCGAAGGCCGCCATGCCTTCCTGCTCGCGGATCACATCGCCCAGAATGCGACCCAGCAGCCGGATGTCTTCGACCAGCGGGCGTTCGTTGTCTTTGGCGCGTTTGGCAGACTCGGATTTAGGTGTTTGAATCATGGTGTTTTTCGGGGGTATTGCAGGAGGCGACGACGCTGACCATGCTAGCATCCCTGGCTACTTCTGATAACCAACCGACGACGACTTTGAGCCCCAGCGTATGAGCAATTTGAACATCACAATCGCAACCCGAGAAAGCCGCCTCGCCATGTGGCAGGCCGAACATGTGAAGGCCCTGCTGGAGCAGTTGGGCCACCAGGTGAGCCTGCTCGGCATGACCACCCAGGGCGACCAGATTCTGGACCGCAGTCTGAGCAAGGTCGGCGGCAAAGGCCTGTTTGTCAAAGAACTCGAAGTGGCGCTGGAAGAAGGCCGGGCCGACCTGGCCGTGCATTCGCTCAAGGACGTGCCCATGGAACTGCCCGAGGGCTTTAGTCTGGCGTGCGTGATGGAGCGCGAAGACCCGCGCGATGCCTTTGTCTCCAACAAATACGCCACCTTGGCCAGCCTGCCGCAAGGCGCTGTCGTCGGCACCTCGAGCCTGCGCCGCATGTCCCTGTTGCGTGCCTTGCGCCCCGATTTGAAGATCGAGCCCTTGCGCGGCAACCTCGATACGCGCCTGCGCAAGCTCGATGACGGCCAATATGACGGCATTGTGCTGGCCGCCGCCGGCCTCAAGCGCCTGGGTCTGGGCGAGCGCATTCGTGAAGTGTTCGAGCCGGGCGCGATGTTGCCCGCCGCCGGACAAGGCGCCCTCGGTATCGAAGTTCGCACGGACCGCCAGGAAGTGATTGATGCGCTGGCCACGCTGGAGCACCAGACCACCTGGCTGGCCGTGTCGGCCGAGCGGGCAGTGAGCCGGGCCATGGGCGGGAGCTGCTCCATGCCGCTGGCCGCGTTTGCCACTTTGGCCGGCAACACGCTGACCATCGATGCCGCCTGGGGCGACCCCGAAGGTGTGCTGGCGCTGGTGTGCGTGCGCATGAGCGGGCCGGTGACCGATCTGGCCAGTGCCACGGCGCTGGGCGAGCGCGTCGCCGTCGACTTGAAGGCGGGCGTTGCGGCCAAAGGCGGCTCCATCCTGCCTCCGCTTCATTCCTGAGCCATGCGCGTCATCGTGACCCGCCCCGAGCGTGAGGGGCAACGATGGGTGCTCGATCTGGCTGCCCAGGGCCTGGACGCGGTGGCCCTGCCCCTGATCACGGTCGGCCCGGTGACGGACCCGGCGCCGATGGCGCAGGCGTGGCAACAATTGGGCGACTATGTGGGTGCGATGTTTGTCAGTGGCAACGCGGTGGACTACTTTTTTAAGTCAAATAAGCCTCTAGCCCCCGTATTCAGTACACAGGCAGCTATTAAAACAAGAGCATGGGCGACTGGCCCCGGCACCACCCGGGCCTTGTTGCGCGCCGGCGTGGCGCCCGACATGCTGGACTCGCCGTCGCTGGATGCGGGGCAGTTCGATTCCGAAGCCTTGTGGCAGGTGGCAGGCACCCAGGTGCAGCCGGGCAGCCGGGTGCTGATCGTGCGCGGCGGTGACAGCACCAGCAACTCTGGCGTCACGCAAGGCACGGGACGTGAGTGGTTTGCCAGCCGGGTGGCGCAAGCGGGCGGGCAGGCGGACTTTGTGGTCGCCTACCAGCGCAGTGCGCCGGAATTCAGCGAGGCACAGCGCCAGTTGGCCCAGCAGGCCGCCACGGATGGTTCGGTCTGGTTGTTCAGCAGCACGGAGGCGGTCGCCAATCTGTGCGCGTCGCTGCCTGGGCAAAGCTGGGTGGCTGCCCGTGCCTTGGCAACCCATCCCCGCATTGCCCTGGCCGCCAAGGAGGCGGGTTTTGGTGTGGTGGAGGAGTCCCGGCCCACGCTGCCCGACGTGGTGGAGTCGCTTGTGTCAACACTTAGAATCGCGCCATGAACTCCGACCCCCACGCCGAACTACCGGACCCCAAGGAAGGCGATGCGCCTTTGGGGAATTTGGCTCTGCCTGCCGCAGCCGACAGCGCCTCGGCCCCGGATGGGCCAAAGACCGTGTCGCGCGGCGTCATCATGGGCCTGGGCGGGGTGGCGCTGGCGGCCTTGCTGACCAGTGGCTTGTTATGGCAAAAGCTCTCTTCCATTCAGGAACAACTGGCTCGCCAGAGTGCCGATAGCGGGGCCCAGTCGGTGGAAGCCCGTGCCACGGCCAAACAGGCGCAGGACATGGCGCGCGAAACGGCGGCGCGGGTGTCCGTTTATGAGGCCCGCTTGAGCGAGATTTCCCTGCAACGATCACAGTTGGAAGAGCTGATGCAGAGCCTGTCGCGCTCACGCGATGAAAACCTGGTGGTGGACATTGAGTCGGCCATTCGCCTGGCACAGCAGCAGACCCAGCTCACCGGCAGCGTCGAACCCTTGCTGGCGGCCTTGAAAAGTGCAGACCAACGGGTGGCGCGCGCCGCACAGCCCCGCCTGACGCCTTTGCAGCGCGCCATTGGACGTGACATTGACCGTATCCGCTCGGCCGCTGTCAGCGATACCCCGGGTTTGCTGGTGAAGATCGATGAACTGGTGCATTTGTCCGATGAATTGGTGCTGGCCAATGCGGTGGCCACGCCCAAAGACATGGTGGCCGCGAAACATCAGCAGGTGAGTGCCATGCCTGCCTGGTGGCAACGCAGTTTGCAAGTGGTGCTGGACGAGGCCCGCGGGCTGGTACGGGTCAGCCGGATTGAACAACCCGAGGCGGCCCTGCTGTCACCGGAGCAATCATTTTTCCTGCGGGAAAACTTCAAACTCAAATTGCTCAATGCCCGCATGGGCTTGCTGGCCCGTCAACTGGAGTCGTCAAGGGCGGATCTGGTGGATGCCGGGCTGGCGCTGCACAAGTATTTTGATGTGTCATCGCGCAAAACGCAGACCGCAGCCGCCCTCTTGCAACAGGTGCAGGTCCAGATGAAGACCCTGCAATTGCCTCGCGTGGATGAAACGCTCGCCGCCCTCACCACGGCGGCGGCAGGACGATAAGCATGCGGGCCGCTCTCTGGTTTCTGGGTTTGTTTGCCGTGGCGGTTGCCGTGGCGCTTTTTGCCGGCAATAACCAGGGCACGATCACGCTGTTCTGGCCGCCTTACCGGGTGGATCTGTCGCTCAATCTGGTGGTTCTGCTGCTGGCGCTGTTGTTTTTCATCCTGCATGTGGCTTTGCGCGCGCTGAGCGCTTTGTTTGCCATCCCAGGCCATGCCCGTTCCTGGCGCATTCAGCACCAGGAACGTGGGATGCACGTCGCTTTGCTGGACGCTTTCTCGCACTTGATGGCGGGACGTTTCATCCGGGCCAGGAAAGCCGCCGAGCTGGTGCTGGCGCGGGAAAGCGCCATGGCCCGTAGCGGAGAAATACTGGCCTACTCAGGACGCCTGCGCGCCTTGTCCCACCTGCTGGCCGCCGAAAGCGCTCAGGTGCTGCAGGATAAAGCTGCACGCGAAGAGCATTTCAGCTGGGCGCTGGCCCATGCTTCACAACCCGACGTCCAAGGCATACGCGAAGGCTTGCAGATGCGCGCGGCCCGCTGGGCGCTGGAAGATCGGGATGCACAAGGCGCACTTGAATGGCTGGATGAACTTCCGCAAGGCGCCTCCCGGCGCACCATTGCCTTGCGTTTGCGTTTGAAAGCGGCGCGGATGGCGCGCCGCACGCTGCTGGCGCTGGAAACCGCCCGCTTGCTGGCCAAGCATCGCGCTTTCTCCGAAGTGGCTGCGCAAGGTCTCTTGCGCGGTCTGGCTCTGGAGTTGGTCACGACCGCGTACGACCCGGACCAGATGCAAACGGTCTGGCAGCAGCTCGATGCCGCGGAACGCGCCATGCCGGAGGTGGCCATGGCCGCCGCCGCTCGCATGGGGGAACTGGGCGGCGATGTCGAAGTCGCGCGCACCTGGTTGCTGCCGATTTGGGAGCGCATGGTCGATTACCCCGGGGCTTTGACGGAAGCGCAGCGCATCAGCCTCATCCGGGTGCTGGAGAGCGGCTTTGCGCTGGCCTCCGGTGCGCCGGAAGCGGCCTGGTTGACGCGGATTGAGAAAGCACAAATGTCCAATCCCGGCGACTCCGCCATGCAATACCTTGCCGGCATTACCTGCATGCGCTTGCAGTTGTGGGGCAAGGCACAGCAATTACTCAAGCAGTCACTGCCCCGTTTGCAGGACGCTAATCTGGAACGAAGCGCCTGGGCTGCGCTGGCCGTGTTGGCCGAGCAGCGCGGTGATGCTGCCGCTGCGGCGCAGGCCTGGCAAAACGCGGCGAAAACTGGAACGGCATGACTCGCTTGAGAGTCAAGTTTATAAAGGGGAAACGATGAGTACCTTGATCGAACATATCTTGAAGCTGACCGATCACCGGGATCGGGATTTGCTGGAACTCACGCTCTCCAAGGCGCTGATTGATTTGCTGCCCATTCAGCGCATCATCATCTCGCGGGTGATGAGCCAGGAGGGGGAGAAACGATGGCTTGAGGTCGCCCGGCTGGACGCCAAAGGCGGCGGCAAACTGGTGGACCCCATGCATGTTGACTTTTCGACGCTGGCGCGCCTGGACGATGCGCCAGATCGCCTGAAGTGTCTGCAGCGCCGTGAAATGGTTGAAATCGCCTGGGCCGGGGAAGATGGCCCCCGCATCAACATGCTGCCCCTGTTTTCTGATTCACGCAAAGACGACGAAGGCGTGATCGAGGTCCATTCGAACGCATCACTGAGCCGGGAGGCGCTTGAGACGATTGAGCAGTTGCGCCGCATTTACCGCAATATGTACACCTTGCTGGAGTACAGCGACCGCGACGCCCTGACCGGCTTGCTGAACCGCAAGTCACTGGATGACGCTTTTTACAGCGCGGTTCTGGAAGAACTCGATGGCATCACCGGGGCGCCCAGGATCGGCGGCGTGCCCAAAGGCCTGGATCAGGAGCGTCGCCACCGCGTGCCTGCCAATTATTGGCTGGGCTCGGCGATCGTCGATAACTTTGGTCAAATCAACGAAAAGCACGGTCACCTGATTGCCGAAGAAGTGCTGTTGCTGGTGGCGCGGGTCATGAACAATACCTTTCGCACTTACGATCGCATTTACCGCTTTGGCGGCGAGCATTTTGGCGTGTTGATGCACTGTCCCGATGAGGCTTTGGTGCTGGCGGCGTTTGAGCGCTTTCGCGGCAATGTTGAAAAATTCAATTTTCCGCAGGTGGGGCACTTGACCGTGAGTTGCGGTTTTACCAGCGTGATGGCAGATGATTCACCCAGCAGCGCACTCGAGAAAACCGAGCGGGCGGTGGACTTTGCACAACGCAGCGGTCACAACAAGGTATGCAGCCACTTGGGCCTGGTGCGTCGGGGCTTCTTTGGAGAAGCGCTGAAAGTTGGCGGTGTGGATATCTTTTGATCGGTAGAGCTGGTCAAAAAAAAGGGCACTTCACAGTGCCCTTTTTTACGTGTGCCCGCAAGGGCACTGGTCTGACTTAAGGCTGGGTTTCAAAAGGCAGTTCCATATTGCGCAAATCGCGCTTGGTTTCCACCATCACCAGCGGGCTCGCCTCAACAGTCACCACGGCCGGACGCTCGCGGGGCACGCGAACAGGCTTGGGCTCCGCCGCAATGGCAGCCTGCACGGCCGCAATTTTTTCAGCGTCCGATTTCACCCAGTTCAAGCCGGAGTTTTGAGCGACCTGATCCAATTCCGCCAAGGGCAGAACAAACGGTTGCAGCTTGGGCATGCCGGTGACGACAGCCACTGGCGCCGCTGCGACGGGTGCTGGTGCTGGCTTGGGCGCGACCACCAAGACCGGTGCCGCTGGCGCTGGTGTCGGTGCGACGGGGGCTGCTGCTGGCAGCGCTTCCGGAACCACAGCCGCAGGGGCTGCAACCGCTTCCACTGGGGTGGTTTCCGTGCTGGTCGTGAAGTAAGAACGACGAGGTTCTGCAGCCGCTCCCTCTTCAGATTGCTCTGGCTGGCTGTCACGAGCCGGGCGTTCCTGGCGTTCACCTTGTTCGGAACGGTCAGCGCGAGGGCCGCGGTCACGGCCATAGCGATCACGCGAGCGTTTGGCACGCGGCTCTGTGCCGTCCTGTGGCGCTGCCGATTCACCGTCATTGCCGGTGGTCGCGTCGATTCCTGCTGCGGCCTCTGGCGCGGGGCGTGTGGCGCGTTCAACCGGCAAAGCACCGGCTTCACCCTGGTTGAGTGCCAACTCGCCGGTGGCCGGTTCGTTGCGTGCTTTGTCGTCTGGACGACGATTGCGATCAGGACGGCGCTCATTGCGGCCGTCGGCCCGCGCTTCTCCACGTTCAGGTGCAGAGCCCTGTTCGCCCTCGGTGCGCTCACCGCGGTTGCGGTTACCACGTCCGCCACGCTCGGAATTGCGAGGGGCGCGATCTTGCCCCTGTTCGTTTCTTGGCGCATCCTGACCTGGGCCATTCAGCGAAGCCTGGCCGACATGGGCACCGGCCTCCATGGCGACGGGTTTGCCTTCAGCATCGAAACGCTCGCGTTGACCCTGGGCTGGGCGCTCACCGCGACCACCGCGACCACCGCGGCCGCCACGGGCACCGCGACCTTCTTCGCCACGACCTTCGGGACGGGGGCCACGGCCACCACGGCCCTCTTCACGACCACCTTCCGGGCGACCTTCGCCACGAGGTTCATTGCGACGTGCACCATCGCGACCGCCGCGACCTTCGCGCTTGTCATCCTTGTTGGCATCAGCCGCGGGTTTGACTTGCGGTGCCGGTGCGGGCGTTGGGGCAAACAGTTGTTTGATCCAGCCAAAGAAGCCTGTTTCTACCGGTGCAGCAGCTGCGGGTGCCGGCTTGGGCGCATGGCGCGGTGCGGCTGCCACGGGCTTGACGGACTCAGGCTTCGGAACAGCGACCGGTGCCGGTGCATCGGGTAGCACGCCTTTGATGACGGGGGTCTGCTTGTTGGTCGGTTCTTGCGAACGACGTGTCACGGCCGTGTGGTCGTCCATTTCTTCAGCCATTTTGTAGCTGGCTTCAATGTTGTCCAGACGAGGATCGTCGTGCTTCAGGCGTTCCAGCTTGTAGTTCGGTGTTTCCAGCGTCTTGTTGGGCACCATCAGCACGTTGATGCGCTGTTTGAGTTCGATCTTGGCGATCTCGGTGCGCTTTTCATTGAGCAGGAAAGAAGCCACTTCAACCGGGACCTGGCACAGCACGGAGGCGGTGTTGTCCTTGAGCGACTCTTCCTGGATGATGCGCAGAATCTGCAGTGCGCTGGATTCCGTGTCGCGGATGTGGCCGGAGCCGCCGCAACGTGGGCAAGGAATCGACGCGCCTTCCGACAGAGCCGGGCGCAGGCGCTGGCGGCTCATTTCCATCAGGCCGAATTTGCTGATGGTGCCGAACTGCACGCGGGCACGGTCTTGCCGCAGCGCATCGCGCAGGCGGTTTTCGACATCGCGGCGGTTGCGGCTTTCTTCCATGTCGATAAAGTCGATCACGATCAGGCCGCCCAAATCGCGCAAGCGCATCTGGCGCGCCACTTCTTCAGCGGCTTCCAGATTGGTGCGGGTGGCGGTTTCTTCGATGTCGCCGCCCTTGATGGCGCGGGCCGAGTTGACGTCCACCGATACCAGCGCTTCGGTGTGGTCAATCACAATCGCGCCGCCGCTGGGCAGTTGCACGGTGCGGGCGTAAGCGGATTCGATCTGGTGTTCGATCTGGAAACGGCTGAACAGCGGCGCATCGTCGCGGTAGCGTTTGACGCGGGCAGCGTGTTCCGGCATCACATGCGCCATGAACTGCTGGGCCTGTTCGTACACGTCGTCGGTGTCGATCAGGATGTCGCCGATGTCGTTGTTGAAGTAATCGCGGATAGCGCGAATCACGAGTGACGATTCCTGGTAAATCAGGTAAGCGCCCTTGCCGCCCTTGGCCGCGCCGTCAATGGCGGTCCAGAGTTTGAGCAGGTAGTTCAAGTCCCATTGCAGTTCCGGCGCGCTGCGGCCAATGCCGGCGGTGCGGGCAATGATGCTCATGCCATTGGGGTATTCGAGCTGTTCCAGCGCTTCCTTGAGTTCGGCGCGGTCTTCGCCTTCGATGCGGCGCGAGACACCACCACCACGCGGGTTGTTGGGCATCAGCACCACGTAGCGGCCGGCCAGCGACACGAAGGTGGTCAGGGCAGCGCCCTTGTTGCCGCGTTCTTCTTTTTCGACCTGCACCAGCAGTTCCTGGCCTTCACGGATGGCATCCTGGATGCGGGCCTGGTTGACGGACACGCCTTGCTGGAAATACTGGCGGGAGATTTCCTTGAACGGCAGGAAGCCGTGGCGGTCTTCGCCGTAGTCGACAAAGCAGGCTTCCAGCGACGGCTCGACGCGCGTGACGATGGCCTTGTAAATGTTGCCCTTGCGCTGTTCGCGTCCTTCTATTTCAATTTCGTAGTCGAGGAGTTTTTGTCCATCGACAATGGCCAGGCGGCGTTCTTCAGCCTGCGTGGCGTTAATCAGCATCCGTTTCATGGGTAGCATCCTTCAATTCATATAACCAACATGCTCTTGACGAGCTTTTGATGCCAGAACTGACGCTTTGAATTGAGGAGGAATTGCCGGAGAACCGAGACTAAATAACAAGTCTCGGCGTAGGCGCGTGGAGGGATGCGAGGGGTTTGGGTTGTGGAAATGCTATTAAATTAATAGCTGGTTGCGCCCGTTTGACGGGGGCTGATGGCTGATCCATGCCGAAAAACGGCGCGAAAACGCACCGTTGGCATATTTGAATCAGGCTCATCAACACAAACATCTCGCTTCATTCCGTTCACAGACGACTTGTCTGTGAACTTGGGGTATTCCGTATCAGGGGTTCATTGCGTCGCCTTGACCGCTTGTTTTCCCAGCCACCTCAAGCAACTGGCTTGGGGTTTGCGAGCATTGACAAACGGCGGCATCGACCTACCAGTGCGGCTGATGGTGGTGGGTGAACTAAACTCCACTAAACAAAGACTTAACTTGTCGTTAAATCAACCACTTACAGCACATCGCTAGTGAAACACATTATAGGGGTCAATCCCACCCCCCCAATCCCGCAGGTTCAAACCGTACTCGTTGATGAGGACTCTGCGGGCCAGCGCCTGGATAACTTTCTGATGCGTCACCTCAAAGGCGTACCCAAGACCCATGTTTACCGCATCATCCGCAGCGGCGAGGTGCGGGTCAACAAAGGCCGGGCTTCCGCTGATTCCCGGGTCGCGGCGGGCGATATGGTGCGCCTGCCGCCGGTGCGGATATCGGAGCGGGTGGCTGAAAAAGCCGAGGCCATGGCGCAGAGCATGGAGCGGGCGGCTCCCGCCCGGGATTTCACCATTCTGTTTGAAGACGAGCATTTGCTCGCCATTGACAAGCCGGCCGGTGTGGCCGTGCACGGCGGCTCGGGCGTGAGTTTTGGCGTGATTGAGCAATTGCGCATGGCCCGCCCCCAGGCCAAGTTCCTGGAACTGGTGCACCGGCTGGACCGCGATACCAGCGGCATTTTGCTGATCGCCAAAAAGAGAAGCGCCCTGACCAATCTGCAAGACCAGTTTCGCGAGCGGGAAACCGGCAAAACCTACCTCGCCCTGGTTTCAGGACGCTGGCCCGCCAACAAAAAAGTGCTGGACAAGCCGCTGCACAAGTATTTGCTCGACAGCAAGGACGGCACCGCAGGCGCGGGTGAGCGGCGCGTCAAAGTGGTGTCACGGGATGACCCGAACGGCATGCCCTCCGTCACTTTGGTCAAAGTCAGGAACAGCACCAGCACCAGTTTCACCTTGCTTGAAGTCACCATCAAGACCGGGCGCACCCATCAAATCCGCGTCCACCTCGCCAGCGAAGGGTTCCCCATTGCCGGGGACGATAAATACGGTGATTTTGATTTGAACAAAGGGCTCTTGCGGGCCGGCAAATTGCCCGCCCTCAAGCGGATGTTCCTGCATGCGTGGCGCTTGCAGTTCAATCACCCGGCCAGCGGCGAGCGGGTGGAATTGCTGGCCCATTTACCTTCTGAACTCGAAACATTTGCGACCCATGCTGCACCGACTAGCCCCTGATATGCCTACATCTAGACAGTTTGATCTGATCGCCTTCGATTGGGATGGCACGCTGTTTGATTCCACCGCCATCATCACACGCTGCATTCAGAATGCGGTGCGCGACGTCGGCGGGGTCGTGCCGAGCGACAAGGATGCCGCTTACGTGATTGGCATGGGTTTGATGCAGGCGCTGGCCCATGCCGCACCCGATGTGCCTGAAGACAAATATCCCGAACTGGGCGCGCGTTATCGCCACCATTACATCGCTCACCAGAATGACATCAGCCTGTTTGCCGGCGTGCTGGAGATGTTGGCCGAGCTGAAATCCCGCCAGCATTGCCTGACTGTGGCCACCGGCAAAAGCCGGCACGGTCTGGACGAAGCCTTGCAGGCGGTAGAACTCAAAGGCATGTTTGACGGCTCGCGCACGGCGGACGAAACGGCCGGCAAGCCCCATCCCCGTATGTTGCTGGAGCTGATGCGCGAGTTTGATGTAGCGCCTGAGCGCACGCTGATGATCGGCGACACCACGCATGACTTGCAGATGGCTCTCAATGCAGGATGCCCCAGCGTCGGCGTAAGCTACGGCGCCCATGCGCCTGACGCGTTCACAGTCCTGAACCCCCGCTTTGTGGCGCATTCCGTGCGCGAGCTGCACGATTGGCTGCTGATCAATGCCTGAAGGGGTAAGTAAGCCCTCGCCATGATTGAAAGTATTCTTCTCTGTCATTCAGTCGATCTGCTCAACAGTGGCGAAGCCGTTCCTTTTGACGTGCAGTATGGCGGTCAGACGTGCCGTGCTTTTGCCGTTCGCTATGCAGGACAGGTGCACGCCTACCTGAACCGTTGCACCCATGTCCCGATAGAGATGGATTACCAGCCCAACCGTTTTTTTGACAGCACAGGCCACTGGCTGATGTGCGCCACGCATGGCGCCATGTATTCGCCCCAGACCGGTCAATGCCAAATGGGCCCTTGCCGCGGTGGCTTGATAAAGATTGACATATCCGAGCGTGACGGCGTCGTGCACTGGCATACTGCCCACAACCTGAAATCCCTAGAGTTTTGAAATGACCGAACCCCATCATCCCGACCCATCGAATGCATCCTCTGAGCCTGATTTGGCATCAAATCAGGCTGCAGCCCCCGTCAATGTTGCGCAAGCAGCTACAAAAAACGGAGCGAAAGCGGGTGCGGCCGACAGTCCTGGGTGGGAGCGGGCCACGCTGGAAAAACTGGTTTTTGCTTCCTTGACCGAGCAGCGCCTGGCGCGCCGCTGGCGGAGTTTTGTGCGTTTGGCCTGGCTGGCGTTTTTTATTGTTGTGGCCTGGATTGCCATCAGTCAGAACAGCACATCCAAGGATGCGTCAACGCCGCACACGGCCGTGGTGGAAATCAAGGGTGAAATCGCCTCCGGCGCAGAAGCCAGTGCAGAACTGATCATCGCCGCTTTGCGCGGTGCATTTGAAGATGCAGGCGCGCAGGCGGTGGTCCTGTTGATCAATTCACCGGGCGGCAGTCCGGTGCAGGCCGGCATCATCAACGATGAGATCAAACGCCTCAAGATCAAACACAAGAAGCCGGTGTATGCCGTGGTCGAGGAGTCTTGTGCATCCGCTGCCTATTACATCGCGGTGGCGGCTGA
Organism: Pseudomonadota bacterium; assembly: GCA_040385425.1. Taxonomy (GTDB): domain Bacteria; phylum Pseudomonadota; class Gammaproteobacteria; order Burkholderiales; family Burkholderiaceae_C; genus Rhodoferax. The sequence continues at coordinate 13,483 of JAZKHK010000183.1, read as the reverse complement.
CCGTATTTTTGTTGACAAGGCCAGCATCGTGGGCAGCATCGGCGTGTTGATGGACGGTTTTGGCTTTACCGGCCTGATGGAGAAGCTAGGCGTGGAGCGCCGGCTCATGACCGCAGGTGAAAACAAGGGTTTTCTGGACCCGTTCAGCCCGCAAACTGAAAAACAGCGCGCTTTTGCCCAGACCATGCTGGACCAGATTCACAAGCAATTCATTGACGTGGTCAAGGCCGGTCGCGGCAAACGCCTGAAGGAAACGCCAGAGACTTTCAGCGGTCTGTTCTGGAGTGGCCAGCAAGCGATTGAACTGGGACTGGCGGACCAACTCGGCAGCCTTGACTTCGTCGCCCGTGAAATCGTGAAGGCCGAAGAAATCATTGACTACACTCGCCGCGAAAACGTGGCCGAGCGCTTGGTCAAGCGGTTTGGCGCGGCCATTGGCGAAGGCTCGGTTCACGCGCTCAAAACAATACCCCCCATCCGCTGATTCGTTTATCGACCCAGTGCAAATACCGCCGGGGTCGAGTTGTTGAGGGGCGCCGGTTTTTGCCGCCAGTTTTTGACGAAGTCACTGCGGCACGTCCCGGTAGCAAGGGTGAGTCCGCTGCTCAAAGCCAGGCGGGTGTTGGGTTGCAGGGTGTGCAGCAGCGCCTGCATCATGGCGACATTGCGGTAGGGTGTTTCGATAAATAACTGGGTCTGCCCGGTTCTTAAAGCTAGCGACTCCAGTTCCTTGAGACGCTGGGTGCGCTCGGCGCCATCTTGCGGCAGGTAGCCGACAAACGCGAAATTCTGGCCATTGAGTCCGCTGGCCGCCAGTGCCAGTAACAGCGACACCGGACCGGTGAGCGGGATCACTTCAATGCCCAAGTCATGGGCGGCACGCACCACCGAGGAGCCTGGGTCGGCCACGGCAGGCATGCCGGCTTCGCTCACCAATCCCATGTCATGGCCTGCGAGTGCGGGCGCCAGCAGAGGGCGCGCGTCAAAGTTGCCGTTGTGGTCTCCTTTTTTATGCACTTCGCGCGGCAGTTCCTGGATGTGCAGTGCCTGCAGCGGGCTGCTCAGCGGAGTAATTTCATTCACGCGTTTCAGGTAAGCGCGTGCCGACTTGGCGTTTTCGCAGACCCAATGCTGCAGTTTTGACGCCACGGTCAGAGTGCCCCACGGCATCGTGTTTTGCAGGTCTGCCTGACTGTCGCAGCCGAAATCCAGCGGGGCAGGCACCAGGTATAGCTTTCCTTTGGAGTTGGGCGCGGTGTTGGCGGGTAGGGTGTTTGTCATGGTCAGAGCACCCGGATGCCAGCGGCTTGAATCATCCGGCAGGTGCGGATCAGCGGCAGTCCTACCAATGCTGTCGGATCATCGTTGTCAATAGACGCAAGCAAGGCAATGCCCAAGCCTTCGCTTTTGGCGCTGCCGGCACAGTCATAAGGAGTCTCCGCGCGCAGGTAAGCTTCAATCTCGGCGTCAGAGAGGTCGCGGAATTTCACCTTTACTTGGGCCAGATCCATTTCCGCAAATCCGGTTTCAAGACATACAACGGCAACCGCCGTTTGGAAAATTACGGTTTTACCGCGCATTTGCTGCAATTGAGCGACGGCACGCACGTGACTGCCTGGCTTGCCCAAGGGCTGACCTTCCAGGTCAGCCACCTGGTCTGAGCCAATCACCACGCAGGCTGGAAATTGCGCAGCCACGGCGCGGGCCTTGGCCATGGCCAAGCGGCAGGCCAGTTGCTGTGGTGTTTCAGAGGGATGCGGCGTTTCATCCACGTCGGGTGCAGTGACTTCAAACGGAATACGCAAGCGCTCCAGCAGTTCACGGCGGTAAGGCGAGGTCGAGCCCAGAATGAGTTTTCGGTGAGTAGATTCAGACATGCCGTGATTCTCTTACACTGCGTACATGAAACAAGAGTCTCCCCCCATTCATCTCGACGTCAAGGCGTTTGCGCATACCGAAAACACGCTCATCGGACATGATGTGCTATCAAAATATGAGCGACTTATCCATGAAACACAAGGGCTAGGGGCTGATAACAAGCTCAAGTGGGCAGCGCAGGGCGAGTTGCGGGTCGATGAATCGGGGGCAGAGCAGATCTGGCTGCATTTGACCGTCGAAGTCAGTCTGCCCTTGACGTGCCAGCGCTGCATGGGTCCGGTGGATATGGAGGTGGCCGTCAAGCGGTCTTTCCGTTTCGTGACGAGCGAAGAAGTGGCTGAAGAGCAGGATGAAGACTCGGAGGAAGACGTTCTGGCGCTGAATCCGGAGTTCAGTCTGGCAGATCTGATTGAAGACGAGGTGCTGATGGCCCTGCCGGTGGTTCCTCGTCATGAGACGTGCCCGGTGGAGCTGAAGTTGGCTGTCGAGGACCCGGCTTTTGAAGCCGCATCGGCTGAAAAACGCAATCCTTTCGCGGTGTTGGCCAAGCTCCAGAGCGGTAAATCAAGCTAAGTTGGCGAGGTGCGCTATAATTTAAGGCTTCGCGCGGATCGATGAGTCGCGTGTTCCACTAACCCAAGATGTTGCGGCCCTCGCAGCGTCCCTGTCAAGGATCAGATCATGGCTGTCCAACAAAACAAAAAATCACCGTCCAAGCGCGGTATGCACCGTTCACACAACGCTCTCGTTGTGCCGGGTACTGCAGTTGAGTCCACCACGGGCGAAACTCATTTGCGTCACCACATCAGCCCCAATGGCTTTTACCGTGGCCGTCAAGTGCTCAAGACCAAGTCTGAAGCCTGATAGTTCCCGTCAGCCAAGGCCCGAAGCTACTGTGTTTGTAGCGTCGGGCCTTTGTTTTTATGCATCCAGAAATCGGTTGCCATTTGCTTGTGAGCATTAGTTTCCCATGATCACTATCGCTGTTGACTGCATGGGAGGCGATCATGGCCCTCGTGTCACGCTTCCTGCTTGTCGCAATTTTCTCGACCGACATGCCGATGCGCAATTGTTGATGGTTGGATTGCCGGACAGTTTGAGTTCGTTTTCCCACCCTCGCGCCACCATCATTGTGGCCAGCGAGGTTGTTGGCATGGATGATCCGCTTGAGGTGGCGCTTCGACGCAAAAAAGATTCGTCCATGCGGGTCGCCATCCAGCAAGTCAAGGATGGGGCGGCTCAGGCTGCTGTGTCCGCGGGGAATACCGCCGCATTAATGGCTATCTCACGCTATTTGCTTAAAACTCTGGAAGGCATTGATCGCCCCGCCATTGCCGGTCAAATTCCGAATGCCAAGGGTCATGCCACCACCGTGCTGGATATGGGCGCCAATGTCGATTGTTCAGCCGAGCATTTGCTGCAATTTGCGATGATGGGCTCTGCGCTGGTGTCTGTGCTGAGTGGCGATGACAACCCCACGGTGGGTTTGCTCAATATTGGTGAAGAAGCGATCAAAGGCAACGAAGTCATTAAAAAAGCAGGTGAACTGCTTCGATCAGCCGCTAAGGCGGGTGATTTGAATTTTTATGGCAACGTCGAGGGTAACGACATTTTCAAAGGCACCGCCGATATCGTTGTGTGCGACGGGTTCGTCGGAAACGTGGCTTTGAAAGCGAGCGAAGGCTTGGCGACCATGATCGTTAACTTTTTGCGAGTCGAGTTTTCTCGCAATATTTTGACGAAAATGGCGGCAATTGCTGCTTATCCCATCATATCGGCGCTTAAAAAACGGATGGATCACCGTCGTTACAACGGCGGTGCCTTGTTGGGCCTGCGCGGTCTCGTTTTCAAGAGCCACGGCTCAGCCGATGAGCTGGCGTTTGAGTTCGCTTTGGCCCGGGCGTATGATGCAGCCCGAAACAACTTGCTTGACCGTGTTCGGGTCCGGATTGCTCACCTTGCGCCTCTGTTGGTGGCTGGTGAAGCGTTTGTGTCATCCGATGCGGTCGCACACGCCTCATGACTCTTTATTCACGCATTACCGGTACCGGTAGTTATCTTCCTCCTCGCCGCCTGACCAATGCCGATTTGGTGGCGGAACTCGCCACCCAAGGCATTGAAACTTCGGATGACTGGATTGTTGAGCGCACCGGCATTCGGGCACGCCATTTTGCCGCCCCGGATGTGTGCAGCAGCGATTTGGGTCTTGAGGCCGCACGCCGGGCCTTGCAGGCCGCCGGGGTAGAGGCCAAAGATATTGACCTGATCATCGTCGGCACGTCTACGCCTGACATGGTGTTTCCCTCCACCGCTTGTATCTTGCAGAACAAACTGGGCGCCAATGGTTGCGCGGCGTTTGACGTACAAGCGGTTTGCAGCGGTTTTATTTACGCTTTGAGCATTGCTGACGCCATGATCAAGTCCGGCGCGGCCAAAAAGGCGCTGGTGATTGGGGCCGAAGTTTTTTCCCGCATTCTCGATTTCAAGGATCGCACAACCTGCGTTCTGTTCGGTGATGGCGCCGGTGCCGTGGTGCTGGAAGCATCCGACACGCCCGGCATTCTCGCCAGTGATCTCCATGCCGATGGCAAGCATGTTGGCATTTTGTGTGTGCCGGGCCATGTCTCCGGTGGCCAGGTGCTGGGTGAACCGCTGTTGAAGATGGACGGTCAAGCCGTGTTCAAGCTGGCAGTGGGTTTGCTGGATGATGCTGCACGCACCACACTCGCCAAGGCGGGCAAAGTTGCGACGGATATCGATTGGCTGGTGCCGCACCAGGCCAACATCCGCATCATGCAAAGCACGGCCCGCAAACTCAAGCTGCCGATGGACAAAGTCATCGTCACGGTTGACCAGCATGGCAACACCTCCGCCGCCTCCATTCCGCTGGCACTCGATGCAGCGGTGCGTAGCGGCAAAGTCAAACCGGGTGAATTGCTCCTGCTTGAAGGCGTGGGCGGTGGTTTCACGTGGGGCGCAGTGCTATTGCAACTGTAGCTGCTCGGGCAGGCTGGGTAAGGGCTAGAGCCCTATTTGAACAGTAACTCTCATCAAAATAGCATGAAACCTTTTGCATTTGTTTTCCCGGGTCAGGGCTCGCAGTCTGTGGGCATGCTGGACGCATGGGGCGACCATCCCATTGTGCTTGAGACTCTCAAAGAGGCCTCTGAGGCTTTGGGCGAAGATGTTGCCAAACTCATTCAAGAGGGGCCGAAGGAAACACTGGCCCTGACAACCAATACCCAGCCGGTGATGCTGGTGGCCGCCGTGGCTGCTTACCGTGTCTGGATGGCTGAAACGGGTGTTACACCCTCCGCTGTGGCTGGGCACTCGCTGGGCGAATACTCGGCCTTGGTGGCCGCTGGTGTGTTGACGCTGGCGCAGGCGACGCCATTGGTGCGCTTTCGGGCCCAGGCCATGCAGGAAGCGGTGCCGGTTGGTGTTGGTGCCATGGCCGCCATTCTGGGAATGGATGCGATTAAAGTCATCGCTGGATGTGCAGAGGTGACGGCGGGATTCGGCTCAAATTCATCTGAAGTGGTGGAAGCAGTCAACTTCAACGACCCAATGCAAACCGTGATTGCCGGTAGCAAGGCGGCGGTCGAGAAAGCCTGTGAAGTGTTGAAGGCCAATGGCGCTAAGCGCGCCTTGCCACTGCCAGTGTCGGCGCCTTTTCATTCGAGCTTGATGAAGCCGGCGGCTGAACGACTGAAGGAAAAGCTGGAATCCATCGAGTTTTTGCCCCCTCAAATCGCGCTCATCAACAATGTGGATGTTGCGGTGGAGGTCGATGCCGACCGTATTCGCGATGCCCTGTACCGTCAGGCTTTTGGTCCCGTGCGTTGGGTGGAGTGCGTGCAAGCCATCAAGGCGCGTGGTTTGACTTCTGTTGTCGAATGCGGCCCCGGCAAGGTGCTGGCTGGCATGGTCAAGCGCATCGACCCCGAGTTGAGCGGCATGGCTTTGCTGGACCCAGCCACCTTGGCTGATGTGAAAACCATACTTTTAGGTGCTGATAATGAGTGAAGTGAAATTTGAAGGCCAAGTGGCCTTGGTTACGGGTGCATCGCGCGGTATTGGCGCAGCGATTGCCCTGCAGTTGGCCCAACAAGGAGTGAAGGTCATTGGAACAGCCACGACGGATGAGGGTGCTGCAAAAATTGCGCAAACCCTGTCGGCTTTTGCGGGCTGTTCTGGCAAGACCCTGAACGTCAACGATGCACAGGCGGCCGAAGTCTTGATTGGCGACATTGTCAAAGAACATGGCGGACTGCAGGTGCTGGTGAACAACGCCGGCATCACGCGCGATCACCTGGCCATGCGCATGAAAGACGACGAGTGGGATGCCGTGCTCGACACCAATCTGAAGGCGGTATTTCGTATGAGCCGCGCGGTGATGCGCACCATGATGAAGCAGCGCTATGGCCGCATCATCAGCATCACGTCGGTCGTGGGCGCCTCGGGTAACCCGGGCCAAGCCAACTACGCCGCCGCCAAGGCCGGCGTGGCTGGCATGACCCGCGCTCTGGCGCGCGAACTGGGTTCGCGTAACATCACTGTCAATTGTGTGGCCCCCGGATTTATTGAAACCGACATGACGGCAGGCCTGCCGGAAGATCAGCACAAAGCATTGTTAAGCCAAATCCCTTTGGGGCAGCTCGGCAAGCCTTCTGACATCGCCCACGCGGTGGCTTATCTGGCTTCGCCTCAGGCCGCCTATGTGACCGGGCAGGAGTTGCACGTCAACGGCGGCATGCACATGGCCTAGACAATGGGTGGCAGTACTGGTTGCTAAGTGGCGGCCGTTTGCATCCAAGTAAGAACAAGCCGGTTTATCCGCTCGGCAGCCGGGTCGGGGCATTGCTCCCAAGCCCGGCTAGAATTGCGGATTCATTTACTACCCTCAGAGGGAATCCATGAGCGATATCGAAGCACGCGTCAAAAAAATTATTGCCGAACAACTCGGCGTAGAAGAATCCCAAGTCACCAGCGAAAAAGCCTTCGTGGCCGATCTGGGTGCCGATTCACTCGACACGGTTGAACTGGTGATGGCGCTGGAAGATGAGTTCGGAATTGAAATTCCAGACGAAGACGCAGAAAAAATCACAACGGTGCAAAACGCCATCGATTACGCCAATACGCATAAAAAAGCGTAAGTTTCAATGTGACGACGCAGACAAGCGTCGTCGCGCTGGCTGTGACGGACTGCGCTGGCACGCATTGCCAGTCCAGAAGCCTGGTTTCCTGCCGCTCCAGGCGGCTTTCTTTAGCTCAACTACAGACTGCAAATATCTATGTCCCGTCGTCGCGTTGTTGTAACAGGTTTAGGTTGTATCAGTCCCGTGGGCAACACGGTAGACGATGCATGGGCCAACCTGCTCGCCGGTAAATCCGGTATTGATTTAATTACCAAGTTTGATACATCAACCTTTGCTTGCAAAATTGCCGGCGAGGTCAAGGGCTTTGATCTGGGCGCCTACATTGGCCCCAAAGAAGCTCGCACGATGGACAGCTTTATCCATTTCGGCATTGCCGCAGCCAGTCAGGCTGTTGCTGATGCCGGTTTGCCTACGGGCGATGCATTGGGTGATGAGCTGGCTACCCGTATCGGGTGTGTCATTGGTTCAGGCATCGGCGGTTTGCCGATGATTGAAAGCATGCACGCTGAGTATGCTCAGCGCGGTGCACGTCGTATTTCTCCCTTCTTTGTTCCCTCCACCATTGTCAACATGATCGCTGGTCATGTGTCGATCCGTTTTGGTTTCAAAGGACCCAATATCGCGATCGTGACAGCTTGCACCACCGGTCTGCATTGCATCGGTGAAGCCGGTCGCATGATCGAATACGGTGATGCGGATGTCATGATTGCAGGCGGTTCTGAAGCAACGGTATCGCCTTTGGGCGTAGGCGGTTTCGCGGCCATGCGAGCTTTGAGCACGCGCAACGATGATCCGCAAACGGCTTCTCGCCCCTGGGATAAAGACCGTGATGGCTTTGTTCTGGGCGAAGGCGCAGGTGTGATGGTGCTCGAAGAGTACGAACACGCCAAGGCCCGTGGCGCCAAGATTTATGCCGAGTTGGCAGGTTTTGGCATGAGTGCCGATGCCGGTCACATGACTGCGCCCAATATGGACGGCCCCCGCCGCGCCATGCTCGGTGCCATGCGCAATGCCGGTGTCAACGCCGATCAGATTGATTACCTGAACGCCCACGGCACCTCCACGCCGCTGGGGGATCTGAATGAATCCAATGCCATCAAGGCAGCGTTGGGGGATCATGCGAAAAAGACCGTGGTCAACTCGACCAAGTCCATGACCGGGCACTTGCTGGGCGGCGCGGGCGGTATTGAGTCGATCTTTACCGTGTTGGCACTGCATCACCAGAAGAGCCCGCCGACCATCAATATCTTCAATCAGGACCCCGAGTGCGATCTGGACTACTGTGCCAATACCGCACGGGACATGAAGATTGATGTGGCCCTGAAAAACAATTTCGGGTTTGGCGGCACCAACGGCTCGCTGGTGTTCAAGCGCGCACCGTGATTGTTTTGTAAACACTGATCCAGAACTCATCTCTTATTGATTACTCCATGCACAGCGCCCCAGCGGTCAGTTATCCGGTGGGGCGTTCGCGTTTTCAGGGCGGGCTCATTGGTTGCTCGGGCTTGCTGGGCGGGTTGATCGGCGTGCTTTGGCTTTATCAGACCGATGGGGCCGGATGGCGGCAAGGGCTATTTTTTCTGACTTTGTTCGGTGCATTGGCCATCTCGATCCAGGGTTGGCGCCGCTCACCTCTGGGGAATTTACGCTGGGATGGGCAAGCCTGGAGTTGGACCTGCGGAGAAATGTCATCCAGCGGGAAGGTTGCGCTTCACCTTGACTTGCAATTTTTTCTGCTGTTGAGCTTGCAAACGGAAGCAGGAGTCCGGCTATGGCTCTGGCCGGAGTGTGCGGATGACGTGACACGCTGGAATGCGCTGCGCCGAGCGGTCTTTGCTCGCCGTACCAAGAGGGCATCTCAAGACCCCGATGCGGGCATATTCACGGGTCAAAACAGGTGACGCCGTGACCACCGAGTCCCATACACCCCCATTACCGCCGGCCGTCGACAGCGACGTGATGCTGGTCGAGCGCGCTGTCGCGGGCGATCGAGGGGCGTTCGAGCTGCTCGTCATCAAATACCAGCGCCGCATTCAGCGCCTGATTGGCCGCATGGTGCGCGATGTGGATCTGGTGGAGGACATTGCGCAAGAGACCTTCATCCGCGCTTATCGCGCGCTGCACCAGTTCCGCGGCGATGCCCAGTTTTACACCTGGCTGTACCGCATTGCGGTCAATACGGCCAAAAAATTCTTGATGGAGCTCAAACGCGACCCCACGGTGTCAGAGAGCGCTTTTAAAGGGAGCAAAGACGACGATGAAACTTCTTGGGCCGGAAGTGAACCAATAGCAGATGAGACGCCCGAGACGGTGTTGGCAGCCAAGGAAATTGGGGTTGCAGTCAATGCAGCCATGGCGGCTTTGCCAGAGGATCTTCGGGAAGCGCTGACGTTGAGGGAAATTGAAGGTTTGACCTATGAAGAAATCGCCGAAATGATGAATTGCCCTATCGGCACGGTTCGTTCCCGGATTTTCCGTGCCCGGGAAGCGATATCTGCCAAAGTTAAACCGATGCTTGAAAAACAGACCGGCAAACGCTGGTGACACTGGACCTGATGATGCAAGACCCTGTTAAAAATCACGAATTTGTTTCGGCGCTTGCTGATGGCGAGTTGCAAGGGGACGAGTTTGCCAGCACGGTCGAATGGTTGAGCGCCAGCGAAGATGCCCGGTCAACGTGGCATGCCTATCACGTGGTCGGTGATGTATTGCGTTCGGGTGAACCTGTCGTCAGTTCACGTGACGCCGCTTTCATGCAGCGTCTGAAGCTTGGTTTGCAACAGGAAGCACGCCTTTCATCCCCAATTGATGCTATAAATTTAGTAGCTGTAGATGCACCATCGACGGGGGCTAGAGGCCTAAATGAATCGAAAATTACCGTCGCCAATGACGCCGTTTACCGCTGGAAGCTGTTGGCCGGGCTTGCATCGCTGGCCGCCGTGTCGGTGATTGGATGGCAGATGGTGAGTGGATGGGGCGATCAGCATCAGGGCGCACAACTTGCGCAGAGGCCGGCTGGGCAATCTGACGTCGCGTTGTCACAGGTGATGACCGGGAGTGAGTCACCGGTCATGATCCGCGACCCGCAGCTTGATGCGCTGCTGGCGGCGCACCGGCAGTTTGGCGGGACGTCGGCGCTTCAGATGCCCGCGGGTTTTCTCCGGAATGCCACGTTTGAAGGAGCTGCCCGTTGAGTCGGATAAGTATTTCGGCTGGTCACATTGTGAAAATGAGCGTGGCTGGTTTGTTGGCGATGGCCCTGTGTTCGTTGGCGGCGGCGCAAACAGCAAGCTCCCTCTCCGCAGCCTCGCCTGCAGTCGTTGGCCCTAAAGCGCCAGACCGCAGTGTGAGCGAGTGGTTGCTGCGCATGCATGATGCATCGCGTCGGCGTGCTTATATCGGGACTTATGTGGTTTCGGCGGGCGGCACCATGTCCAGCGCTAGGATTTGGCATGTCTGTGATGGCGAGCAGCAGATGGAGCGGGTTGAATCTTTGACAGGCGCACAACGGTCCACGTTTCGGCACAACGATCAGGTGGTGACCTTTTTGCCTGACCGCCGGGTGGTCGTTGCTGAAAAACGCGAGTCACTCGGGGTTTTTCCGAATCTTTTGCAATCGAATGATTCTTCCATTGCGCAGTTCTACCGGGTTCAAGTCATTGGCGGCGAGCGCGTTGCCGGTTATGTATCGGATGTGGTGCAACTGCAGCCGCAAGATGAATGGCGGTTTGGCTACCGGATCTGGACCGAGAAAAAAACCGGGCTGGTGGTCAAATTGCAAATTCTGGACGTGGCCGGACGTGTACTGGAGCAGGCGGCTTTCTCGGAGTTGCAACTGGATGTGCCGGTCAGCATGACGCAGTTGACGCAGATGATGGCCAACACCCAGGGCTACCAGGTGGAGAAGCCCGATCTGGTGAAAACATCCCCGACGGCCGAAGGCTGGATACTCAAGACGGCAGTGCCCGGCTTCAAGTCCATGAGCTGTTACAGACGCTCGGTCGGTGCCGCCGATGCGCACCATGCGAACACCTTTCAGTGGATTTTTTCGGACGGGCTGGCTTCGGTTTCCCTGTTTGTTGAAGCATTTGACGCTCGCTTGCATGGGCAGCCTGGCAGCACCGCCATGGGCGCAACCCACACGCTCACCCGACGCATGGGGGATTGGTGGCTCACCGTGGTGGGCGAAGTGCCGCCGTTGACGCTGGCCGCTTTTGCCCAAAGGCTTGAACGAAAAAAATAGCCCCCCATGTGTCAATTTTTATTCATTTATTCTCCAAGGAAAGGTCGATGATGATTCAAATCGATTGGAAGAAATTAAACGCCTGCGTTCTGGCGGGTGCTTGTGTCTTGACGACATCGGTTGCGCTGGTTCCGGTGACTTCTGCCGTGGCCCAGGTGCGCTCGCTGCCGGACTTCACGGATCTGGTGGAGCAGGTAGGTCCTTCGGTTGTGAATATTCGAACCCTTGAAAAGGTTGCGGCCAGGGCGCCTGCTGGCGGCCCGGGAGACGAGGAGATGCTGGAGTTTTTTCGACGATTCGGTTTGCCCATTCCCAATATGCCCCGCCAGGCTCCGCGTCAGAATCGCCCCCAGCCCCAGGAGGAAGATCAGCCGCGCGGCGTAGGTTCCGGCTTCATTCTTTCGTCTGACGGTCTCATCATGACCAATGCGCACGTGGTTGAAGGCGCTGACGAAGTGGTTGTGACACTCACGGATAAACGCGAGTTCAAGGCCAAAATCATCGGCGCGGACAAGCGCAGCGACGTGGCGCTTGTCAAGATCGACGCCACCGGTCTGCCCGCCGTGAAGGTGGGTGATGTGAATCGGCTCAAAGTGGGGGAATGGGTCATGGCGATTGGATCCCCTTTTGGTCTGGACAATACCGTGACGGCCGGCATTGTCAGTGCCAAGCAGCGCGACACCGGCGACTACCTGCCTTTGATTCAGACCGATGTCGCCATCAACCCCGGTAATTCGGGCGGACCCTTGATCAATATGCGCGGTGAGGTGGTGGGTATCAATAGCCAGATCTATTCTCGCTCGGGCGGCTCGATGGGTATTTCTTTCGCCATTCCGATGGATGAAGCGGTGCGTGTGAGTGAGCAATTGCGGGTATCGGGCCGCGTGTCGCGCGGGCGCATTGGGGTGCAGATTGACCAGGTCACCAAAGACGTTGCGGAATCCATTGGCCTTGGCAAACCGCATGGTGCGCTGGTGCGAAATGTCGAGGCCGGTGCGCCAGCCGAAAAAGCGGGCGTTGAGGCGGGCGACATCATTACCAAATTTGAAGGAAAAGCGGTTGAAAAATCCAGTGATCTGCCGCGCATGGTGGGGGGAACCAAACCCGGCACCCGCAGCGGACTGACCGTTTATCGGCGTGGAAGCTACAAAGACCTGACCGTCACAATTGCGGAGATCGAGGCTGAAAAACCCATTAAAAAAACGGCTGACAAAGAAGAGAAGCCCAAAGCTTCAAGTGTTGGGCAGTCGATTGGACTGGCTGTCAGCGAGTTGACTGATGCTCAGAAAAAGGAACTCAAGATCAAGGGCGGCGTGAAGGTCGATGCCGCTGTCGATGCCGCTGCGCGTGCCGGTGTCCGTGAGGGGGACGTGATCACGCAGGTCGGTAATGTTGAGGTGGTCAACGTCAAGACATTTGAAACTGTATTGGCCACCCTTGACAAGAACAAAGCCGTCAGCATCCTGTTTCGGCGTGGTGAATTGGCGCAATACGCGGTGATTCGACCGGTCCGTTAAATACTCAACGCATCCAGCAAGACCTTGGTGATCCGAGGTCTTTGTATTTTTTTGTCGAATCTTTCTGCAAAAGACTGTCGAATATTTTATTTTCTGACGCCTTTTTTCTTTCCATTAAGTTTGTGCTCACTAACTTTTAATTTTGGTAATTGCTGTTTTGGTTAGAATGGAGTCGGATCATCATGGATTACAGGTATATCGAAAGGGCGGAAGTCCACGATGCGGGATGAATAGGAACGCTCCACAAGCGGTCCACAGTTCGCCCACAAGTTGTCCAAAGGGTGATCCTCCATATTGTTAATAAGTTGTGCATAAGATTCTTGTTGCTCGGCAACGACTCTTGGCGGGTGTTGGCTGGACTGTACGTTTCAGGCTTTTTGCCTACAATGAACTTCCAGCTATCGCAGTTGCCAATGATTGTTGGTTCAGGGCGCGTCAAGATTTGATGCGCCCTTTTTTCTTGTCTCATCGTTTTAATTCAATCACTTAAGTGTCCTCGTTGATGAATCACATCAGAAATTTTTCGATCATTGCGCATATTGATCATGGCAAATCAACACTCGCAGATCGCTTGATTCAGCGCTGTGGTGGTTTGCAAGCCCGGGAGATGGAAGCGCAAGTGCTGGACTCGATGGACATTGAGAAAGAGCGCGGGATCACCATCAAGGCCCAGACGGCCGCGCTCA
>JAZKHK010000182.1:0-8897 GCA_040385425.1 Pseudomonadota bacterium | reverse complement strand
CAGCATTCATAATGCTGATGTCGGTGGTTCAAATCCACCTATCACCACCAAAATTTTAAAAACCCGCATCAGCGCTTGCTGCTGCGGTTTTTTTCTTTGGGGGCCAGTTTCGCCCTCCAACCTTCAGCCTCTGGACGAATACCATGAACCGCTGCCTGCACCCCGCCACCCCCCGTTTTTTGATGATGCTGATGCTTGGCATGGTCTGGGCGTCGCTCTCCTTCCTGAACACCGCTGCGGCACAAACCCTGTCGGCACGCCAGTTTCCGCCAGCGGCCAAACGCGGCATGCTGGTGGTGACGGCGCCGCCGGAGGTGCTGATCAACGGCGTCGCCGCCCGCCTCTCGCCCGGTGCCCGCATCAGGGGCACCAACAACTTGCTGGTGATGTCGGGCGCCCTGGTAGGCAGCAGCATACTGGTCAACTATGTGCGCGATGGACAGGGCATGATTCACGAGGTGTGGATTCTGAACGCGCTGGAAGCGCAGGAAAAGCGTGCCGGCATGGGGCCGCTGACCAACTTCATTTTCGGCTCTGACGCCATCAAACCCAAAACCGATGACGGGAAAACCCCGTTTGACCAGTTGCCGTCCTATCCGCAGCAATAGCCATTGGCCCGAACGGCCAGATTTTCTGCTGTTTTTTATAAGAAAACAGGCTCTAGCCCCTGTCCCTTCTACGCGCATAGCTACTAAAACAGTAGCAAAAATTTCAACTTCGCCATGTCTAAAAAAGTCTTTATCAAAACCTTCGGCTGCCAGATGAACGAGTACGACTCGGGCAAGATGGCCGATGTGCTGAACGCCGCGCAAGGCTACGAGCCCACCGACAACGTGGACGAGGCCGACCTGATCTTGTTCAACACCTGCTCGGTGCGTGAAAAAGCGCAGGAGAAGGTGTTTTCCGACCTGGGCCGCGTCAAGCACCTGAAGAAAAAAGGCGTGTTGATCGGCGTCGGCGGCTGCGTGGCCAGCCAGGAAGGCGCGGCGATCATCGAACGCGCTCCCTATGTGGACGTGGTGTTCGGCCCGCAAACGCTGCACCGGCTGCCGCAAATGCTGGCCGAGCGGGCGATGCAAAACCGCTCGCAAGTGGACATCAGCTTCCCCGAGATCGAAAAATTCGACCACCTGCCGCCGGCCCGCATTGAAGGCGCCACCGCGTTTGTCAGCATCATGGAGGGCTGCTCCAAGTACTGCAGCTACTGCGTGGTGCCCTACACCCGGGGCGAAGAAGTCTCCAGGCCGTTTGAGGATGTGCTGGTGGAAGTGGCGGGCCTGGCCGACCAGGGCGTGAAAGAAGTCACGCTGCTGGGGCAGAACGTGAACGCCTACCGCGCCCGCATGATCAGCGACGCGGCCTCTCCCTCGAGTGAAATGGCCGACTTTGCCACCCTGCTGGAGTACGTGGCCGACATCCCCGGCATCGAGCGCATCCGCTTCATGACCAGCCACCCGAACGAATTCACGCCCTCGTTGATTGCCGCTTACGAAAAAATCCCCAAGCTGGTGAGCCACCTGCACTTGCCGGTGCAACACGGCTCCGACCGCATCCTGATGGCGATGAAACGCGGCTACACCGCCATGGAATACAAATCGACCGTGCGCAAACTGCGCGCCATCCGGCCCGACATGGCAATGAGCAGCGACTTCATCGTCGGCTTCCCCGGCGAGACCGAAGACGATTTCGACAAGATGATGAAGCTGATTGACGACGTGGGCTTTGACAACAGCTTCAGCTTCATTTTCAGCCCGCGCCCCGGCACGCCGGCGGCCAACCTGCACGATGACACGCCGCACGACGTGAAACTGCGCCGCCTGCAGCATCTGCAATCTGTGATCAATGACAGCATCAAACGCATCAGTGAAAGCCGCTTGGGCACGGTGCAGCGGATTCTGGTGGAAGGTGCGTCCAAGCGGGATGCTGCCGAGCTGATGGGGCGCACGGAATGTAACCGGGTGGTGAATTTTGTGGGGGCGTCCGACTTGGTTAATCAGTTGGTGGATGTGAAGATTACGGAAACTCGCAGTTACTCGTTGCGTGGTGAGCTGATTAGTTGCTGATTTCCGGCTGATTGCTTGCTGGTTTGGGCTGGGAAGGCTCAGATTCCATATGTCTTGTTCTTCCCCCCTATCCCCCAACCCCTTTCCACCCCCGCCGGGGCGGAAAGGGGAGCCTTCATTTGGCCTTGTGTTTGAAGGTGTGACGTACACGCGCCACGGGGCGTTGGGCGTTGGGCGTTGGGCGTTGGGCAAGAAATATCGTTTGAGGGCGACGTCAACTTTTGCGGGCTGCAGGCAAGCCACAAAAAGCCAAAACGCAGCATGCAGCGGGCAGCGTAAAAACAACCGCCTGAAATCCCAACCCTCGAAAATTCCAAGGCTCACGGTGGTTAGCCGTCAAGATGAACTCGTCCCCTTAAGAAACAAGGCCAAATGAGGCTCCCCTCTTTCGCCCGGCGGGGCGAGAGAGGGGTTGGGGGAGTGAGTGGGGGAAAAAGCCCCGAAAACTGAACGCTTAAAATTCGCTACAAATTAAATAGCAACAAAGACAATAGCCACGCGGGCTAGACCCCTAAAAAGCCTACAAAACGAATTAAAAAGGCATTTTGGGCATGCCTTTCATGCCCCCCATGCGCTTCATCATTTTCATCATGCCGCCGCCCTTCATCTTCTTCATCATGTCCTGCATCTGCTCAAACTCCTTGAGCATGCGGTTCACTTCCTGAACATGCACCCCGGCACCAGCAGCAATGCGGCGCTTGCGGGTGGCTTTGATGAGGTCGGGCTTGCGACGCTCCAGCGGCGTCATGCTGTGGATGATGCCTTCCTTGCGCTTGATGTCTTTCTCCGCCTTGTTCACGTCCACCTGACCGGCCTTGGCCGCCATCGCGGCGGGCAGCTTGTCCATCAGGCTGGCGAGGCCGCCCATCTGTTTCATTTGCTGGATCTGGGCCAAAAAGTCGTTCAGATCAAAGCTGGCGCCGCTCTTGATCTTGGCGGCCAGCTTTTGCGCGGCAGCCACATCCACGCCGGAGGTGACCTGCTCCACCAGCGCCAGGATGTCGCCCATGCCCAGAATACGCCCGGCATGGCGCTCGGCATCAAACACTTCGAGGCCGTCGAGTTTTTCACTGGTACCGGCAAACTTGATCGGCGCACCGGTCACCTGGCGCACGGACAAGGCGGCGCCGCCGCGTGAATCACCATCGGTCTTGGTCAGGATGATGCCGGTCAACGGCAGCGCTTCCTTGAATGCCTTGGCGGTGTTGATCGCGTCCTGACCCTGCATGGCATCGACCACAAACAGGGTTTCCACCGGGTTCAGCACCGCGTGCAGGTCCTTGATTTCGCGCATCAGCGCTTCGTCAATCGCCAGCCGACCGGCGGTATCGACCAGCAGCACGTCAAAGTAATGCTTGCGGGCGTAGTCCAGCGCCGCCAGCCCGATGTCCACCGGCTTTTGGTCCGGCGAACTGGGGAACCATTCGGCACCGGCTTGGGCGGTGACCGTTTTCAACTGTTCAATGGCGGCCGGACGGTACACGTCGCCCGACACCGTCAATACTTTTTTATGGCGCTTTTCAATCAGGTGCTTGGCCAGCTTGGCGGTGGTGGTGGTTTTACCGGCACCTTGCAAACCTGCCATCAGGATCACGGCTGGCGGTTGCGCTGCCAGATTGATGTCGCTGACGCCCTCGCCCATGGTGAGCGCAAGTTCTTTGTTGACAATGCCGACCAGCGCTTGGCCGGGAGACAGCGAGCCGAGCACGTCCTGGCCCAGCGCTTTGTCCTTGACGCGCGCGATGAAGTCGCGCACCACGGGCAGCGCCACGTCGGCCTCCAGCAGGGCCATGCGGACTTCGCGCAGCATGTCGGCCACATTGGCTTCGGTGATGCGGGCCTGGCCTCGAATTTCTTTGACGAGGCGGGATAGTTTGTCGGTAAGGGCGGAAGCCATAGGGGGTATTCCGATCAACGGAACCAAAGTTGGGGGCCAAGGAGATTGGCCGGATGCAAAACGCTAAACTGTACCCATGATTTTAGCCAGTGCTTCCCCTCTCAGTTTGACTTTGGCCATTGCCGCCGCCGGGTCTTATACGGTGTCCGCTATTGGGGCCGCTCGCCTGGGCACCCGAACGGCGCGGGTGGCGGTGCGGCTGGCCTGGCTGCTGCACGGCGTTTTGCTGGCCTGGAGCCTCTTCGGCGTCGAGCCCCGCTTCGGGTTTGCGCCCGCTTTGTCCGTCACCGCCTGGCTGGTGGCCGCCGTGTACGCGGTGGAGAGCCATGTGTACCCGCTCTTGCAAACCCGCTGGGCGCTGTCCGCCCTGGGCGCGGTTGCGGTGGTACTGGCGACCCTGTTCCCGGGCACGCCCCTGCATGCGAACGCATCGCCCTGGTTGCCACTGCACTGGGCCTTGGGCATTGCGTCTTATGGCTTGTTTGGCGTTGCCGTGGTGCATGCCTGGTTCATGACGCGCACCGAAGCACGCATCCGCCATGCCGCCGACCCGCACAGCGGCATGCCCTTGCTGACCATGGAGCGTTTGACGTTCCGATTTGTGGCGGCCGGCTTCATGCTGCTGTCGGCCACCTTGTTGGTAGGCTTCCTGTTCGAGGCGCAGCTCTACGGTGCGGCCCACCCCGTGAAGTGGGACCACAAGACAGCGTTTTCAATCTTGTCATGGTTGACGTTTGCCGTGCTGCTGGTCGGTCGCGCCCAGTTTGGCTGGCGCGGCAAGCGGGCTATTCGGGTTTTGTACATCGGCTCGGGGCTGCTCTTGCTGGCCTACGTCGGTTCGCGGTTCGTCATGGAGATCCTGCTCGGACGCGCAGCAGCATGAAGTTCGCCCTGATTCTGATGGTGGTGGTGTTCGGCATCTGGCTTTGGCGTACCAACCGAGAGGCCAACCCCAAACTGAAGCGCCAGCAGGCCAAGGCCGCGCCGCAACCCCAGGAGATGGTGAGCTGCACGCTGTGTTCGGTGCATGTTCCGTCAGCCGATGCCGTCCAAGGTAAAAAAGGGCTCTACTGCACGGCGGATCATCTTCATCGCGCGGAGCCTTGAATGAGCTTGCCGCCAGACGCCCCCTCCTGGTTCGGCCCCTCCCTGCTTGAATCTGGCGTAGAACAGGTCGATAAACCCCGGGAATTTGAGCGCTTGTGGCGCGGCTTCATGACCGCACGCGTCACCCTGGGTTTCGTGCTGCTGCTGCTTCAAAGTGCCATTTACATCTTGGGAACGGCCAAAGACAACGCGCTGCTCCTGATTTGCACCGGCTATTTTGTCGCCGCACTGATGGCACGCTTGATGACCCGCCCACGCCAACTGGGCAAAACCTTTGGCCTTTATTGGATCGCCACCCTGGGTGTCGATATCCTGGCTTTCGCCGCCTTGCAGGCAGACCAGGGCAACAGCATCAATTACGCCCCCTTGTTCGCCCTGCCCATTTTGATGGCGTCGGTATTGGGCTCCTTGCGGCTGGCCATGGGCGCTTCGGCGGGTGTGACCCTGTTGTTGTTTGCCTATGCAGCCTGGGTGTCGATTCAAGGCACCGGAGACACGACCCCCCATTTTTTACAGGCGGCCTTGACGGGTGCGAGCTGTTTTGCGATTTCATTTCTGGCCAGCCAGATTGCAACCCGTCTGGCCAATGTGGAGCTGCATGCGCAGCGCAGCCAGTTGGCCGCACGGGTCCAGCGACAGGTCAACGAACTCGTGATTGAGTCCTTGACGGACGGCATTCTGGTGGTGGACCCGAGCGGCACGGTGCGCGCGGCCAATCCGGCCGCGCGTCTGCTGCTGGGCACATCGCATGCGCTCAGGGCCCACTCGTTTGACCTCGCATCCCTGATCGGATGGCAGCGCCTGGCCGATCTGGTGAATATGAGTTTTTCCGAGCACCGCGCCCAAGTGGCGGATGTCACCATTCACCATGCCGGGCAGGGTCCCCGGCGCGTGCTGGTCCGCACCCAACTGACCGGCATGCAAGGGGGCAGCGGGGAAAGCCTGTGTGTGATGTTTCTTCAGGATCAACGCGAGATGGAAGCGCGGGTTCGCACCGAAAAACTGGCCAGCATGGGGCGGATGTCGGCCGCTGTGGCGCACGAAATCCGCAACCCCCTGGCCGCCATCGCACAGGCCAACGCGCTGCTCGACGAAGACCTCTCGGATCCCCGGCACAAACAACTGACCCAGATGGTGCAGCAAAATGCCAAGCGCCTGGAAAAAATTGTGGAGGAAGTGCTCAACATCTCCCGGGTGCAGCATCGGGAAAATACCCAGGCTGCCTCGGCGCTGGTCTTGAACGAGGCGGTGGCAAGAATTTGCAGGGACTGGCAAAGCCAGGCCGAATGCGAACACCGCCTGCGCATCAACCTGCCGTCGCGCCCGATCGAGGTCCGGTTCGAGTCGGAACATATTCGCCGGATTCTGGTGAACCTGCTCGACAATGCCCGCCGCTATTCCAGTGATCAGATCGGTGCGATTCAGGTGTCCGTCGGCACCTCATCGACGGGACAGGGCGCGCTAAGCGTGTGGAGCGACGGTCCGCCCATGGATCAATCGGTGGAGCGGCATTTGTTCGAACCCTTCTTTTCCTCAGAAAGCCGGTCCAGCGGACTGGGCCTGTACATCTGCCGTGAGTTATGCGAGGAGCAAGGCGCCTCCATTGCCTACCATCGAACCCGCCACAACGCCAGGGGGGCAGCGGTCGATGGCAACGAGTTCATCGTGATCTTCCAGGCTAATCCGCCCTCCAGCCACAGCCCCACGGCAAGCGACAACACACCGGTAACACCATGGCTTCAAACACATCGCTGAGCACGACCCAGATTCTGGTCGTCGACGACGAGCCCGATTTGAGAACCTTGTACGAGCTGACGCTTTTACGAGAAGGCTACCGGGTGGAAACGGCAGAAAGCCTGGCGGAGGCCTTTGCGTATTTGAGTGAGCGCCGGTTTGATGTAGTCATCACCGACATGCGCCTGCCCGATGGCTTGGGCATGGCGCTGATCCGGCACATCCGGGAACAACAGCGCAGTGAACGCTGCGTCGTCATCACGGCCTATGGTTCGGCAGAAAATGCGGTGGAATCCCTCAAGGCGGGCGCTTTTGACTATTTGACCAAACCGGTTGATCTGAAACAGTTTCGCGCGGTGATCGCATCGGCGGTGCTGAATCCGACTCCTGAGACCAGCCAAACAAGTCGCACGGTTTTTCTGCCGAATGGGGTGGACAGCCCCACGAAGCACTCGACCCAGGGGGATGCTGCACTGCGCAAACTGGTCGGGGAGTCCTCCTGCATGCGAGGGGTCAAGGACCGCATCGTCAAAGTAGCCCGCAGCATGGCTCCCATTTTGATCAGGGGCGAGTCGGGCACCGGCAAAGAACTGGTGGCCAACGCCATCCATGCCAACAGTCACCGAACCGGGGGCGCGTGGGTCGCAGTCAATTGCAGCGCCATTCCCGAAAGCCTGCTTGAAACCGAATTTTTTGGGGCCAAGAAAGGCGCTTACACGGGGGCCACGCAGGACCGCGTCGGCTTCTTCCAGGCCGCCAGTGGCGGCACCCTGTTTCTGGATGAAATCGGCGACTTGCCTCTTCCCATGCAGTCCAAATTGCTGCGAGCCATTCAGGAGCGCTGCATCCGTCCCATTGGCTCCATGCAGGAGGAGCCGGTCGATGTCCGGATCATCAGTGCGACCCACAAGGACTTGGGCGCAGAAGTTCAGATGGGGCGCTTTCGGCAAGATTTGTATTACCGTCTGAATGTCATCGATATTGTGATCCCGCCCTTACGGGAGCGCCGGGAAGATTTACCTATTCTGTGCACGGCTTTGCTACGCCGGATTGCCCATGAATCAGGCATTCCCGTGCCCACGCTGACTTCAGCCGTACTGGATCAACTCGCGCGTGATCCGCTCGTGGGCAACGTACGCGAACTGGAGAACCTGCTACACCGTGCTGTCGCCTTGAGCGATGAAGACAATCTGCAGATTGAACCCTCTGTGCATCAAGCCCTGTCGCCGGAACCGGCCGCCCTTGACGCGGGGTTAGCTCCTTTCCCTGTGGATGAGGATCAGCCCACCATCCCCAGCGATTTGCAAAGTCATCTCGACAGCCAAGAGCGAGAAATACTGATCCAGGCGCTGCGTGAAACCGGGTTCAACCGCACCGCGGCCGCCGCCCGTCTGGGTTTGAGCCTGCGCCAAATGCGCTATCGCATCGCCAGATTGAATATAGACACCCCGCAAAGCAGCGAGTCGCCCGATGAAGCGCCCTGACCCGCCAGAAAACACGGCCCTCTGGATCGACGGTTGGTACCGGTTTTCAAGTCGGCTGGTATCGCCCAATTACGGCCCCCGCCCCCCGGGAGCGACGGTTGACCTGATCGTGCTGCATTCCATCAGCTTACCGCCGGGCCAGTATGGGGGCGACGAAGTGCAGCAACTGTTCACCAATCAGCTTGACTGGAACCAGCACCCCTACTTCAAAAGCATTGAGGGCATGGAAGTGTCTTCCCACTTTTACATCCGTCGCAATGGTGATCTCTGGCAATTTGTCAGTGTCAATGACCGCGCCTGGCATGCTGGCGCATCCTGCTATCGGGGACGAAACAACTGCAACGATGACTCAATTGGCATAGAGCTGGAGGGCATCGAAGGCGGGCTTTTTGAAGACAGTCAATATGAAACGCTGACCGGCTTGTGTGCAGCGCTGCTGCAACACGACCCGATTGCACATATTGCTGGGCACGAGCATGTGGCTCCCGGACGAAAAACCGACCCCGGCAGCGGCTTCAAGTGGCCCTTGCTGCATCAAGCGCTGGGCTTGACGACTGGCTATTTCCCGGATGATGTCTTGTCGTAGAAATTTTGCTGAAAAATTCCTCTGTG
>JAZKHK010000181.1:4533-6152 GCA_040385425.1 Pseudomonadota bacterium | reverse complement strand
CAGCCATAGGCGGCTGGAAGCCCAACCGCGTCTCACGCGTCGGCAAATACACCACGCTCAACTCAAGCTCAGCCGGCCGCTGCGTGCTCGCCTTTTTGCCCCAGCAAGAGCGCGAAGACTACCTGGCAAGCGGCGTCAAGCTCAAGTTCACAGACGCCACACCCACTGATGTAGAGAGCCTGCAAAAACGCATAGACGTCATACGCGCCCGCGGCTACGAGACAGACGTCGGCGGCGTGTTTGAAGACGTGGCGTCAGTCTCATTCCCCCTAAGGTCCAGCGAAGACCACTGCATCGCCACCATCACGATAGAAGGCCCGCGTTTTCAGTTCGATGTTGAGGACAACCCGCTGCTGGCGGATTGGGTCAGCACGGTGGCGCTGCTGGAGGCTGAAGTGCAGAAAGACCCGGCGAGGTTTGCTTCGCCGTTTGCTGAATTGGCACCTTCGGGATTGCGGTTTCCTTGAGGCGTTGCAACAGCCTTGGCGTGGAATATTTTAATGTACACGTTAATTTTTTCATGTATACGTTAAATTTTTGCCGTATACAGCAAAACCGCTTTTTGACTCGCCTCTGGAGGCGTCTAAAACAGTCCCAAATGGCCAAAAAAGTGCCATTTTCAGGTATCAAATCGGCTGTAGCCCTTTAGATACGTACGTGAGCAGCTATTAAATATGTAGCAATTTATGCTGAAGATCTGCAGAGCGACGCGCCGCACGACTCCGGCGTCATGTATTTTTGCCGCATGCAACATGCCGTAAAGTGCCCCTAGCTTTACATCTCAAGCCGAGACGATCTCAAACCGCTCTTTCAACCTGTCCACCGTGCTACGCCATTTGGGCGTGGTGGGCTTGCAGACGGTGTTTTGATTGCCAAAGAAACCTATCTCTTTTACTGCCTGGTCAAGTGGAACAACCTTGAGCCAATCCACCGGCACAAACCACTCGCTGCGCTCGGGATCAGTCGCAAATTCGCGGTGGTAGTTGCCTTGGGTCAAAACGTCCAAGACCGGGGCTTCGCCGTTGGGGCCGATGAGCTTGAAGTCTGACGCCTGCACGGCGTTGCCCGTGACGCGGCCCACTCCTACGTAGCCGGTACTTGGCACATTCACCCACACACGATCATCAGGTTTGAGAATTTGCAATGTGCGGCTGTACCACGCACCACCGCCGCCACAAATGAAACCATACTGCACCGCCTCGGCCCAAGAACGCATGAAGCTGTGGCCGAAAGACACATAAAACTCCCCGTTCCAAGGCTCTGTAATGCCATCGGCGGTCGGTGGCACATTTACCTGCGTATGCACAGGGTCCAACAGCCAGGCGCGGCTGAGTAACTGGTCAGCACCGTGGGCGAACACCTGAAAGCACAAAACGTTGATCGCAATGTCACGCTTATTCAAGTAAGCCACGATACGCTCGGTGCTGTCGTCCAACTGCGCAGCGACGATAACAATCTGATGGCTCTGGTTGAGCGTGTCTTCATCCAGCGGCTGGCCAAAGCGACCATTGAAGTCATCCGAAAGACTCTGCCCCGCCTTGAAGCGGCGGTAAATGGCCGCTATGTCTTCGGCCTGTAGCTCTTCCACCCAACTGGCGTAATCCAGCGCCTGGGCAACT
>JAZKHK010000181.1:283-4523 GCA_040385425.1 Pseudomonadota bacterium | reverse complement strand
TGATCCATCGGGTGCAATGGCCAGCAAATCGATGATGCCGCCCTGTGCTGTGCGCTCTTGACGGCCGATTAACATCCAAGCATCTGACAGCAACAACGGCTGCGCGACGATCATGTCTTCTAGCAGCCTTTCGCTGGGCAAGACCGCGTCGGGCAGTTGAGTGGGTTGGGCGGTTACTTTCCAGAGGGCTGTACGGATGGGCATGGGGTTCTATCAAATGGCAAGTGCGCGAAGTCGTTGCAGCCAAGCGGCAAAATGCAAGCACTCCCGCTCTATGCACGGCAAGCCAATGCGCGCTGCCGCAATAGGTCCGTGATCTACCTTGCTAAATCGCGGACTCTTTAGTAGACGCTCAAGATGCGCTGCTGGCTTCGATTCAGGCTTGTGGTTGATGTGTTCCGGCGTACCCGCTTTTTGCCTTATCGCGCTTAGCTCGTCGGTATTACGCGCCCAGCTTCGCTCTACGCTGGTAAGCGTCGCCACATCGCTAAATAGCAAGGCCTCAAACTCATGAGGCTGTATATGGGGAATAAAACGTGCCGGATCACATTCAGCCATCGCCACAATATCCGCAGCCAATGCAGAATTCAATGCATCGACTTTTGCTCCCACAGAACCTTTGGCCATGGCGGCGTCAAAGTCCGGGAAACGCTTATCCAATCGGTAAAGATCGAAGAACGTCGTTACTACTGGCGCCGACCTTTGCCTAAGCGTATTCCGCAATTGGCGCTGAACGCGGTCGTAGTTCAATGCACCACCTCGATGACCCGGCGAGGTTTCAATCGTCTGGGCATTTAAATACAGGCCAGCTTGGGAAAAGTGCGGCTCCAGCACATCCCGTACAAAGGTCTCTTCTGTTTGCCCTTCGCAGATGACTACAACCCTGGTCATCGGGCTGGCCTTCCGCCCAGCACGTTGCGCTTCCAAAGTTCACCCAGCGAATAGTCTTCAAGCCAATCGGTCAAATCGACCGGATCAAGACGTTTGAGCGTTGTAGCCCCGTTATCCCGACCGGCAACCACCACATCTTCAGGTGACATAGCGTTTAGCAATTCCACAGACTGCGTTGACACAATAACCTGCTTGGTCTCAGCAGCACGTTTGAGCATTTGCGCCAGCAAATTGATGGCGTAGGGGTGCAGGCCCAACTCGGGCTCATCGATCAAAATAATGTCGGGCATCAGCTGCGGCGGCTGCAATAACAATGTCGCCAAACAAATGAAGCGCAAGGTTCCATCTGACAGCACATGAGCTTTCCAGGGCGTATCGGGCCGGCCTCGTTCTGACCATTCCAGTTCAACGGTGGGCGGAGCAACGCCTTCAGGCTCATCATCCCTGATCACGAAATCACCGAAAAAAGGCGCGGCTAGACGGATTGTCTCCACTATGCGTTGGTAGCTTGATTCCCAAAACGGCGTGGTCTTCAACTTGCGGAGATAGGCGGCCAAGTTAGCCGCATCGGGCTTGAGGCGCAGATTGTCATTGGTCTGATGTACCTGCTTGACCGCCGCTTTTTCGCCCGTGTCATGAAAATGGTATTGCCGCCAAACTTTCAGCTTGCCAGAAACGTACCGACTAACGTTCTTGCTGCGTTCTAATTCGTCAGAAGTAACCTTAGCCACATCGTGCCCAACGCCCAACGAATATGAAGTCGCACCATAACGACCGTTGATCCACGACTGTTCACGCGTAAATATGAGACGGTTATCCTGTGTAGGTGCGAGCGTGACTCTGTACCCATTGGCCACACTGCTTTCGGGTGCGAAGTACACCTCAAACTCCATCGCATCTGTCACCTTGCGCCCGTAATGCAACAAAGCGTCGGGGCCGCCCCAATTTTGAACATCCACAGGAAAGTTGTCACCGGTAAGGGCCGCCAGGAATCGAAATACGCTAATGAAATTGCTTTTTCCCGCGCCATTGGCACCAATCAGCACGTTGAGCGGACGCATTTCAAAGTCCACCAATGAATGGATGGACTTGAATCCCTTAACTGTGATCTTTTGAAGTTGCGTCATGCTCAATTGCGTGGCGATTTTGCTGTTTTCCTGTGATTATCCCCGCGCACAGTCAAACCGGGGCCAGCGCCGCTTTCAAAGTAGCCTCCAACAAGCGGCGGCTGTCGGTTTGGGTGGTGGTGGTTTGGGCTTCGAGTTGGTCGCATAGGGCCATGAGCTCTTCGACCTTAGCGACGATGCGGTGTTGTTCTGCAAGGGGCGGCAGTGGAAAAACCATACGTCCTAGATCAACTACGGAGATATGTTTAATGGCAACGCCCTCCGTCTTCGCCACCAGAGCTAATTGCGTCTGCGGGCAATCTAAAGCCAATTGGAGAAAACGTCTATCAAAGTGACAGGAGCGCAACCAAAGTACAGCAACGCTCTGGTTGATGCAAAAAGGCTCGCTGGTATCAACAATCGCAGTCCGACCTATAGACCCATCTTTTGTAACCAAAATATCGCCTACGCAAGGACGATCTTTGTCACTCAGCTCGCTAAACGCGTCTGGCGTTGTCATGTGTGCGGTTTCAAAAATCATTTTTCCGAAATTGACGTTCTTACCAGTCAATATGGGAATTCCCGCATCGGCGTGCGGCATCGGCCGGGTAAATCCATACGTAATCCAGTCGGTGATATGGTCCCAACGAACCCAAACCCAGCCATTCGGCAAATCGCACCATCTCTCATCTTTACCGACGGCAACGATGTCCTTTTTCTTTCGCAGCCCCAGTTGGTTTTTCTTCTCGATCACAGTTCTTAACTCTGCTTCGGAAGATATCAAACTTCCATCAGTACTGGTCAATCTACCAACAACGGCGTAAGCGACGATCGTTTGCCGCATCGCATTGATGAGCTCAGGCCGAGTAGTGAGGCGTGAGAGGTTGTGCAGGTGAAAGCGGGCGTGTTCGCATTGGGTTTCGGGGTTGGTGTCGGCGGCGGGCTTGTTCAGGCGCTGCAGGGACGCTGCAGCCAGGCGATCGCGGCGGCGTTCGCGCTCTTGCTGTGCAGCTTCGAGCTGATCGCACAGGGCCATGAGTTCATCGACACGCTTTTGCACTGCCGGGGCAACAATGGGCACAGGAACATCTGCAATCTTTCCAAGTGTCAATGTGACATTGGCCGTGCCGATCATTTTTGAAACGAGCAACTCTTCTTTGAATGCGGTCAGGTATTCATATAGAAAGCGTGCGGAAACAAGCTGCTCGTCGAACGGGAATACAGCACAAAGAATAGTTCCAAGTGCAAACTTTCCTTCTTGATAGTGCAGTCTATTAATGCTTGCATTGCCATGCCCCGTGGACGATACCAGCGGAACAATGGCCGCGGCGCCATCAAAGTCGAAATGGTCACAGGTCCCACGTTCAGCCGCCGTCACAACCAATGGAAACTGCCCAGGCAGCGAACTTTGTATGCCGGTCAGACCCTTTTGCAAATTCGCAACGTTTCCTAGTCTTGCAAAGGTGCAGTGTGCCAAGTAAGCTGCTGGCACTTCCTCGTCACCAATCTGTGATGCCAGCTTCGACTTCTTAATGACACCTGCCGCAACAAGTTCATCAGTCTTGGCTGAAATGCGCCTGAGCATCTCTTGTGCGCTCATATCAAACGACTCAACAGGCAGTGACCCGCTCCGATTCTTCGAGTTTGGCAAGTAGCTCTTCTGGATCGCCATGGTCATCCGTGACAACATGAGGATTTTTAAAGTCTAGGTTGTAGCCGCGCGCTTTGACTTCTTCAGCGCTCACCTTCCAGGCGACGTCGCTCTCCGCCCTGCTTTCGCGTTGCGCACCACCCCACCACTCTACGCAAGCATCAAGATGACTGATGCGGATGGGCTTGGTCATGGAATACGCCGCCTGTCCGGCGGGCACACGGTGCTCGTAAAACCAGATGTCTTGCGTGGGAGTGCCTTTCTCAAAAAACAGCAGGTTGGTGCCAATGCTGGCATAGGGCTTGAACACGCTGTTGGGCAGGCGCACGATGGTGTGCAGGTTGCATTCAGCCATCAGGTGTTCTTTCAGCCGCGTTTTTACACCTTCGCCGAACAGCGATCCATCGGGCAGCACCACGGCGGCGCGGCCATGGGTTTTGAGCAGGCGGATGATGAGGGCCAGAAACAAATCGGCCGTTTC
The DNA here is from genome assembly GCA_040385425.1 of Pseudomonadota bacterium. Lineage (GTDB taxonomy): Bacteria > Pseudomonadota > Gammaproteobacteria > Burkholderiales > Burkholderiaceae_C > Rhodoferax. Next base: position 394 of record JAZKHK010000181.1, on the reverse strand, counting down.
CTTGGTGCGAAAGTGCTGGGGAAAGTTTGACTCAATGCCGTCTTGCACGGTGGCACCAAAAGGCGGGTTGGTGACGATCACGTCCACGCGGTCGGCGTTGGTGTAGCTCAC
>JAZKHK010000181.1:0-273 GCA_040385425.1 Pseudomonadota bacterium | reverse complement strand
ATACGGGCGGGCCAGGGTGTTGTCGTGGCGCACGAAGCTGGCGTCTTCCACGCCGTGCAGCAGCATGTTGGTCACGCACAGCATGTGGGGCAGCTGCTTCAATTCCACCGCGCGCAGGTTGGCCTGCAGGGCCGCTTCGTCTTCTACGGTTTTGACATACCGGTCACGTATGTGGCGGATGCTGCAGGTTAAAAACCCGCCGGTGCCGCAGCTCGGATCCATGATGACCTCGCCCGGCTTTCCGATGATCTCGTGGTAGCGGGACTTCTGAAC
>JAZKHK010000180.1:12003-28719 GCA_040385425.1 Pseudomonadota bacterium | reverse complement strand
AAGACATCGCCAACGCGGCGTTTGTCCATTACCCGAACGAGCGCTGGTTCAAGCCTGGCCGCAAGGATGCGCTGCCTGCAGAAATTCTCGATGCGTACTGCCGGAAAATTTACAACCCCGATGGCGAGTTGCGTGGCTCGCATCTGATCGACACCAACTCGGGCAATGCCCAGCGCGGTATCTGTTCGCTGCCGTATGTACGGCAGTCAGACGGCAAAGTGGTGTATTTCCCGTCCAACCTGGTCGAAAACCTCTACGTCAGCAATGGCATGAGTGCCGGCAATACGCTGGCCGAAGCACAAGTGCAATGCTTGTCCGAAATTTTCGAACGGGCGGTCAAGCGCGAAATTCTGGAAGGTGAAATCACATTGCCTGATGTGCCGCACGAAGTGCTGGCGAAATACCCTGGCATTCTGGCCGGCATTCAGGGCTTGGAAGAGCAAGGCTTTCCGGTGCTGGTGAAGGATGCATCGCTGGGCGGGACTTACCCGGTGATGTGCGTCACGCTGATGAACCCGCGCACAGGCGGTGTCTTTGCCTCGTTTGGCGCGCACCCAAGCTTCGAGGTGGCGCTGGAACGCAGTCTGACCGAACTGCTGCAGGGGCGCAGCTTTGAAGGTCTGAACGATTTGCCTCGGCCAACCTTTGCAAGTGAAGCCGTGACTGAACCAAACAACTTCGTCGAACACTTCATCGATTCCAGCGGAATTGTTTCATGGCGCTTTTTCAGCGCCAAAGCGGATTTCGATTTTGTCGAGTGGGATTTTTCTGGCCAGGGCGAGAACTCCAATGCGCAGGAAGCCGCGACCTTGCTCGGCATTCTCGAAGGCATGGGCAAAGAGGTGTACACGGCGGTCTATGACCAGCTCGGCGCCGTGGCTTGCCGGATTTTGGTGCCCGGCTATTCGGAAATTTATCCGGTAGACGATTTGATCTGGGATAACACCAACAAGGCCTTGTTGTTCCGCGCCGATATCTTGAACTTGCATCGCTTGGACGACGCCAGCCTGGAAGCACTGCTTGAGCGTATGGATAGCAATGAGCTCGATGAATACTCCGACATCGCCACCTTGATCGGCATCGAATTTGACGAGAATACGCATTGGGGGCAACTGACAGTTCTCGAGTTGAAGCTGCTCATTCATCTCGCCTTGCAGCAACTTGAGGAGGCGCACGAGCAGGTGGGCGCCTTCTTGCAGTACAACGACAACACGGTCGAGCGCAGATTGTTTTATCAAGCCTTGAATGTGGTGCTGGAAGTGCGGCTCGATGACGACCTGGAACTGGACGATTACGTGGTCAATTTCCGCCGGATGTATGGCAATCCGCGGATGGACGCGGTGCTGGGTTCAGTGGACGGCAGCGTGCGCTTCTTTGGCTTGACGCCAACCAGCATGGAACTGGAGGGGCTCGACAGGCACCGCCGCCTGATCGACAGCTACAAAAAAATACATATGGCGCGGGCCAATGTGGCGGATAAACGCTAATCTTTAGACGTTAATCGAAAGGAAGGCATCAAAATGACACGCGTTCGAGTTGAGGGCTTTACCATTTCGCTGGACGGATACGGAGCGGGTCCGAATCAGGACATCAGCAATCCGCTCGGCGTGGGGGGGACAGATTTGCACCAGTGGTTAATCCCGACACGCACGTTCCAACGGACCCTGTTTGGCGCCGACGGTGGCACAACGGGGATCGATGACGACTTCGCTGCGCGGGGCTTCAAGAATGTCGGCGCCTGGATTCTCGGAAGAAACATGTTCAGCCCGAATCGCGGTCCTTGGACCGACATGAACTGGAAGGGCTGGTGGGGCGACAACCCACCCTATCACGTTCCAACTTTCATCTTGACGCATCACGCGCGCCCGTCCATCCAGATGGAAGGCGGAACGACATTCCACTTCGTCACGGGCGGTATTCACGAGGCGCTTGACCGGGCACGCGACGCAGCCAACGGAATGGATGTGCGCATTGGCGGCGGACCTCACACGATCCAGCAATATCTTCGTGCGGGCCTCATCGATGAGCTGCACGTCGCTATCTCGCCGGTCCTGCTGGGCGGGGGAGAGCGACTGTTCGAGGGGATTGACATGCGTACGCTGGGATTTGAGTGCATTCAGTTCGTTGCGTCGGAGAAAGCCACCCATGTGGTACTCCGGCGCCAAGGGGACAATGACGTCTAAAAGTCCGCAGCCAGCCTGTGGCGGCCTTACGCTTTCGACCCAGAGCGGAAATGCGAGCTCCTGAGGTTGGCGCCAAGACCCGTTCCGGCATTCCATTAACAAATCACCAAAGACCGCTCCGATTGCGTCTTGGGCATCCGTGAATACGTTTTCGAGAACGACTTAAGCGCGAGCATCGCAGGCTTGCTGGAGGCCGCGCGCTCGCGTCTTTACGTGCGCGAGTCATTGGAAATGTTCGAGGCGGCAAGAGGGAGACAATAGAAATGCATCAATGACGTGGCTTATACCGATGGCAAGGTGATGGTTGTCCATGTCGAGGACTTTTAGGAGCGATGGCGGCTGTTGCGGTTGGGCAAGCCGTGGCTTATTAAATCAAAAGGAAAACAATATGCTGTTAACTGATATCGCTGTCGAGCACACGCTGGTGTCCCATAAAAAGGAGATTCGTGGGACCTTTTTACTGCATCCGTTTACAAACACACAACGAGATACTTTTGGTAAATTCGAAATCGTTCGTGACATACGGGAGCCTGGGTTCAAAGAAGTTAAACGCTCAACATTTGTGACGTTTCAACAATTGGCTGAGTTGTATGCGAAAGGTGTACTCAAAGAGTTTGAATTTTCCATTCGCATGTGTCCCGATCAGGGCAAGTACCCAACTGCGAATCCCGTAAAAAAGCTTCTGCCAACCAGCATCAGGCCAGGCTCACCGTTCGACCTGGCTGTTCAAAGTGTGGATGTTACAAAACCTGCTAGTCGCGAATTGAGAACAGCTCTGCTTCGGACAAACATCAAGCTTTAAGGGTATGGCGCTAAAGCTGGCATGTTGAATGTCTGCAGTTTGGAAATATCCAGCGTTGCGTTTTTCTTTGGCAAGCTCTAGCGCAGTCGTGAGCAACGCCTCGTTTTGAGAGCAAGCTTCATGTCAACTCCTCAACCTCAGCGCCAAGATCGCCAGCAATCAGCTTGAACTGCTCCAGCGCGGCTTGCAGGTCTTCCACAATTTCCTATGCAATGACTGCGGGCGGCGGCAGGTTGTCGCTGTCAGCCAACGAGTCGTCCTTGAGCCAGAAGATGTCCAGACTGGCCTTGTCACGGGCAATGAGTTCGTCGTAGCTGTAGGCGCGCCAGCGGCCATCCGGATTGTCGGGCGACCAGGTAGCCTGGCGCTGATTACGGTTGGCGGCGTGGTACAGCGCCACAAACTCATTGAGGTCATCGCGGCGCAGTGGGCTGGTCTTGAGCGTGAAGTGCTTGTTGGTGCGCAGGTCGTAAATCCACAACCGCTTGGTCCACGGTGTTTCGCTGGCCGATTTTTTCTCCAGAAACAGCACATTCGCCTTCACGCCCTGGGCGTAGAACAGGCCTGTGGGCAGGCGCAAAAGCGTATGCACATCGCACTCGTGCAGCAGCTTCTTGCGGATGGTCTCGCCCGCACCGCCTTCAAACAACACGTTGTCGGGCAACACCACCGCCGCGCGGCCATGGGTCTTGAGCAGGGTCTTGATGTGCTGCACAAAATTGAGCTGCTTGTTGGACGTGATGGCCCAGAAATCGTCACGCTCGATGGTGTCTTTTTCGGTACTGGTACGGCCATCTTCACCCACGATGACGGTGCTGCTCTTCTTGCCAAACGGCGGGTTGGCCAGCACCACGTCAAAGCGTTCGCCGGGGTCAGACGCCAGCGCGTCACCCACCACCACGGGCACCGATTTTTCGGAGTCGATGCCGTGCAGCATCATGTTCATGGCGCAGACGCGGGCGGTGGCCTGCACCAGCTCGTAGCCGGTGAAGGCTTTTTCTTTCAGGTGCTTGAGCTGGTCGCGCGTGAGGCTCTTGTTGTGCGCCGTGATGTAGTTGTGCGCGCTGAACAAGAATCCGCCGGTACCACAGGCTGGGTCACAAAGAGTCTCGCCGGGCTGCGGCGCAATGCAGTCCACCATAGCCTGAATCAGCGCGCGCGGCGTGAAGTACTGGCCCGCACCGCTCTTAGTGTCTTGCGCGTTTTTCTCCAGCAAGCCTTCGTAGGCATCGCCCTTCACATCCGCGCCCAGAATGGTCCAGGTCTCGGCGTCGATCAGATCAACGATCACGCGGCGCAGCTTGGCCGGGTCCTGGAACTTGTTTTGCGCCTTGCCAAAGATCAGGCCCAGTGTGCCTTTCTCTTTTCCCAGTTCCTCCAGCACATGGCGGTAGTGGTCAAACAGCTCGTCGCCGTCTTTGGCCAGGAGCGTGGGCCACGCGTAGGCAGCGGGCACGACGCTGGCCTGGTTGTAGGGTGGCGCGCTGCGCTCTTCGGCCATCTTGAGGAACAGCAGGTAAGTGAGCTGCTCCACATAGTCGCCCTAGCTCATGCCGTCGCCGCGCAGCACATTGCAGTAGTTCCAGAGCTTCTGGACGAGGAGTTGGTGGTGGTGTTCATAGATTTTGCAAACGTGAAATTAGATTCAGCCGCACAAGGACGGTTTCTTCGCGCTCAGGGTCGCTCAGTAGCCCAGGCAGCGCATTGTGGAATGAGGAATGTGCCAAAAGCGCCGCAACCGATAAGCCTAGATGTCTGCGCACTTCGGTACTGGCTGCCGTTACCTCTGACACCACCGCAGACCGCCCTTCGACCACGGTCATGATGTCTTCCAGATCATGGCTCAGGTACACATCGTTTTGGCCACGGTCCTTGAATGCCTCGAATTTTGTGGCTAAAAAATGCGGCGCAGACAAATGCCGCAGGCTCAAGCCCTCCGCCACCGAGCTCATCAGTGCTGCGTCATAACCGCTGCGGTACCACGGGTTGGCAAAGCCTAAAACCTTTTCATCCAGCGGCACCAGGTCCAACTGCATGCGGTTCCAAAACCAGCGAAAAGGTGGCGTGTTGTCTGCCATCGTCTGCTTGAAGCCTCTTTGCATGAGTTGCTCTGCAAGCCGGTGGTAACCCGCCAATGTGGCAACTTCCACAATGGCGTCCACATCTTCAGTGGGGCGCACATCCATCAGGCCCGAGTTGTCTACCAGCAGCCCGGTCGCGCAACCGCCCACAAATACCACCTGATCACACAGCGGCCCCATAGCCTGCGCCATGCCGATCAACAAGGCCAGATTCGGGTTAGCCACGCGGAGACTCCTTGGCAAGCCTGGGCGCATTGGGGTCGATCAGGGCTTGCAATCGCTCCAGCGCCATGCCCCGCTCGCGTGCCTTGCCCACGCGCAACGCATCAAACAGTGCCAGCATTTCGTACAACTTGGCATCCTGCATGGCGGCATAGGGCACGGACGGGTGCAATGGCTCCACCCCTACGCCCCGCACCGAGCCATTGGGGTGTGGCCATACAAAGTCTGTGCTGCCCGGCGCAAACACACCTGCAAAAGCCGGTGCACTGTGGCTGGTAGGAACGCCTACTGCCAGAGGCAACCGCACGCCGGGGAAGGCGTATTTGGCACCGTGCAAGGCAAACTCGGCCAGGTTGTGCGGGTGCGGACGCACCGGGTTGTCGGCCACGGCCTCAGCTTGCGCAGCAGGCGCACGTCGCACACGCTTGCGTGTGACGCGATAAATACCCTGCGGCTCCTGCAGCACAAGGCCACTGGCCGCATCCCCCGCATCTGCCACTGGCACTGCGGGCCGGTTTTGCAAGAGCAAGCCAGCTTCCAGTCCCCGCTTCACTGCGCCATGCGCCTCAGACACGCTAATGCCCAGCTCCTGCGCCAGCCGCGCATACGTCCAGCGCTGCTCACCCCAAGCTACCAGCTTGAGGGCTACCAGGAAGTCTTGAGGCTTGAGTTGCATTTACATTCAATATTCGTGAATCGCGAATATTGAATGTAAATGAATTGCCGTGCAAAGGCAAGTTATGAATGAAATCGGCCTCCAGCCCGGGTATTTATTGTTCAATAAGCTATTAAAAACATAGCAAATCAGCTTCGCACCCGCACCACCAACTCGTCATACCCGGTCTCAAAGTCTGGCTCGCGGCTGAACTGCCAATCGGGCAGCAAGGTCAGCAGCACCTCGGCCGTGGTGCGGACGATGCAACCCGGTGCCACATGCCCGCCCAGCACCTGGCCCGTGGCGGTGGAAACTGCCATGTGCATATGCGAACTGGTTTTGCCGCCATCCACCGCCACCGTGCCCGACAGCGTGAGGATTTCCATGCTGCCCGCCAGGCGCGTGGGCTGATCCGCCCCCGCCAAGCGGATACCCGCCGTAGACAGGCTGCCGATGCCTGACAGCACAAAGGCAGCGCGACAGTTCTGACTTTGCACGGAGGCCTCCAACGCTGCGCGCAAGTCTTGACCGGGGGTCAAGCGGATGGGGAAAGTCTTCATGGGTTTCATAGTAAATCAGTCGCTGGTCTTCGTATTCATTGCGCAAGTCGCTATCAAAACAGAAGCAAATACCGCTTTCAGCAAGTCCTCAAACTATCTTCAAAGGCGCGGGTATCAAACGCTTGGACGACTTTCAACCCAAGCCCCAGCGTTCGAGAGACTAATTCGGCGGATCGAAGCTCTGCTGATTGAAGTTCAGCAATGGCGCTCACCTCAGGGACGACGCCATCTCGCGCAGCCAGTCGCTGAGCTATTGCCGCAGGATCGTCAAAAAGACAAATGAACCCACTGACTTCAATCGCTCTGAAAACATCAGCATCTATTTCTTCGATGCTTCCTGCCAACGTTCGCAAAGCAAAGTGGCCGTCCATGACATAACGACCCGGGGCGTCTGTGATTAGTCGCTGCATCCCTCGGATTAGCAAGTCCTGATTACTGCCAACATTTGCAACAGCCGTACGAGTATCTGAAGACGGATATTCACGTTCCGCACGAATGATGGCGCTTGCACCAACAACTTTCAGACCGAATTTCTCAACTACGCCTGAACACATTGATGTCTTTCCAACACCGTGCACTCCGCCTAGAAAAATCATTGTCACTTTTGCCCCCCGAAAAGCTCAATCAGAGAATCAACTTCCTCGGGTCGCAAATAGCGATATGACTGAGGCGGTACAAAGTCGTTACCAAAGGCGGATTTAGGACTTACCGCAACCCCTGGCAAAAAGACGCGACCCAAAAGAAGCGCAACGCCTACATCAAGCCCGTGCATGTACTCGCGAAGCCTTGCACGTGTGATGGCGCCCCCAAGCGATTTACAAAGCCCCCAGAGCTGTGTATTACTCGCCCGCTTGACCGCCGCGACCTCGACAACAGCAACGATGGCTTTGATTGGTGCGGTTGCGTAGACCACAAGAACGCCCGTCGGTTTGGTCGGCCAACGTCGGCGGAATTCCACGCGCTTACGCCCGGCAGCTATCTCAGCAGCATAGAAAGGATGAACAGAAATGAGGACGGGGTTATCCGCCGATTGCAATAACTGACTGAAACGCGTCATGTGAAATAGAGGTAAGGCTTTGAGGGCTCCCATTGAGGACACGATGTTGTATCAGCTCAGCACAGGGGATTGGGCGGACGAAATGCCGCACGAAGCGAAAGAGAAGTACACGGGTCGGTTTTACCGCCATTTTCTGTATGTCGGATAGCGTGTAAACGGTACGCCGCTTAACTTTTTGAACGATTGCATCGGCATCACTCAACTGTTCGTAACTTTCGACAATACCGATACTTGTGAGGGCTTGGTCATCGCTGGAGCGATAAAAAAGCAAAACACTGCCTGGTTCGATGGCGTTGGTTTGAGCATGTGACAAATACGCCATCTTGATCGCGTTGCCCGCGTAGTTGTCCACAGGAAACATGTCGGCCTGCTGGTCCACTACCGATTGATAGTCCGGAAACAAAATCCGATGAAACTCTGGCCGAATGGGCACTACGAACTTGGCGACTTCCGGCCCCGAAAAGAAGTGAGGAAAGTACTTTCGGTGGTATTCCAAATAGGAGGCATGAGGCGCCGGTGGAAGCATTGGGTGCTGCTTAAGATACACGGCATCCCGACCATTGCTACCCGGATGCGAACCGACGCGTTCAAACCCAAAGTCAACTAGCAAGTCGAAAAGAAAATGGTGCTTATCCATGTCACCATGGATAAAGATGTGCTCAAGGCCATGCTCTGTGGCATACCGAAAAGCAGCTTTCAGGAAAAGCTCGCCAATCTTTCGCCCACGGTGGGTTTCTCCCACTTTGAACGTGGACAACTTGAGTGCCGCACCGGGCAACACTAAATTGTCTGTAATGCGCTCGCGAGTCTGGCGGTCGTAGATACAGATAGCCCCCACTTGACCCGTTTCGTCGTTAGATATCCATGCCCGCACCCCCGCCTGGGCTTTTTGAGCGAACCATTCATCAAATGGGTAGGCATCACGTAGACTGTCAAAAAACGTAGAACTGAGCTGCGGCGTTAGGCTGTACAAGGGCACTTCAGTGACATTTGGCAGTGCAACGACGACCTGACGATGCAGACGCAGCAGTTGGTCATTTGCCGTTTGAATGGTGTAAACCCGATTGGCGATTCCACGCGCTTTCGCCTTGTCATGTATTCCCCGGTCCTCGGTCACCAGCCCATTTGCGGCATTCAAAGAAAGCGCATACAAAATTTCGTTGTCGCGAGAATCGTTGACGCGCATTCCGTCGACGTTCCAAGGACATACAGGGCGCGCATCGAGCTGCTCGTATTGCCCCAATCTCTGCAGCGTCTGATTGCGTCGTTCGACATTTCTGTCCTCACGAATATCGTCCTCAGAGGCGGGGTGATACAACAGCACATGTCCATGCAGGTGCGCCAAGCGAACAAAAGACGTGAGACTTGGCTCCAACGGGAGCTGCGAGTCTTCAAGCGGGATCAGAACATTGGTATCCAGCAAGAAGCGCATACGTACCTCTCAGGATTTATTGATCGCCAGCGAACGCTTTTGCCAGCGTCGCTTGTCGCAGCGCCTGCGCGCGCTTGAGGTTGGTATCGACTTCGGCCTCGACTTCGGCGACGATCCGGGATTGCTCTGCGAGCGGCGGAAGAAGGACTGGCACTTCACGTAACAGGCCGAGCGGAGCAAATTTTTGGGTTGTAGCGACGCCAACAGCCGCATGGATGTTGGCGTTGGCCACATTGCAGACGTGCCAGCCCGCTTGCACAAGCAGTGCGTCGATGCCGACTCTGGCTTTTTGCTCTGGCGTCATGGCCTGCTTGCCTCCCTTGTTCAGCATTCTAGTTTACAAGCCAAACAGGGCTGAAGCCCTTTTAGAATAAGCGCAAGCAGCTATTATATCTATAGCAAAATATGCACCCGATTACTCCACCGTCACGCTTTTTGCGAGGTTACGAGGCTTATCGACATCGGTGCCTTTGGCGCAAGCGGTGTGATAAGCCAGCATTTGCAAAGGCACGACATGCAAGAGCGGTGACAGCTCACCATAATGCTCTGGCATGCGGATGACGTGCAAGCCTTCGCCGGACTCGATCCGGGTGTCGGCATCGGCCAGCACATAAAGCACACCGCCCCGGGCGCGAACCTCGTGCATATTGCTCTTGAGCTTTTCCAGCAGTGTGTCGTTCGGAGCCACGGTCACCACCGGCATGGCGCTGGTCACCAAGGCCAGCGGCCCATGCTTGAGTTCGCCCGCCGGGTAAGCCTCGGCGTGGATGTAGCTGATTTCTTTCAGCTTGAGGGCGCCTTCCATCGCAATCGGGTAATGCAAGCCCCGGCCCAGGAAGAGCGCGTTTTCCATCTTGGCAAAGTCTTCCGCCCAAGCGATGACCTGCGGCTCCAGCGCCAGCACGGCCTGCAGCGCGGTAGGCAGATGCCGCATGGCTTTCAGATGGCGGGTTTCTTCAGCGTCGCTCAAGCGGCCCTTGGCTTGGGCCAGCGCCAGCGTCAGCAAGAAAAGGCCGGCCAGTTGCGCGGTGAATGCCTTGGTGGAGGCGACACCAATCTCGATGCCGGCGCGCGTGATGTAGGCCAGTTCGCATTCGCGCACCATGGCGCTGCTGGCCACGTTGCAGATGGTCAGGGTATGCGTCATGCCCAGGCTTTGGGCGTGGCGCAAAGCAGCCAGGGTGTCGGCGGTTTCGCCGGATTGGGTGATGGTGACAATCAGCGTGCGCGGGTTGGGCACGGAATCGCGGTAACGGTATTCGCTGGCCACCTCGACCTGGGTGGGGATTTTGGCAATGCTTTCCAGCCAGTACTTGGCGGTGCAGCCGCTGTAATAGCTGGTGCCACAGGCCAGGATCAGCACCGAATCAATGCCCTTGAACACCCGTGCGGCACTGGCGTTGCTGCCGTCAAACAGCTCGGGCACGATGCCGTCCACCCCTTCCAGCGTGTCGGCAATGGCGCGCGGCTGCTCAAAAATTTCTTTTTGCATGTAGTGGCGATACGGCCCCAGCTCGGCCGCCCCACTGTGCGCCACCACGGTTTTGACCGGGCGCTGCGCGGGAGCCACGGGTTTGTGGTCTTTGCCGATCAGCCAGTATTTGCCGAGCTGGATGTCCACCACATCGCCTTCGTCGAGGTACACAATCTGGTCGGTCACACCGGCCAGAGCCATGGCGTCGCTGGCCAGAAAATGCTCTTGGCCGTCTTTGCCGACGCCCAGGATCAAGGGAGAACCGGCCCGCGCGCCGATCAGACGATGCGGCTCGTCCTTGCAAAACACGGCAATGGCGTAGGCCCCGTGCAACTGGGGCAGCGCGGCTTTGACGGCCTCGAACAAGTCACCGTTGTACAGGCTGTCAACGAGGTGGGCGATGACTTCAGTGTCGGTCTGGCTCTGAAACACATAGCCCTTGGCTTGCAGCATGGCGCGCAGTTCATCGTGGTTTTCAATGATCCCGTTATGCACCAACGCAACCCGGCCCGGGCGGCTGGCGGCATCCGCCCCGGTGCCGTGGCTGAAATGGGGGTGCGCGTTGCAAACCAGCGGGGCGCCATGGGTGGCCCAGCGTGTGTGGGCAATGCCCGTGGCGCCTTCCAGGTGGCTGGTGCTGACCTGCTCGGCCAGCTCCGCCACGCGCGAAGTGCTGCGCGCCCGCTGCAAGCCGTTGGCCACTACAGCCACACCGCAGGAGTCATAACCACGGTACTCCAGTCGTGAGAGTCCTTGGACCAGGATGGGAACGATATTGCGAGTAGAAACCGCGCCGACAATGCCACACATAGAGTGCTCCAAAAAATGAGTGGCGCAATGGTAGAGCCGAAGCCAAGAAATATGCGATTTAAATATCAAGTAAATTGGACTTAAATTTCATTTTGATTTTTATCAACAGCTTTATTTCAATAATTTTTATTATTTGAAATAAACGTGCATCGGTAAAACTACTTAAGGGCTAACCCGCTAACGCAAGCCGATGTAACTCATTAGCATTTGGTTTCATGTTGCGGGACTGTGTTTCTCTCAATTCAGACCATGTAGCCGGAGATTAATTTGTCAGCCGAGTTCATTCTTGAGACGCGTGGCTTAACCAAGGAATTCAAGGGTTTCGTGGCCGTCAACCACGTTGACCTGAAGGTCAAGCGCGGCCACATCCACGCCCTGATTGGCCCCAACGGCGCAGGGAAAACCACCTTCTTCAACCTGTTGACCAAATTTTTGCAGCCGACCAAAGGCAGCATCACTTTCAACGGCATCGACATCACGACCGAGCAACCGGCCCAAACGGCGCGGCGCGGCATTGTCAGGTCGTTTCAAATCTCAGCGGTGTTCCCGCACATGTCGGTGCTGGAAAACGTGCGCGCCGCTCTGCAACGCAATCTGGGCACCTCGTTTCACTTCTGGAAAGCTGAAAGCACCTTGGCGCATCTGCATGCGCGCGCTCGCCAGTTGCTCACCGAGGTCGATCTGCAGGACTTCGCCAATGAGCTGGCAGTAAACCTGCCTTATGGCCGCAAACGCGCCCTCGAACTGGCGACCACGCTGGCGCTGGAGCCCGAGCTGATGTTGCTGGATGAGCCGACGCAAGGCATGGGCCATGAAGACGTGGACCGGGTCACGCAACTGATTAAAAAAGTCTCTGTCGGCCGCACCATCCTGATGGTGGAGCACAACATGAATGTCGTGTCATCCATTGCCGACCGCATCACGGTGCTGCAGCGCGGCGCCATCATTGCCGACGGACCCTACGCCGACGTGTCGAAAAACCCGCTGGTGATTGAAGCCTACATGGGCACGACCAATACCGAATTGCAGGGAGCCCACTGAATGGCCAAGGAAATGCTCCGTATCGACGACCTGCACGCCTGGTACGGCGAGTCGCACATCCTGCATGGGGTGAACCTGACCGTGAATGAGGGCGAAGTGGTGACCTTGCTGGGTCGCAACGGCGCCGGGCGCACCACCACCATGCGCGCCATCGTCGGCCTGACCGGCAAACGAAAAGGCAGTATCAAAATTAACGGCAGCGAAGCCATCAAGCTGGCACCGCACAAGGTGGCTCACCTGGGCGTGGGCTATTGCCCCGAAGAACGCGGAATTTTTGCCAGCCTGACCGCCGAAGAAAACCTGATGCTGCCGCCCACCCTGTCCCCCGGCGGCATGAGCATTGACGAAATCTACGCCATGTTTCCCAACCTGAAAGAGCGCGCCAACAGCCCCGGCACCCGCCTGTCAGGCGGCGAGCAGCAGATGCTGGCGGTAGCGCGCATTCTGCGCACCGGCGCACGCCTGCTGCTGCTCGACGAAATCTCCGAAGGTCTGGCGCCGGTCATCGTGCAAAAGCTGGCCGAGATGATTCTTACGCTCAAGGCCCAGGGCTACACCATCGTGCTGGTGGAGCAGAACTTCAGATTTGCGGCGCCGCTGGCCGACCGTTTTTACGTGATGGAGCACGGCACCATCGTGAAGCAATTTGCGCAAAACGAGCTGGCCCAGAACATGGGCATGCTGCAGGAATTTTTGGGCGTCTAGGGGTTCACGCCACCGCTCCCGTTTTTTGTTTTCCCTTGACCTTGCAACCATAATTAGGAGACATCCATGAAACTCAAAGCTCTCGTCGCCGCATTGGCCATTGGATTTGGCGCTGCTGCGTCTGCCCAGAGTACCGGCCCGATCAAGATCGGCATGATTACCGACATGTCCAGTCTGTATGCCGACCTCGATGGTCCGGCGGGCGCTGAAATGGTCCGGTGGGCGGCGCAGGATTTTGGCGGCAAGGTATTGAACCGCCCGATTGAAGTGGTTTCCGCCGACCACCAGAACAAACCCGACATTGCCAGCTCCAAAGCCCGTGAATGGATCGACAAGGAAGGCTTGTCGATGCTCATCGGCGGCACCAACTCGGGCACCTCGCTGGCCATGGCCAAAGTGGCAGCCGAGAAAAAACGTCCGTTCTTCTCCATCGGTGCCGGCTCGGCCCGCCTGACCAATGAAGACTGCACACCCTACACCGTGCATTACGCCTATGACACCGTGGCACTGGCCAAGGTAGCCGGCACGGCACTCGTCAAGGCCGGCAATAAAAGCTGGTTCTTTTTGACGGCAGACTATGCGTTTGGGCATTCACTGGAAAGCGATGCAGCCAATGTCGTCAAAGCCAACGGCGGCACCGTGGCAGGCACCGTGCGCCATCCGCTCAATGCATCCGACTTCTCCGCCTTCTTGCTGCAAGCGCAGTCGTCCAAAGCGCAAATCCTGGGCCTGGCCAATGCGGGCGGTGACTTTACCAACGCAATGAAGGCCGCCAAGGAATTCGGCATCAACAAGACGATGAAGATTGCCGGTCTGCTGGTGTTCATCAACGACGTGCACAGCCTGGGCCTGGCCAACACTGAAGGCCTGCAACTGGCTGACAGCTGGTACTGGAACCAGGACGACGCCTCACGCGCATTTGCCAAACGCTTCTTCGCCAAATACAAGCGCATGCCATCCAGCGTCCAGGCCGCTGACTACTCGGCCGCCAGCAATTACCTGAAAGCGGTGCAAACCGCCGGCACCACCGACGCCGACAAGGTCATGAGCACGCTCAAAAGCATGAAGATCGACGATTTTTATAACAAAGGGCAGATTCGTGCCGATGGCCGCATGATTCACGACATGTACCTGTTCCAGGTCAAGTCAGCCAAAGAATCGACGACGCCTTGGGATTACTACAAAACCGTGGCCAAAATTCCTGGCGAGCAAGTGTTCACGGCGGCGGCTGATTCCAAGTGCTCGCTGCTCAAGAAATAACGTCACGTCCTCACCCTAACCTCTCCCCGCCGGGGAGAGGCAACCACGACAGGCGCCATGGATATTTTTGGTATTCCCCTTCAAGCTTTTCTGGGCCAGCTGCTGCTGGGGCTCGTCAACGGCGCGTTTTACGCCCTGCTGAGTCTCGGGCTGGCGGTCATCTTCGGCCTGCTGGGCATCGTCAACTTCGCGCATGGCGCGCTCTACATGCTGGGCGCGTTCGCCGCATGGATCATGATGGACCAGTTCGGCATCAACTACTGGTTTGCGCTGGTGCTGGCCCCGCTGACCGTGGGCGTGCTGGGCGTCATCATTGAGCGCCTGTTTCTCAAACATCTGTACAAGCTCGACCCGTTGTATGGGCTGCTGCTGACCTTTGGCCTGGCGCTGATCGCCGAAGGCATTTTCCGGGAGCTGTATGGCGTATCCGGCCAGAATTACGATGTGCCGGAGCTGCTCTCCGGCGCCACCAACCTCGGCTTCATGGTCTTGCCCAACTACCGCGCCTGGGTCGTTCTGGTGTCGCTGGCCGTGTGCCTGGGCACCTGGTATTTGATTGAGCGCACCCGGCTCGGCGCCTATCTGCGAGCTGGCACCGAAAACGCTTCCCTGGTGCAGGCCTTTGGCATCAACGTGCCCCTGATGGTGACGCTGACCTACGGCGCCGGTGCGGCGCTGGCCGGACTGGCCGGCGTGCTGGCAGCGCCCATCATCCAGGTCAACCCGCTCATGGGCTCCAACCTCATCATCGTGGTGTTTGCCGTGGTGGTGATTGGCGGCATGGGCTCGATTCTGGGTTCTGTCATTTCCGGCCTGGCGCTGGGCCTGATTGAAGGCCTGACCCGTGTCTTTTACCCCGAGGCATCCAATATTGTGGTGTTTGTGATCATGGTGATTGTGCTGATGGTTCGCCCGGCCGGTCTGTTTGGCAAGGAGGCCTGAGCCATGAGCAAAGCCAACAAACTTATTGCAGTAACTTACTTCGTGTTGCTGGTGCTGGCCCTGCTGGCACCGGTGCTCGGGCTCTACCCGGTGTTTGTGATGAAGCTGCTGTGCTTCGCCATTTTTGCCTGCGCCTTCAACCTGCTGCTGGGCTTTACCGGCCTGCTGTCTTTCGGCCATGCGGCGTTTTTCGGCTCGGCCGCCTACATCACAGGCTGGTTCGTCAAGTCGCTGCACTTCACGCCGGAGCTGGCGCTGCTGGCCGGTGTGATTGGCTCCGGCCTGATCGGACTGGTGGTCGGTGCGGTGGCGATTCGGCGCCAGGGCATTTACTTCGCCATGATCACGCTGGCCATTGCGCAAATGGTGTTCTTTGTCTGCCTGCAGGCGCCCTTTACCGGCGGCGAAGACGGCTTGCAGGGCGTGCCGCGCGGTGCCTTGTTCGGCCTGCTGTCGCTGGAGTCCGACACCACCATGTATTACCTGGTGCTGGCGGTGTTCATGGGATGTTTTCTGTTTATTTCTCGCATCGTGCATTCGCCTTTCGGCCAAGTGCTCAAAATGATTCGCGAGAACGAACCCCGCGCCATTTCTCTCGGCTACCAGGTGGACCGCTACAAGCTGCTGGCTTTTGTGCTGTCCGCTGCACTGGCCGGCCTGGCAGGTTCACTCAAAACCCTGGTCATGGGCTTTGCCACCCTGTCGGATGTGCACTGGTCGATGTCGGGCGAGGTCATTTTGATGACGCTGCTGGGCGGGGTCGGCACCTTCTTCGGCCCGGTCCTGGGTTCGGGCATTGTGATCGCGCTGCAAAATCTGCTGGCCGATAAAGTCGGCTCCTGGGTCACAGTGATCATCGGCGTGATTTTTGTGCTGTGTGTGCTGGCCTTCCGCAAGGGCATCGTGGGCGAGTTGCAGGACTATCTGGAACGGCGTCGGCGGCGCGCCTCTTGAGTGCCTGACTCAAGGATTCGTTGAAGCGCTCTTTAAAATGGCCTGTTTATTCCAAAAATCATAAAAACATGGAACAAATAGCCATTGACGCCATCGACATCCAGTTGCTGGAGCACCTCCAAAACGACTCGTCTGTCAGCAACCAGGCACTGGCTGGCCGCCTTCACATTTCGCCGCCTACTTGTTTGCGCCGTGTCAAACGCTTGCGCGATGCCGGTCTGATCGAGCGCGAGATTGCAGTGCTCAGCGTTGACAAGTTGAGTGCGGTGGCGGGTCACGGCCTGTGCGCCATCGTGGAGATCACGCTTGACCGCCAGGACCAGGCCGCACTCGAAGCGTTCGAGAAACGCGTGGCAGCGGACGATGCGGTGCAGCAGTGTTACCGCGTCTCGCCGGGACCCGATTTTTGTCTGGTGGTGCAGACCGCGCACATGCCGGATTACCTGGCACTGTCGCAACGGCTGTTCACGGCCGATGCCAATGTGCGCAACGTCAAGGCGTTTTTCAGCGTCAAACGCAGCAAATTCGGCGCGCGGGT
>JAZKHK010000180.1:0-11993 GCA_040385425.1 Pseudomonadota bacterium | reverse complement strand
CGCTGCCGCTTTAAGTTACGCCGCTGGTTGCGCCAGCGGCAGGGTGACGCTGACGCTGCAACCCGCATCCAGCGCGCCCACCGCCGACACCGTGCCGCCGTGCCGCTCCACGATTTTTCGGGTCAACGCCAGGCCCATGCCCATGCCTTCAAACTCACGGGCACCGTGCAGGCGCTGGAACGCGTGAAACAGCTTGGCGGTGTATTGCGGGTTGAAGCCGACGCCGTTGTCCGCCACCGTCAAAACGCATTGGCCGTTATCAGTGGCTTGCCATGTGATCTTGATCTCTGACACCGCGCGCTTGGCGGTGAATTTGAGGGCGTTGGACAGCAAGTGCGTCAAGACCTCCCGCAGCAGCGTCGCATCACAGTGCAGGGCCGGAAAATCAGAGGCCACTTGCCAATCCAGGGCTCGTTCGCCGGCGCTTGGGGTCAGCGCAGCGCAGACATCACTCACCAAAGGCCCCACATCGACCGCGGACAGTTGCAGCTCCCCTTGGGTCAGGCGCGACAAGGCCATCAGGCCGTCGATCTGTCGCCCCATCTGCTTCGCTGCCTGGCTCACGGTATCGAGGTGCGGCACCAGCGATTGATGGTTCTGCTCCGCCAGGTCTTCCTTGATGATCTGCACAAAGGCGTTCACATGGCGCAATGAGGCGCGCAGATCGTGCGACACGGAGTAGGTGAAGTCAGCCAGTTCTGCCCGTGCCTGGTTCAGTTCACGCTGCAGGCGCTCGTTGTCTCGCTGCAAGCTCTCCGGTGTATCGCTCATTTGGCCGGCCGTTTCCAGTTGGCAATGCTGACCTGCCGGCCGCGCGCCACGCTCAGGGCGCCGGCCGGTGTGTCTTTGGTCAGGGTGGAGCCACCGCCCACGGTGCCGCCCGCGCCCAGGATGATCGGGGCCACCAGCACGCAGTTGCTGCCGATGTGCACATCGGCTTCAATCACGGTGCGGTGCTTGAAAGCACCGTCGTAATTGGCCGTGATACTGCCCGCGCCGTAGTTGACGCGCTCGCCCACGGTGGCATCGCCCAGATAAGCCAGGTGGTTGGCTTTGGCCCCTTTGGCCAGCGTTGAATTTTTGACCTCGACAAAGTTGCCTATATGCACTTCGGCGCCCAGCTTGGCTCCGGGACGCAAGCGGGCAAACGGACCAATCAAGGCGCCCTCGCCCACCTCAATAAAGTCTTTGCTGCCGGGTTGGCCGCCTTCGATGTGGGTGAACGGATGAATCACTGCACCGGCAGCAATCGTGGCATTGGCAATCAAGCAGTTGGCGCCAATCTTGACGCCCTCGCCCAGGCTCACCTGGCCTTCAAAGACGCAGTTCACGTCAATCGACACGTCTTGCGCGCAGGTCAACACACCGCGCACATCCAACCGCGCCGGGTCGGCCAGGCGTACGCCCTGCTCCATCAACTGCACCGCAGTGCGCAGTTGGTAAGCCCGCTCCAGCTCGGCCAGTTGCACCGGGCTGTTGACGCCCGCCACCTGCACCGGGTCCGCAATTTTGTGGGCCACCACGGGCACCTCATCGGCCACGGCAAACTTCACGATGTCGGTCAGGTAGTACTCGCCTTGCACATTCTGGTTATCCAGCCGCGCCAGCCACTTTTTCAGGTACGCGGCGGGCACCGCCATGATGCCGCTGTACACCTCGCGCAGTTCACGCTGAGCGGCGCTGGCATCCTTGTGCTCCACGATGGCCTGCACCACGTCTCCCTGGCGCACGATGCGGCCGTAACCCGTCGGGTCAGCAAAATCAATGGTCAGCAGCGCCAGTTGCTTGCCGCCACAGGCTTCAATCAACTGTTTCAAGGTCTCGGCACGCGTCAAAGGCACATCGCCCGAGAGCACAACCACAATGCCGTCATCCCTTAATGCGGGTATGGCCTGCTGCACCGCATGACCGGTGCCCAGTTGTGGCTCCTGGCGCACAAAATTTATATCAAATCCGGCTGTAGCCCCCGTAGAACGGGCGAGAGCTGCTTCAACTTCGATAGCACCATGACCGGTGATAACCACCACCTGGCGGGCTGACAATTCCGCCGCCGTGTCCACCACATGTTGCAACAATGCACGCCCCGCCAAAAGGTGCAACACTTTGGGTAATTTGCTTTTCATGCGCGTGCCCTTGCCCGCCGCCATGACCACCACATCCACCGCATTGGGGGTTTTTGCACTTTTCAACAACTCACTCATGACTTTCTCCATTCGTCCAGACACTCGGTTTTTTCAATTGTTCCGCATTATCGGCGGGCTGTTGGCGGCCTTATTGATTGTTGTAGTGCCGGGCTGTACCGCCATTCGACTGGGCTACAACAACGCCCCCGAATGGAGCTACTGGTGGCTGGATGGCTATTTTGACTTCAATGACGCCCAGTCGCTCCAGGTCCGCGGCGACCTGGCCGCCCTGCAAGCCTGGCACCGCAGCGACGAACTCCCCGCCTATATTCGCGTGCTCGGGCAGCTCCAGCGCATGGCCCCCGCCAACGTGAGCGCCGCACAGGTTTGCGATGTGTATGCCGGGTTCAAACCCCATACGCAGGCCCTGATGGACCAGGCCGAACCCATCATCGCCACGGTCACGCCCACGCTCAGCCCCGAGCAACTTGATCACCTGGCGCGCCAACTGGACAAACGCCGCACAAAATGGCGCGGAGAGTGGCTGGATGGCAGTCCGTCCGAGCGCCGCGAGCGGCGCGTCAAGCAACTCAAGGAGCGGGCTGAAATGTTTTACCGCCACTTGGAACAGCCGCAACTGGACTTGTTGCGCGCCAGTGTGGCCACCTCCGCTTTCGATGCGGCGGTCAATTACCGCGAATCACTGCGCCGCCACCAGGACATCCTGCAAACGCTGCGCCAAATCCAGAGCGGACCGCCCCATTCGCAGAGTGAACGGGCAGCCGTGCACTCCCTGCTCGCACGCACCCTGGACTCACCGAACGCGGCTTACCGAAGCTACCGGGACCAAGTCACGCAGGAAGACTGCCAGGTATTTGCCAGCCTGCACAACAGCACCACACCGGCCCAGCGGCTCAAGCTGCTGGAAACCTTGAAAAACTATGAGGCAGATGCTCGCGCGCTGATGAACCCAACCCGCTAGCTTCAACTGATTTCTGATATTCACATGATGAAAAAAAGTGACTCGCAGCGACACCAGCGGATTCAAAATCTGACGGCCCAACCCGCTCAGAAAGCTGTCGATGCCGCGATCCACCTTTGGGAACAACTGGCGAAACACCTGATTTCAATCGTCGGGGAAGAAGGATTCAACTCCCTGTACGCCCGAAGTCTGTTGCTGGCCAAGTCAAGCTATCCGTGGCTGGTGGCCAATGCACTCCCGTCGCAAAACCGCCATCGTTTTGCAGAATTGAGAATAAGCTTTGAAGCGCAAGCACCGGAGCAAACCAACGCGGCCAACCGTCTGCTGCTGATCACGTTCACCGACATTCTGGCCTCGCTCATCGGCGAGCAGTTGACAAGCCGTATATTGAATTCGGCTTGGGGCCCTCCCACGCAAGACAAGGGTAGCAAGGAACACCAAAATGAGTGACAAAGTCAGCATTCGCCGCCTGCAAACAGGCGTACCGGGCCTGGACCACCTGCTGGGCGGCGGCCTGCCGGAATTCTCATTCAACCTGATTGCCGGAACGCCTGGCAGCGGCAAAACCACGCTGGCGCACCAGATCATGTTCTCGCTGGCCAACCCGAACCATCGGGCGCTCTTTTTCACGGTACTCGGCGAGCCGCCGTTGAAGATGCTGCGCTACCAGCAGCAATTTTCATTTTTTGATTTGGACAAAATCAATGAGTCGGTCCGCTTCGTCAACCTGTCCGGCGACCTGCAGGAAGGGGACTTTGACCGTGTCCTGGCGCGTATTTCTGAAGAAGTCAAAGACTTCTCCCCCCGCCTGGTCTTTGTGGATTCATTCCGGTCCGTCGTGCAGGCCGCGAAAAGGCAGGAGCTGGCGGCCTCCGAACTGCAGCGCTTTGTGCAACAACTCGGCATGCAAATGACGAGCTGGCAAGCCACCACCTTTTTGATCGGGGAGTATTTGTTGCCCGAAACAGAGGCGAGTCCGATTTTCACCGTGGCCGACGGCATTGTGTGGCTCTCGCAAAACATGCACCGCAATTCCATGGTGCGCAAGATTCAGGTCGTCAAAATGCGGGGCCAGGCCCAGGCGCCCGGTTTGCACACATTTCGCATCAGTGATGAAGGTATTCGGATTTTCCAGCGGGCCATCATCCAGGATGGCAAAGCCGGAGATTCAGCAAGCCAGGCCCCGGCCCAGGCGAAGCGGGTTCCGATGGGGACCGCGGGCCTGGATGCGATGCTGGGCGGCGGCTTGCCCTCAGGCTATTCACTGCTGGTCGTCGGCCCTTCCGGCTGCGGAAAAACCATCATGGCCACCGATTTTTTGGCCGAAGGGGTGCGTTTGGGCGAACCGGGTGTGATTGCCGCGTTTGAAAAAAGTCCGAGCCAACTGCTGGGCAACCAACGGCTGCATTCGCTGATCAAGGCGGGCCAAGTGGGCGTCATCGACACGCGCTCGCTGGACTTGTCGATTGATGAAACCCTGCACGATTTGATCGACATGATCACGCGCATGCAGGCCAAACGCGTCGTCATTGATTCCCTGTCTGGCTTTGAGCTGGCGCTGGCACCCGAATTCAGCGAAGATTTTCGGGGCTCGCTGTACCGGATGGTTGCCGAACTCACGGGCATGGGTGTGACGATCCTGATGACCTCGGAACTGGAAGACCGTTACACCGACTTGCGCTTCAGCCCTTTCGGGAGTGCTTTTCTGGCTGACGCCATCATCGTGCAACGCTATGTCGAAATCGCGGGGCAATTCAAACGCGTATTCTCCGTCATCAAAGTCCGTGGCAGTGCGCACAGCAAGGATATTTGCCTGTATGACATCACCGACAAGGGCATCGTCATTGGCGAGCCCTTGTCTGACTACACCGGCATCATGACGGGCCATCCCACGATCATTCCGTCTTCAAAATGATCCCGCTGACAAGGGACGCGCCCCCAGAATAATGTGCGAAAGCGCACCGACTGCCCAGGACTTTTATGAAATTCTGATGGTTTCCCTGTTCACTTTCTCGAAAGGAGAATCATCATGTCTTACGAAGAACGCGACACCTACGGCATCTACAAAAACCGTGACGACAAGGGACCGGGCCCGGAACTGATGGGCGCCAATACGCTGATTGGCGACGATGTTCACAACCTGGAAGATGAACACCTGGGCGACATCAAGGAAATCATGCTCGACATGCGCACCGGCAAGGTGGCGTATGCCGTGCTTTCTTTTGGCGGCCTCTTCAGCCTGGGCGAAAAACTGTTTGCCGTGCCCTGGAGTGCCCTGAAGCTCGATACCGAGAACAAGCGCTTTGTGCTTGATGTCGAAAAAGAGCGTTTCGAAAAGGCCCCAGGCTTCGACTCCGACCACTGGCCCGACATGGCCGACACCACCTGGAGCAATGAAATCCACTCCTATTACGGCACCTCAAACAATTGAGGCCAACGAGTCAGGCCGCCGCAGAGGTCTTGCGGCCTGCCGTCCGTAAAAATCGTTCCCCCTCATGCAGCCGCCGGGCCAACGCTGTTTTCCAGCGTGCTGCATGAACCGTCATCACATTGGGCGCGGGACTCCACTCAAAGCAAACGGGCATTTCTGGCACCAGGCTCCAGGACTCCAGCACCAGTCGCTGACCGGCGCGAACGGTCAATTCTTGCCCCGCGTGCAAAAATTGATCACCTGATTCGTTGCCATGTCCTGAATGCGGCCCGTCAAAAGTGACCCATGCCCGACCCTGCTCAATGTGCAAAACACCCGCTTCGCGCGGCTGCAGGCTGACTGCTCGCCCGGGCATCAATCGCCAACAGGCCGACAGGCTGCGTGTGCTTGGGGTGAGTTGCAATTCCAAACTGGTTTTTGTAAGCATGACAGACTCCTTGAATGCGCTTGGGCAGTCAATGATCGTGTCTGATCGCTTGATCGTCCAATGAATTCGGGATAAGCTATTCATTCCGTTTCCGCATCAATTGATTAATCCAGTCAAGCCCTCGCCCTTCATGCAACATTCTGAGAACAGTCTTCGGACCCGCCCCATTTCAGTCGGCCAATTGCGCGCCTTTGAAGCCGTGGCCCGCCACCTGAACTTTCGCGCGGCGGCGGATGAGCTGTCACTGACCCAAAGTGCCGTCAGCCGCCAGATCCAGACCATTGAACAGGAAGTGGGCGTCACCCTGTTCTTGCGCCACACGCGCGCGGTGGAGCTCACCAGTGCCGGCGCCCAATTGCTGCGCGCCGTGGCACCGTCGCTGGAGCGCATGGACAGCACGGTACAACTGATCCGGCGTAACGCCGGGCGCAAAAGCGTGGTCATCAGCACCTGGGCCTCGTTTGCCTCCATGTGGCTGATCCCGCGGCTCGAAGCGTTTCAAAGCGAACACCCCGACATCGATATCCGCATTGACACCACCGATGTGTCGGTCGATATGGACACCACCGACGTGGATCTGGCGCTGCGCTACACCCGGCCCAGCCACGTGCCCGCCAACGCGCTGCGCCTGTTTGGCGAGCAGTTGACGCCGGTGGCCAGCCCCTGGCTGCTGAAAAGCGGACACGCCCTGCAACGCGGTGAAGACCTGGCGCATTTCGCCTTGATCGAATCCAGCGACGCTCACCGCTCACTCCACTTTGAATGGATCACCTGGCGGCGCTGGCTGGCAGTGCACCATGTTGAAAAAGTGGAGCCCAAGCGCTGGCTCTATTTCAACTACGCCCACCAGATCGTCCAGGCGGCCCTGACCGGGCAAGGCGTGGCACTGGCCCGCATGCCCTTGGTGGCGGACAGCCTGGCCTCGGGCGATCTGGTTGAAATTTTGCCGGAAATGCGGCTGGACTCGCCTATGACCTACTGGCTTATCGTCGGACCGCGCAGTGCCGCGCGACCGGAAATCAAGGCGTTTTGCGACTGGCTGACTGCACAAGCCGAACTCACGCGCCAGGCGATTGGCGAGGCCCCTTAAGCAAACGCTTTCTTCAGACCGGCCACACCACGCCGTAATCGTTCAGGATCGCATCGAGCGGGATGTCATGCGGCTCCGGCTCAAAATCCGGCAGGAAGGCGGTCGAAAAACCCAGACCGACGGTAAACGGGCGGGGTTCCAGACTGGCCAGCATGCGGTCATAAAAACCGCCACCATAACCCAGCCGGTAGCCGCCTGCCGCATAGCCAACGCACGACACAAACAGCAGCGTGGGCACGATCATCTCGGTGTCTTTGGGCTTGGGGATGCCGTAAGCATCTTCTTCCATAGGGCAACCGGGATACCAGGCATGGAACGTCATGGTCTTGTGAACTTTGTCCACCACCGGCAATCCAATTCGACGGGGTTGGGGCTGGTCCAGCAACTCGCCGTCTTCTTTCCAGCGGTGCAGGGCGGGAAGTGGATCAAATTCCCCCTTGATGGGCCAGTAGGCGCCGATGACGGTATCGGGGCGGCCGACCAGCCAGATGCGCATGACCCGTTGTAACAAGTCAGACCGCTGTCGTCGGTCCGGGAGGTTCAGACGTTGCTCAATTAGAAGTTTGCGAAGGGCTTTTTTTTCTAAGGCCCTGGTTTCATCAGAGTTATCCATAATCTCCACATGCAGTTTCACACCATTTTGACATCGATTGCCCTCATAGGCAGCCTTAGTTTGACAGTCAGCGCGCCCGCTTGCGCCCAAACCAGAGCCATCGGCAAAGCCCAAGCAGACGAGGCGATTCTGGAGATGAACCAGGCTTTCAAGCGCGGGGATCGCAAACGCCTGAGCGCCTTGCTGCCCCAAGTACGCGGCCACGCGCTGGAGCCCTGGGGCGCCTACTGGGAGTTGCGGGCCCGCCTGGATATGGCGAGCCCCAGTGAAATTCAGGAGTTTTTGACCCGTTTTGCCGGCACCTACCAGGAAGACCGACTGCGCACCGACTGGCTGCTGCTGATGGGCCAGCGCCGCGACTGGACCCAGTTCGCCGCCGAGCTGCCCAATTACCGCATGAATGACGACCGCGAACTGCGCTGCTACGCACTCGCGGTAGCGCCGGTTCAGGAAGGCGTTGACCTGGCCGCCAGCGTCAAACGCGAGTGGTACGCACAAAAAGAGGCGGAGGACGGTTGTACTTTGGCCGCCACCCGCTTGTATGCCGCGAAAAAGCTGAGTGATGCCGACATCTGGCGCAAAGCCCGCCTCGCGATGGAACTCAACCGGCCGAAAGCCGCCCGACTGGCCGCTGAAATCATCTCCTCCGAAGCCGCCAATCCGATTGACGAGATTACCAACAGCCCAGCCCGCTACCTGTCAAAACGCGTGGTGGCACCCGGCCGCGTGGCCAAAGAGTCGGTGGTGCTGGCGCTGATTCGCCTGGCCATGACCGACCCCGACATGGCCGCCAGCGTGCTGGAGAACCACTGGAGCGTGCACCTGAACAATGAACAACGCTCATGGACGTGGGGCGTGATCGGCAAACAGGTGGCGCAACGCTTGTCAGGCGATGCCATGGAGCACTTTGCCAAGGCCAAGGACACTGATTTGAACGACGACCATCTGGGCTGGAAAGTGCGTGCCGCCCTGCGCCAGGGCCAATGGAAAGCGGTACTGGCCGCGACCAAGGCCATGAGCGAGCCAGCACAGCAGGAATCCACCTGGGTGTACTGGCGCGCCCGGGCCCAGCTCAAACTGGCCAAAAACGACGCCGACCGGCTGGAAGCCACCCAACTGCTGCAAAGCATTGCCAGCGTGCGCGGCTTCTATGAGCAACTGGCGCTGGAAGAACTGGGCCAGCCCATCACCACGCCCGAGCGGCCGATGGCCCTGACCCCAGCCGAGAAAACCGCCGCCCGACAAAACCCCGGCCTGAACCGCAGCCTGTACGCCATCCAGTTGGGCTTGCGCAGCGAAGGCGTGCGCGAATGGAACTACAGCACCAACCTGCACCAGCGCGGCGGCATGGGCGACCGCGAGTTGCTGGCCGCCGCCGACCTGGCCTGCCAGAACGAGGTGTGGGACCGCTGCATCAACACCAGCGACCGGACCAAAACCGTGATCGACTTTGAACAGCGCTTTCCCATGCCGCACAAAAACGCGGTGATACAACGCGCCACCCAGATCGGCCTGGACCCGGCTTATGTGTACGGCCTGATCCGCCAGGAAAGCCGCTTCATCACCGATGCCCGCTCGGGCGTGGGCGCCTCCGGCCTGATGCAGGTCATGCCGCCCACGGCCAAATGGACCGCCCGGAAAATCGGCTTGACCGACTTCAAACCGCACCATATCACCGACCGGGACACCAACATTGCCATCGGCACGGGCTACCTCAAGCTGGTGCTCGACGACTTTGCCGGCTCCATGCCGATGGCCGCCGCCGCCTACAACGCCGGCCCCAGCCGCCCGCGCAGTTGGCGCGGCCAAACGGGCGGCCCCACGCTGGAAGCCGCCATCTGGGCCGAAAACGTGCCGTTTCAGGAAACCCGCGATTACGTGAAAAAAGTGCTCTCCAACACCACCAACTACGCCGCGCTGATCACCGGACAACCCCAGTCGCTGAAAAGCCGCCTGGGGCTGGTGGGGCCGCGCGATGCGACGGTGGCAGCCATCAACACAGAACTGCCCTGACCTGCAAGCGCATTAATGGGACGACCAAAACTCATCAATTGCCATGGATTGCTGCGCTAGCATGGCGCTTTTGGAGGACACCATGCTCAAGCTTTACATCGGCAACAAAAACTACTCATCCTGGTCCATGCGTCCCTGGGTGCTGCTCAAGCAGGCGAACATTCCTTTTGAAGAGGTCAAGGTCCGCTTTGACTCGTTTGAGGCCGATTCCGCTTTCAAAGCCACGATCAACCCCCTGACGCCCACCGGCAAGGTGCCGGTGCTGGTGGACGGCGATCTGGCGGTGTGGGACACGCTGGCGATTGCGGAATACGTGGCCGAGCAGTTCCCGGACCGGCAACTGTGGCCGCGCGACACCGCGGCGCGAGCACGCGCGCGCAGTGTCTGCGCCGAGATGCACGCCGGGTTCACGGCGCTGCGTGGCAACTGCCCGATGAACATTGAAGCCGCTCTGCCCGAGGTCGGCGCCCTGATCTGGCGTGATCAACCCTCTGTGCGCGTCGATGTGGCGCGCTTGGTGGACATGTGGCAAGGCTTGCTGGCCCAGCACGGCGGGCCGCTGCTGTTTGGCGACTTCACGGTGGCCGATGCCTACTTTGCCCCGGTCTGCATGCGCCTGAAAACTTATGCCCTGCCGGTGCCGCCGGCGATTGCGGCCTACATCGAACGGGTCTGCGCCCTGCCCGGCATCCAAACCTGGATCGATGACGCGCGGGAAGAGAACGACTTCCGCGATTTCGAAGAGCCTTACCGCTTGACCCGCTCAAGCTCGCCGCGCTGACATGGAGGTCTATCTGGTCGGAGGCGCAGTGCGCGATGCGCTGCTGGGGTTGCCGGTGAAAGACCGCGACTGGGTGGTGGTGGGCGCCACGCCGGACGCCCTCATCGCGCAGGGCTATGTGCCGGTGGGCAAAGACTTTCCGGTGTTTCTGCACCCCACCACCAAAGAAGAATATGCGCTGGCCCGCACCGAGCGCAAAACCGCGCCCGGCTACCACGGGTTTGCCGTGCACGCGGCGCCCGATGTGACGCTGGAAGAAGACCTGGCGCGGCGCGACCTCACTATCAATTCAATAGCTGTCTGCGCTTATCCCACGAGGGCTAGCGGCCGATTTCATGAATATTCCACGCTGGATTCCGGGTTTTGGGCCGACAGCGGCGTACTGGTAGACCCATTTAACGGTCAGCAGGACATTGCCAACAAGGTGTTCCGCCATGTCACCGCCGCCTTTCGCGAAGACCCGGTGCGCATCCTGCGCGTGGCCCGGCTGGCAGCGCGCTTCCAGGATTTCACGGTGGCGCCCGAGACGCGCCAGCTCATGCGCAAGATGGTGAAGTCCGGCGAAGCCGACCATCTGGTGCCCGAGCGGGTCTGGCAGGAACTGGCCAAAGGCCTGATGGAAAACACCCCGTCGCGCATGCTTGAGGTGCTGCGCGATTGCGACGCCCTGGCGCGCCTGCTGCCCGAGGTCAACAAGCTGTGGGGCGTGCCGCAGCGTGCCGACTACCACCCGGAAATCGACACGGGCATTCACCTGCTGATGGTGCTGGACATGAGCGCGCGCCTGAACGCCTCCCTGCCGGTGCGCCTGGCCTGCCTGTTCCACGACCTCGGCAAGGGCACCACGCCCGCCGACGTGCTGCCG
This sequence comes from Pseudomonadota bacterium, assembly GCA_040385425.1. Classification (GTDB taxonomy): domain Bacteria; phylum Pseudomonadota; class Gammaproteobacteria; order Burkholderiales; family Burkholderiaceae_C; genus Rhodoferax. Next base: position 668 of record JAZKHK010000180.1, on the reverse strand, counting down.
CGCCACATCGGCCATGAAGAGCGCAGCGCCCGCCTGCTCAAAGGCGTGTGCGAGCGCCTGCGCATCCCCACCGAATGCCGCGAACTGGCCGACGTGGTGGCGCGCGAGCACGGCAACATCCACCGCAGCACCGACCTGAACGCCGCCGCGGTGGTGCGCCTGCTGGAACGCTGCGACGCCTTTCGCAAGCCGCAGCGCTTTGCCGAGGTGCTGCTGGCCTGCGAATGCGATGCCCGGGGCCGGCTCGGTTCTGCCGAATCGCCCTACCCGCAACGACCCAGGCTGTTGGCTGCCTTGGCGGCGGCGCAAGGCGTTGCTACAGATTCAATAGCTGCTCAGGCAATAGCGACGGGGGCTAGCGGCAAAAATATTGGTGAATTTATACACATTGCCCGGGTCGAGGCGGTCCGAAGCAGGCTGTAGGGATATCGCTAGGCGTTTACCGAACGAGTCGTGGGATACTGCCAGCCACTGAAGGCGCAGCTTGACCGCCTTCCCATTCTTCGACTTATTTCTGTACATCCGTGAACGACAACGACAACCCCTGGAAACTGGCGCTGGAGAGCGCCGGTGCCGGCCTGTGGGACTGGAACCTGATCACCGGCCAACAGACGCACTCCAAACGCTGGGAAGAGCTGATCGGTTACAGCGAGGGGGAACTGAACAAG
>JAZKHK010000179.1:0-5008 GCA_040385425.1 Pseudomonadota bacterium | reverse complement strand
CGCTAACCTCAATGACGTCGACGCCGTCGAGCAACAGTTCATAACTGGGTTTTTTATCGCGCTCAGACTGCAGAATTTCCTGCATCTTATTGCGGGCACCACTGATAGTGAAGCCCTGGTCGTAGAGCAAATCTCGAATTCGACGAATCATCAACACCTCATGATGCTGATAGTAGCGGCGATTGCCACGCCGTTTCATGGGGCGTAGTTGCGTGAACTCTTGCTCCCAATACCGTAGCACATGAGGTTTAACGCCACATAAATCGCCAACTTCACCGATGGTGAAATAGCGTTTGACAGGTATGGGGGGAAGAGTTTTCTCCATTTAAATCAATGCAGTAGGCGATCAAATTTCAAAAAGTGTCAAGACTACTCTAAGTCGCTACGGTATGTAAAGTCACAAGTGATGACTGCGGCATTAAGCCTTTCGGCTTTCATCCTGAATTTGCTCTTTGAGTTTGTGACTCGCATGAAAAGTTACCACCCGACGGGCTTGAATAGGAATCGCCTCCCCGGTTCGGGGGTTGCGACCTGGACGCGGTGCTTTGGTACGTATCTGAAAGTTGCCAAAACCTGAAATTTTGACGTCATCTCCTTCAATCAGGCTGTCAGAGATTAAATCAAAAAACGCGTCAATCATGTCCTTTGATTCACGTTTATTCAAACCAATTTGCTCAAACAGCAACTCTGCCAGTTGCGCTTTGGTCAGCGCAGGCGTTTCCAGACTTTCAACGATGATGTCCATTCAGTTCCCGCTTGATGTTTTGGCAGAGGTCAATGAATCACGCACGCTGACGAGCACCTAATGTGCTGATCAAGGAACTCACCACCGCTTGAACAGTGGTTTCGATTTGCTCTTCTGTCAAAGTGACGGAATCACTGTTGAGGGTCAAGCGAACCGCCAAACTCTTTTCTTGATTTGGCAAAGCCACGACCTCGGAATCCTTGCCTGGTTTGGGGCGATAGACGTCGAAAAGAGTGGCGTCACGTAACAAGCCTGCGGTTGGGGCTGCCCAAACAGCGCCCATTAACGCGGCATGGGTGATTTTTTCGTCCACCAATACAGCAATGTCGCGCTCCACGGCCTGGTGCTTGGTCACCGCCTTGAACACTGGCACCTGGCGCAGCAGAACGGCATCAAGTTCCAACTCAAACATGAGCGGTGCCTGTGCCAAATCGTAGGCTTGGCGCCATTTGGGATGCAACTCGCCCACAAAACCAATCGAGACACCATCGAGCAACACGTGAGCGCAACGCCCAGGATGCATGGCGGGATGCTCGGCGGGCGCAAAGGCCGGTTTGAGCGGCGCCAACAAAGACTCCACATCCCCTTTTACATCAAAGAAGTCAATGTTCTGTTCTTTGCGCCCCCACTGCAGGGCATCGGCACTACCGCACACCATGCCCGCTACGCGCATGGGCTGATGAAAGCCTTCTACAGTGGTGTCGGTGTTTTTAACTGCGGTGTCTCGCAAAAACACGCGTCCCAATTCAAACACCCGTACCCGCTGAGCTTTGCGGTCCAGGTTGAACTTCAAAACCTGTAGCAGCGAACCCAACAGCGACGAGCGCATCACGCTCATCTGGCTGGCTATGGGGTTGAGAAGTTTGATGGGGTTTGAATTGCCCGCGAGTTCATGCTCCCAACGCTCTTCCACAAAGCTGAAGTTGATGGTTTCTTGATAACCCAATGCGGCCATCGTGCGGCGCACGGCGAAGGGACTACGTTGCGATTCGGGACGAATTTTGGCAGTAATAGGCGCCAGCGGTGGCGTCTGGGGCAGATTGTTGTAGCCCACCATGCGAGCCACTTCTTCAATCAGGTCTTCTTCAATTTGCAGGTCGAAGCGGTACGACGGTGGCGCCACAGTGACGATGCCATCCGTTTGTGTGACCGGCAAGCCCAAACGGGTTAGCGCATCGACACATTGCGCCTGTGTGAGCGGCATGCCGATGATTTTGCTGGCACGCGCCACTCGCAAACTGACCGCAGAGGCTGCGGGCATGTTCACTTGCAAGTCATCAATGGGACCGCATGCCGTGTCTGGCGTGCCACAAATATCAAGGATCAACTGGGTAATGCGTTCGATATGTTCCACGGTCTGGCTCGGGTCCACGCCGCGCTCAAAGCGATGACCCGCATCCGTAGAGAAGTTGAAGCGGCGTGATCGGCCCGCAATGGCTTTAGGCCACCAGAAGGCCGCTTCCACATAAACGTGCTGCGTGTCATCAGACACCGACGTGGCATCGCCACCCATGATGCCGGCAAGAGACTCCACTTGATTCTCGTCGGCAATCACGCCAACGTTCTCATCCACCGAAACCGTGTTGCCATTGAGCAGCTTGAGTTGTTCGCCCGGCTTACCCCAGCGGACATCCAAACCGCCGTGAATTTTGTCCAGATCAAAAATATGCGAGGGGCGGCCCAACTCGAACATCACGTAGTTGGATATATCGACCAATGCCGTGACACTGCGCTGACCGCAACGAGCCAAACGGTCCACCATCCATTGCGGCGTGCTGGCCCTTGTATTGACATAGCGCACAATGCGACCGGAAAAACGGCCACACAAATCTGGCGCACTGATCTTCACCGGCAACTTGTCTGCACTGCCAACCTTGATAGCAGGAAAAGAGGCGCTCTTCAAAGGCGCGCCAGTCAAGGCCGAAACTTCACGCGCCACGCCGTACACACTCAGACAATGAGCCAGATTAGGTGTGAGTTTGAGCGTGAACAAGGTGTCGTCAAGGTTCAAATACTCGCGAATATTCTGGCCCAGCGGCGCATCACTGGCCAGTTCCAGCAGCCCACCTTGATCTTCCGACAACTTCAATTCGCGTGCAGAACACAGCATGCCCTGGCTCTCGACACCACGCAGTTTGCCAACCTTGATCAAAAATGGTTTTCCATCTTCACCGGGAGGCAACTCGGCGCCAACCAAGGCAACAGGGACCTTGATGCCAATACGGGCGTTGGGGGCACCGCATACGATATCGAGCCAAGCGGCCTGCCCTACATCCACCTTGCATACGCGCAGGCGATCCGCATTGGGGTGCTGCACGGCTTCTTTAATTTCACCCACGACGATATGGGTAAAAGGTGGAGCGACCGGTTTGAGTTCTTCAACTTCGAGACCTGCCATGGTGAGCGTCTCAGCAAGTTGCTCAGTGGTCAATGGCGGGTTACAGAATTCACGGAGCCAGGATTCGGGGAATTGCATAGTCAGCTTTTCTAATCAGTTTCTTTTCATTGGAATTGCGAAAGAAAGCGAATATCGCCGTCAAAAAACAAGCGCAAATCATTCACGCCATAACGAAGCATCGTTAGGCGGTCCGGTCCCATGCCGAACGCAAAACCAATGTATTTCTCGGGATCCAGTCCCATGTTGCGAATCACATTGGGATGAACCTGGCCTGAGCCGGCCACTTCCAGCCAGCGACCGGCGAGCGGTCCCGTCTGAAACTGGATATCAATTTCAGCACTCGGCTCAGTAAACGGGAAAAAACTGGGACGGAATCTCAGAACCAGATCGTCTGACTCAAAGAAGGTGCGACAAAAATCGGTGAAAACAAATTTAAGGTCTTTGAAACTGACGTTTTCGCCAACCCACAAGCCTTCGCATTGGTGAAACATGGGCGAATGCGTCGCGTCACTGTCAACACGGTAGGTACGGCCGGGCGCAATAACGCGAATCTCGGGCATGGAGCCTGAAAACAGTCCTTCACCAGCGTCAGTTGCAGCACGGTGTTGCTTGACGTGCTGGACCGCATAGCGGACTTGCATCGGGCTGGTGTGGGTGCGCAAGAGATTGGGCGCACTGGCAGAGCCGCCTTCAACGTAAAAAGTGTCGTGCATCGAACGCGCAGGATGGTCTTCGGGCGTATTCAGCGCTGTGAAGTTGAACCAGTCGGTCTCGATCTCGGGTCCTTGCGCCACGTCAAAACCCATCGAGCCGAAGATAGCTTCAATACGTTCCAATGTGATTGACACCGGGTGCAAACCGCCCTGTCCGCGCTGACGGCCTGACAAAGTAACGTCCAGCGCTTCGGCCTGGAGTTGGACTTGTAACTCAGCCTCGGCGAGCGCTTGGCGGCGATGAGTCAAGGCCGCTTCAATTGCCTGCTTGGCTAGGTTGATAGCAGCACCGCGAGATTTTTTCTCGTCTACGGCCAAGGCTGCCATGCCCTTCATCAGTTCGGTGATTTGACCAGACTTACCCAAAAACAGGGCTTTGGCATTTTCCAGATCGGCAGGTGTGATGGCCTGCTCAAAGGCAGCTTTGGCACTGTCAACGACGACGTTCAACTCGTTCATAAATTCTCTTGTCATTGAAAAAGGGCTAGTGCTTTTTCAAGCTCTAGCCCTTGTTTCTGTTACGTAGATTGCTATTTTATCAATAGCAGACTACCGTGAACTCAAGCAGCCAGCTTGGCCTTAACTTGTTCCACGATGCCGGCAAAAGCGGCCATATCATGTATAGCGATATCGGACAGAACCTTGCGGTCAATCTCGATGCTCGCCTTCTTCAGACCGTTGGCGAACTGACTGTAGGTCATGCCACACTGACGAGCAGCGGCATTGATACGGGCAATCCACAACTGACGGAAGACACGCTTTTTGGTACGGCGATCACGGTAGGCATATTGCCCAGCTTTCATTACCGCTTCTTTGGCGACGCGGTAAACATTACCGCGGCGACCGCGAAAACCTTTTGCAAGGGCGAGAACTTTTTTATGGCGGGCGCGAGCCGTTACACCACGTTTGACGCGAGGCATGTGATTACTCCTTGTTCGTCGTTAATTAAATACCACGGCCTGGCAGCATCTGTGCCATGTGACCCATATTGGTCTCATGAACACCGGTGGTACCGCGCAAATGGCGTTTATTTTTGGTGGTCTTCTTGGTCAAGATGTGACGTTTGAAGGCTTGGCCGCGTTTAACGGTTCCACCTGGACGGACGCGGAAGCGTTTCTTCGCCGCGCTCTTGGTCTTCATTTTGGGCATATT
>JAZKHK010000178.1:16023-27086 GCA_040385425.1 Pseudomonadota bacterium | reverse complement strand
AGATCTGCCCGAACAAGGCTTGCGGACGGGGGTTCAAATCCCCCCAGCTCCACCAGACCGCATGACAAAGGCCTCCAAGTAGCGATACTCGGAGGCCTTTTTCATTGGTAAATCAACTATTCAAACAACGAGTTCGCGGGAGGGAATTCAAATGGGAATGGAAGACCGGGATTGGTACAAAGACGTTCTCAAGGAACGAGCCCAAAAGGAGCGAAACGTACGCCCCTTCAAACGGAGCACGCCACACACCATGTCAAAAGGCAAAGTCACCCCGCTCTTGATGCTGATGTTCTGGTTGGTCGTTTTATACGGTCTTTATTCCATTGCTCATCTTTACCTCAAGCCCAAGCCAATAGTCATTTCTGCAACGGGGGATGTTGTCATTCCGAGAAACCGCGATGGACACTTTTACGCAACAGGAGTGGTTGCTGGCAAGCCCGTCAATTTTCTGGTGGATACAGGTGCATCCATGGTGACCATCAGTGAACAGTTTGCACGCAAGGCGGGCATTTCAACCAGTCTGGGTGTGCCAACAATATTCAAGACGGCCAACGGAGATATACAGGGCCGGATTCTGTCCAATGTTCCTGTGTCCCTGGGGCCGATTGACGTTTCTGGCGTCAACGTTGCCATTGGTCTGGTTGGACACAAGGACAACGATGCACTGCTCGGGCAGAGCTTCCTGAGTAAATTCGATGTCGTCCTTCAAAAAGACCAGATGCTTTTACGTCAGCGACAACTGCAGAACTGATTTTTATCAGCTGTTCTGTCACCAGTGCAAACGTCTGCACTACCTCAACCATCTCATCAGCTTTACAACGTATCCCCCAAATAGGGATAGGCATACCCATACGCGGCCTCAACAAGGCATCTGGCCGTGAGCAGGTTGGGAATGACGTGCGCCATGACCAGTTTAGGGCGGTGTTGGCAGATGCGCTTCACCTACTCACCGGAATAAATACAAAAAGCGTACCAAGCAACCAGCCTTGGCCGATCTGCAGGCGCAGTGGTTCCAGATGCGGCGCAGCTTTCGGGCGCAGGGCTGCTAACCTTTGAACACGTGGTTAATGAACCGGTTTAGTGGTACTGGCGAATCACGCGGTAGCGTTGCTCCCGATCTCCCGTTGAAATGACCAGTGCAAAACGCCGTACCCACCACACCACTGGCGCAGATGCCGTTGGTGGGATTGCTGCGCCAGCACGTCGCGCCAACGTGGCATGGGGCTGATAGGGGCGGGTCTCGACAGGAAGATCAAGCCCGCGCAGCACGTTCCCAAGCCGGTCGTACAGCGCTAGCAGCGGCATGGGCACCTCCGTCGCGCAAAGCACCGCCAAACCGTGCGGCCAGAGCCTGGGCTGGTCCAGGATCAACTCGAATGGCTGAAACGGCACTCCCGCACTTGTCGAAATGTCTTCTACGCGATCGGCATCCACATCACCGATGAAATGCAGGGTGACGTGCCAGTCTGCTGGCGCATAGGGCGCACATCCAGAAGACCAGGTCCATTGATTGGCATGCTCGGCAAGTTGCTCTTTAACTCCCTCATCGGGCCAAAGCGCCAGAAAAAGGCGTTGGATTCGGGGAGTACGGGGTTTGTCAGGGGCCATGGCTTGTTTTGATCAAACAAAGATGTTTGCCTTGTTACCGGCTGGGCGTCGAGTCACCTTTGGGATATTTTTTGGCATTTTTTGCTAATTTATGCACCACCGCTTCGTTCAGATCCACGCCCAGCACGGATGACAAACGAACCAGATAGAGCAGGACATCGGCCAGTTCATCGCGAACCGCCTGCGCCGTGGCTGGATCACTGGCCGTCAAGCAGGACTGTGCTTCGGTTTGCCACTGAAATAACTCTACGAGTTCCCCCACCTCGCCGGTCAGTGCCATCGCCAGGTTCTTAGGCGAATGATAGGGCTGCCAGTCCCGTTCATCGGCAAAGGTTTGGAGCTCAGCCTCAAGGGCAGAAAAATCGACGAGGGGGCGATTGGGCATGGTGTTTTCTTTATTTGGCAGTGATCACGGGTATTTAAGCAGACGCGCTGGAATGTCAAAATACCATACCGAACAGTGCCACCGCACACCGGCCAAAGGATGATTGATGATGTTGAAAGTTAAACCCGTTTCCGCCGAGCGTCTGCCTGAATTGCTGCAGCGCATGCCCAAGGCCGAACTGCACATGCACATTGAAGGCTCGCTGGAGCCCGAGTTGATGTTCTCGTTGGCCCAGCGCAATGGCGTTGCCATGGCCTACCCGGACGTTGAAGCCCTGCGCCGCGCCTATGTGTTTGACAACCTGCAGGACTTTCTGGACATCTACCATGCGGGCACCCTGGTGCTGCGCACCGAGCAGGATTTCTATGACATGACGCACGCCTATCTGGCCCGCGCGGCGGCTGATAACGTCATTCACACGGAAATATTTTTCGACACCCAGACGCACACCGGCCATGGCGTGAGCACCGAGACGGTCATCAACGGCCTGCACCGCGCCTGCGTCGATGCCCAAGCCGAATTTGGCATGAGCGCCTCGCTGATTCTTTGCTTCCTGCGCCACCTGAGCGAGCAGGAAGCCTTTGAATGCCTGGAGCAAGCCATGCCGCTGCGCGACAAGCTGGTGGGCATCGGTTTGGCGTCAAGTGAAAGAGGCCATCCACCTGAAAAGTTTGCCCGCGTGTTTGCCCGTGCCCGCGAACTGGGTTTGCGGCTGGTGGCGCATGCGGGTGAAGAAGGCCCGCCGGCTTATATCTGGAGCGCGCTCGATGTCCTCAAGGTGGAGCGCATCGACCACGGCGTGCAGGCCCTCAATGACCCGGCGCTCATGGCGCGCCTGGTCAAGGAGCGGATTCCCCTCACGGTATGCCCGCTTTCCAACCTGAAACTGCGGGTGTTTCCAACGCTGGCGGAGCACAACCTGGGGCGCCTGCTGGAGGCTGGCATTGTGGCGACCGTCAACTCGGACGACCCGGCTTATTTTGGCGGCTACATCAATCAGAACTTCACCCAGACCTTTGCCGCCTTGGGTTTGACGGCGCAGCACGCCTACCAACTGGCGCACAACAGTTTTGAAGCCAGCTTTATCGACGACGCGCTCCGGCGTCAGTACATCGACCGTTTGAACGCCACGTTCGAGACCTTCAACTAAAACGCCGCGCACCACGCCCGGTTAAAATTGACCTCCCAAGGCCCGCTGCTCCGGCGGGCCTTGGTTTTTGTGTTTCGGAGCCATGTAGAGGACTACCATGTATAAAAACCTCGTTGCCGCGTTCGCGGCCGCTTGTTTTATTCCCCCCGTTTTTTCGCAATCAAGTCCGGCACCTGTCGCGCCTTCTAAAGAGCCGCTCAAGATCGGTTTTGTCTATGTGGCGCCGCTGCTGGAGACCGGTTGGGTGCATCAGCATGACGAAGGCCGCAAAGCCGTTGAGGTTGCCTTGGGCGCACGGGTCAAAACCACCTATATCGAAAATGTGGCCGAAGGGCCGGATGCCGAGCGCGTGATTCGCGATCTGGCAGCCACCGGCCACAATCTCATCTTCACGCCGAGTTTTGGCTACATGGAACCCACGCTCAAAGTGGCGGCCGAGTTCCCGGACGTCAAGTTTGAATCCATCACCGGTTACAAGACCGCGCCCAATGTGGCCGTCGCCAATGCCCGGTATTACGAAGGCCGTTACCTCGCTGGCATCGCCGCCGGGCGCATGACGACCAGCAACGTGGCGGGCTACGTCGCCGGTTTTCCCATCCCTGAAGTTTTGCAAGGCATCAATGCTTTTGCCCTCGGCATGCGCTCCGTCAACCCCCGGGCCGAAGTCAAAGTGGTGTGGCTCAACGCCTGGTTCGATCCGACCCGCGAGCGCGACGCGGCCATGACGCTGTTCAACCAGAACGTGGATGTGATTGCATTCCACACCGGCTCCTCCGCCGTGATGACCGCAGCCCAGGAGCGCGGCAAACTGGCTGTGGCCTACCACTCGGATATGCGCAAAATTGCTCCGGACGCACAGATCGCCGCCGTCACCCACCAATGGGGCCAGTACTACACCCAGCGCGCGCAAGCCGTGCTGGATGCCCGCTGGAAGAGCGGCCGCGTTTGGGGTGGCGTGCGTGAGGGCATGATCAAGGTCGACGGTTTTGGCACCAAAGTGCCCAAGGCCGTGCAAGCCGAAGTGCTGGCGCGGCAAAAAGACATTGCGAGCGGCAAGCTGCATCCCTTTCATGCCAACCAGGTGGTTCTGGACAACGAGGGCAAGGTGGTCATTGCCAAAGGCCAGACCTTGAGTGACGAGCAGATTCTCAAGATGAACTGGCTGGTGCAGGGCGTGCAAGCCAAACTGCCCTGATCGCTGGAGGGGGCGGGCGCAAAGTCCTTATTCGGCAAGGTGTGCCCATTGAACGCGGCGAGCGGTTAAGCTTGTTCGCCATGAAAGCTTACCGCGCCGCCATCCTCCGTTTTGCCCCTGATCGCGAACCGCGCCATGCGGCCATTTTTGAAGAAGACGGCCTGCTGGTGGTCGGGCCGGATGCCACCGGCACTCAGGTGGTGCAGGCCGTGGGGCCGTTCAGTCAACTGAAAGACAAGTTCCCGGGTGTGGCGATTGAGCACCTGCCGGGGCGCATCATTGCCCCCGGTTTTGTGGACATGCACATCCACTTCCCGCAAACCAACGTCATCGGCTCGCCTGCCGATGGCTTGTTGCCCTGGCTTGAAAATCACACATTTCCTGAAGAAAAACGCTTTGAAGCCCCCGACTACAGTGCGCAGGCAGCTACGTTTTTTATAGCAGAGCTGCTGCGCAACGGTGTCACCACGGCGCTCAGCTTTGCCACCTCGCACACCGAGTCGGTGGACGCCTTGTTCACCGAGGCGCAAGCCCGCCACCTGCGGCTCATCACGGGCTTGTGCCTGATGGACCGCCATGCCCCCGCCGACTTGCTCAACCGCGCGGCGCCCGGTGGTTCGTGCAACGGCACCGAACAAAGTCTGGTGGATTCCGAAGCGTTGATCCAGAAGTGGCACGGTCAAGACCGTCTGGGCTACGCCATCACCCCGCGTTTTGCACCCACTTGCAGTGAGTCCCAGTTGCGCGGCGCTGGCGAACTGGCGGCCAAATACCCCGACGTCTGGATTCAGTCGCATGTGGCGGAGAACAAGGACGAGATCGCCTGGGCGCGTGAGCTGTTTCCGGCCTCCAGCAGCTACCTCGCCACGTATAACGATTTCGGCCTGATGCGGGACCGCGCCATTTACGCCCATTGCATTCATTTTGACGACACCGACCGTGCCCTGATGCGCGACACCGGCGCGGTGGCCGCCATCAGCCCGACCAGCAACCTGTTCCTGGGCAGCGGTTTTTTCGACTATGCCGGCGCCGACCGCATCGGCTTCAGATATGGCTTGGCCAGCGACGTGGGTGGGGGCACCAGTTTCAGCCCGTTCCACACCATGCTGGCCGCGTATTACGTGGGGCGCGAAGGGCAGACCAAACCGGGCTTGTCCTTGTCGCCGCAGCACCTGTGGTGGCAACACACCGCCGGCGCGGCGCAGGCCCTGGGTCTGGATGGTCAAAAGGGCCGACCGATGATTGGCAACTTGCAGCCGGGTTGCGAGGCCGATTTTGTGGTGCTCAACCCGCAAGCCACGCCTTTGCTGGCGCGCCGGACGGCCCAGGCCAACAGCCTGGACGAGCTGCTGTTTGCCATGATCGTGCTCGGGGATGACCGGTTGATAGAAAAAACCGTGATTTCTCAAGCCTTTTAGGCCTCTAGCCCCCGTCAATAGTGCGTGAGTAGCTACTAAAAAAATAGCATTTCAGTTTTGCTTGGGGCGGTGAGGTGTTCAAAGCGCTTATTACAATCGGGTCAAACTAGGAGTTCCATCCCCATGAGTATCAAAAGCGACAAATGGATCCGCCATATGGCTGAGACCACCGGCATGATCGAGCCCTTCGAGCCCGGCCAGATCCGCGAACGCGACGGCAACAAAATCATCAGTTACGGCACCAGCAGCTATGGCTATGACATCCGTTGCGCACCTGAATTCAAGGTTTTCACCAATATCCACAGCACCGTGGTGGACCCGAAGAACTTTGACGAAAAGAGCTTTGTCGATTTCCATGGCGACAGTTGCATCATTCCGCCCAACAGCTTTGCACTGGCCCGCACCATGGAGTACTTCCGTATTCCGCGCAACGTGCTGACCATTTGCCTGGGCAAAAGCACCTACGCCCGTTGCGGCATCATCGTCAACGTCACGCCGTTCGAGCCCGAATGGGAAGGCTATGTGACGCTCGAATTCAGCAACACCACGCCCCTGCCGGCCAAGATTTACGCGGGCGAAGGTTGCGCCCAAGTGCTGTTTTTCGAGAGTGACAAGGACGATGTCTGCGAAACCAGCTACAAGGACCGCGGCGGTAAATACCAGGGCCAGAGTGGCGTGACCTTGCCCCGGGCCTGAGTTTTTTCATTGGTTTGACGGCGGCGTTTTATTGTTCTCACCGGGAGTGATTCCATGAAATGGGAAGGTAATCGCGAATCTGACAACGTGGAAGATCGCCGTGACGGTGGCGGCTCATCGGGTGGCGGCGGTTTTGGCGGCCGCGGTTTAGGCCTCGGGTCGATCGCGATTGCGCTGGTGGCTTCCTATTTCCTGGGCGTCAGCCCTATGACCGTGCTCAACCTGCTCAGCGGTGGCAGCCCGGCGCCGCAAACCCAGCAAGTCGCCGCTCACAAACCTCCGGCGGACGATCGCATGGCCAAATTCGTCTCCACCGTGCTGGGCGATACCGAAGACGTCTGGAAAGACGTGTTCAGCCAAGGCGGGGCCACCTACAAAGAACCCAAATTGGTGCTGTTTCGCGGCGCGACGCCCACAGCTTGCGGCCAGGGGCAGGCGGCCATGGGGCCGTTTTATTGCCCGGGGGACCAGAAGGTCTACATCGATCTTGATTTTTACAAAACGCTCAAGGACCGGCTCGGCGCACCGGGCGACTTTGCGCAGGCCTACGTGATTGCCCACGAGGTCGGCCACCATGTGCAGAACCTGCTGGGTATCAGCGCCAAGATGGACCAGATGCGGAGTCGTGTCAGTCAGGCTGAATACAACCGCTTGAGTGTGCGGCTGGAGTTGCAGGCGGACTGTTTTGCTGGCGTTTGGGCCAACCATGCCCAGACGGCCCGGCAGTTGCTGGAACCGGGCGATGTGGAAGAGGCCATGAACGCTGCCGCGAAGATTGGCGACGATGCCTTGCAGCGGTCCAGTGGGCACTCTGTGGTGCCCGAGAGTTTTACCCACGGCACCAGCGCGCAACGCCAGCGCTGGTTCGATAATGGGCTGAAAAATGGCAGCGTCAAGGGCTGCGACACGTTCTCGGCTCGCCAGTTGTGATGGGCCGGGGCCAATGCCAGACCCAGATAGGCGCTACTTTGTCTCGCGCCTGATTGTTTGTAAATTGAAGGATATACGTGGATATCGCATTGCTGATCAAAGCCGCCCTCATGGGCCTCGTTGAAGGACTGACCGAGTTCTTGCCTATTTCATCGACCGGGCATTTGATCCTGGCCGGGGCTTTGCTGGGCTTTGACGATGACAAAGCCAAAGTGTTTGATATCGCCATCCAGACCGGCGCCATTTTTGCCGTGATTCTGGTTTACTGGCAAAAAATACGCGACACGCTGGTGGCCTTGCCCACCGACAAGCAGGCACAGCAGTTTGCCCTGAATGTGTTCATTGCGTTTGTGCCCGCCGTCATCCTGGGCTTGCTGTTTGGCAAGGCCATCAAGGCGCATCTGTTCACGCCCGTGGTGGTGGCCAGTACTTTCATCATCGGTGGTTTCATCATTTTGTGGGCTGAGCGGCGCCAGGAAAACAACCCGGCGCTGGCACGCATTCACGAGGTCGAGTCCATGACCCCCATGGACGCCCTGAAGGTCGGCCTGGTGCAATGTCTGGCCATGATTCCCGGCACCAGCCGCAGCGGTGCCACCATCATCGGCGGCATGCTGCTGGGCCTGTCGCGCCGGGCCGCCACCGATTTTTCTTTCTATCTGGCGATTCCCACGCTCATTGGGGCGGGGGCCTACAGCCTGTACAAGGAGCGGGCTTTGCTCGCCGTGACGGACCTGCCTTTGTTTGGCGTGGGTCTGGTGGTGTCTTTCATTAGTGCCTGGCTGTGCATTCGCTGGCTCTTACGCTATATTGCCACTCACAGTTTTTCAGGGTTTGCGTATTACCGTATTGCCTTTGGGGTGGTGGTGCTGGCCACCGCCTGGACGGGGATGGTGCGATGGGCAGCGTAAATTGTTGCGCGCTCACTGAAGTTGATGTTCCAGTTGACGGCTGAGCATTCATGTCAAACGACCCAGTTCTATCAGTAGACCAACTCCGGGTGGGGTTGTATATTTACCTTGATATGAAGTGGTTCGAGCACCCCTTCGCGTTCAGCCATTTCAAGATCAAGTCTGAGGATCAAATTGCGATCATTCGCAACCTGGGCTTGAAGACCGTTCGCTTCAGCCCGGAGTTGAGTGAGGGCAGCCCCCCGCCCGCAGGGGTGGGGCCGCTCACCCCCAAGCTCCCCGCTCAAACCCCGGTCCCGGGACCAACTCCGATCCCCGTCGTTGAGGCTGATGCTGCCGCGTTGAAACCCGAACTGTCTCCCATCATGGTCGCCAAGCGAGCCATGATGGCGCAGATGCAGTTACGCCGCCAAGATGCCGAGCGCATCGAGAAGGCCTTCGTCAACACCGCCAATGTCATTCGGGATATTGAAAAAAACCTGTACAGCAAACCGCAGGAGACGGTGGAGCAGGCCACGAAACTCATTACCGAAATCACCACGTCGATTCTCAGTGCGCCTGAGCTGGCGATCCATGTGATGGGCGACAAGATGGGCGGCGACGAGTTGTATTTCCATTCGCTCAATGTCACCATGCTGTCGATCATGATGGCGCGCGACCTCAAATTGCCGCTCGAGGTGGCCAATGTGCTGGGCATCGGGGGCCTCATGCACGATATTGGCCGCAAGGAAGTGCCGGACAAGATTTTGCGAAAAACCGAACCGCTGACGCAGGCGGAGCGTAATTTCTACGAGATGCACTGCCAGTACGGCGTGGGCTTGGGCCAGCGGCTGCATCTTTCGCCCGCTGCGCTGGCTATCATCCGCGAGCACCACGAGTTGTTTGACGGCACCGGCTATCCGGCCAAACTCAAAGGCGAATCGATCAGCCTGCTGTCGCGCATTGTGGGCATTGCCAATTACTACGACGAGTTGTGCAACCCGTCGGCCATCACGGAAGCCCTGACGCCGCATGAAGCGCTGTCCCTCATGTTCACCAAGTTGCGCAGCAAGTTCGATCCCAAGTTTTTGCAGGTCTTCATTCGCTGCCTGGGGGTGTACCCGCCGGGTTCGATCGTGCAACTCTCCAATGGCGCCATCGGCATGGTGGCGACGGTCAACACGACCCGGCCCATGAAGCCCACCGTGGTGGTGTACGACGCCGATATTCCCAAGGATGAGGCGATCCTCCTGGATATGGAGGTCGAAACCGAGTGCAACATCGCCAAGGCCATCCGGCCGGCCCAGGTGCCGCGCGAGGTGTACAACTACTTGAGCCCGCGCAAACGGATCAGTTACTACTTTGATGCCGCCTCCGCCCGGCCTGCGGCGGGAAATTCATGAGCGATCTGCCCCGGCTGATGCTGGACCACAGCCCCGCGATGATGCTGCTGGTCAATCCGGTCACCCTGCAAATTGTGATGGCCAATGCCCCGGTGAGCAAGATTCTGGGCTACTCACAGGCGCAGTTACAGGGCATGGCGATCACCGAGATTGAAAGCGCCCTGGAAGACGTGTTCTATTGGGAGGACGTCCGAAACGGGCAGTACCTCGAAGTGCAGAAGCAGGAAGGGCAGTACCTGTGCGCGGGGGGCGAGTTGCTGGCGGTCCGCAAATCGATCCGGATTCTGGATGATGAAGGAACGCCCCTGCTGCTGGTGCAGGCCGTGCTGACGCAAAGCGAGCGCAAGGCGGAAGATGTGCTGGCCCATACCTTGTCGCAGTTGCGCGCCACGCTGGAGTCCACCGGCAATGGCATCCTGGTGATTGGCTGGCAGGGCCGGATCGACAGTATGAACCGCTTGTTCGGCAAGATGTGGGAGATTTCTGACGCGCTGCTCGACTCGCATGACGATGTGCGCATCCTTGATTTTGTGGCTGGGCGGGTGGTGGAGTCCGAGCTGTTGCACACGCGACTGGGTGCCATTGTGGACAGCGGCGAGACGCAAGACCTGCTGCATCACCTGGACGGTCGTGTTTTCGAGGTCAGTTCGCGTCCGCAGTACCTGGGCGAGCAAATCATTGGCCGGGTGTTTGGTTTTCAGGACATTACGCAACGGACCCGGGACGAAAAAGCCCTGCGCGAATCACGCAATCTGCTGGAAGAACGGGTGCAGGCCCGCACCGCTGACCTGAATGCCGTGAATGAAACCCTCCAGAAAGAGAAAGAGCGCCAGGCCATTTTGATCCGGCAACTGGAAGAGGCCCAGAACCAGCTCATGCAATCAGAGCGCATGGCCTCCATCGGCCAACTGGCGGCCGGGGTCGCGCATGAGATCAACAACCCGGTCGGGTTTGTCAACTCCAACCTGGGCTCCTTGCAGCGCTATGTGAACGACATGCTCCTCTTGCTGTCGTCCTACGAACAGGTAGAGAGCGATCTGCCGGGGAGCGCGGTCCAAAAAATCAGGCAGGTGAAGGCGGACATCGATGTCGAGTTCTTGCGGGAAGATGTCATCTCCCTGCTGGCGGAGTCGCTGGACGGGCTCAAACGCGTCACGCGCATCGTGCAGGATTTGAAGAATTTCTCCCATGTGGATGAATCAGAGCGCCAGTGGTCCGACCTGGAAGCCGGGTTGGAGAGCACTTTGCGCGTGGTCTGGAACGAGCTCAAGTACAAGGCCGAGGTGGTCAAGGAGTTTGCGGGCATTGCGCCCATTGAGTGTTTTCCGTTTCAGCTCAACCAGGTGTTCATGAACATGCTGATCAATGCCTCGCACGCCATTCAGGGG
>JAZKHK010000178.1:0-16013 GCA_040385425.1 Pseudomonadota bacterium | reverse complement strand
CATCACCAGTCGCACCGGGCAGGATGAACACCATGTCTGGGTGGAGGTGCAGGACACCGGCCGGGGCATCAAGCCGGAAAACCTGACACGGATTTTTGAGCCGTTTTTCACCACCAAACCCGTCGGGCAGGGCACCGGTTTGGGCTTGTCCCTGTCTTATGGCATCGTCAAAAAGCACGATGGCCAGATCGAAGTCAAAAGCGAGCTGGGGAAGGGAACGACGTTCAGGGTGATTCTGCCCAAAATCCCCTTGCCCAAAGCCGTCGAAACGGCACTTTGATCACGCGCCCAGATTGAGCAGCGCCGCTTCCATGGCGGCGGCGGTGATCAGCGGTTTTTCCATCGGGAACAGGTGGCTGCCATCGAGCATCATGATGCGGCCCTTGGTGATTTTTTCCGTCATCGCCATGCCCACCTGCTTCATCTCCACCGATTGCGTGCCGCCCAGAAAAGCCACCGGGCATTTGACCGGGTGGCGCTTGAGCAGCGACTCCAGGTTGTGGGGCAGGGTGTTGTAGATGGCGGTTTCCACATCGCGGTCAAAACTCAGCACGCGCTTTTTTTCGTCCCCTTGGCCCTCGTCGTGGGTGCCGTAGGCGATGTAGTCCTCAAGCACCTGCGGCTCCCATTTCGCGAACGCTTTTTTAGGGCGAAAGTGTTCCAGCGCGGCCTCCTGGCTGGGCCAGGTGTTGCGGCGCTTGCGGCTGATGGCCCCCGGCGACAGCGACCCCACCCACTGCGTGCTTTTGATCACGCCCAGCGTGGTGGCGCGCCAGCCGCCCAGAATCGGCGAGTCCAGCAGCAGCGCGCCGCGTGTCAGTTCGGGTGCCCGTGCAGCGGCCATCAGGCTGACAAATCCGCCGAACGAATGACCGACCAAAAAAGCCGGCTCCCCCGCCTTGTCCACTTCAGCTTGCGTGAAGTCAACCAGTTGGCGCACCAGATGCGGCCAGTTGTTGGTGACGGGGTACTGGCTGTCGTGGCCAAATTTTTCGATCGCCTTGACCGTGAAGCCGCGCGCTTTCAGGTGCTTGAACAGAACACGGTAGGTGCTGGCGCCAAAGCTGTTGGCGTGGGAGAAAATAATCAAAGGCATAGGGTTGGCATCAGACGGGGGTCAGATCAGCTTTTCCTGCGGCGTGCTGATTTTCTTCAGGGGCTGGTTGCGGCCTGACTGCGTCATCAAAGGCACTTCGGTTTGTTCGCCGTGCCACATCGGGTCTTCAATGCTGTCGAACATCTCGCGCAACTTTTGACCCCAGGTGCCGCGCAGCTTCTTGAAATAAGGGTTGTTTTCGTCGATGCAGACCACCTTGTCCGACTGGAAGGCGTTGACTTCATAAACCACCATGTCCAGCGGCAAACCGACCGACAGGTTGGACTTGAGCGTCGAGTCCATGGAGATCAGCGCGCACTTGGCGGCCTCGTCCAGCGGCGTCTCGGGCGTGATGACGCGGTCCAGCACGGGCTTGCCGTATTTTGATTCGCCGGCCTGAAAGAAGGGCGTCTCTGGCGTGGCTTCAATGAAATTGCCGGCCGAATAGACCTGAAACAGGCGCATGCCTTCGCCCTTGATCTGCCCGCCAAAAATCAGCGACACATTGAAATCAACGCCTGAATGGCGCAGCGCTTCTGCATCGCGGTCATGCACATGGCGAATGGCCGAGCCCAGCACGCGCGCCGCGTCAAACATGCTCTTGGCATTCCAGATCGTGATCGGCTCGCTGTCGGGATGGTCCTTGAGTTGTTCCACCTGCAAAATCTCGCGCACCGATTGCGAAATGCTCAGGTTGCCGGCTGACAGCATCACCATGAAGCGGTCATCGGGCTTCTCGTAAACAATCATTTTGCGGAAGGTGCTGATCTGGTCCAGCCCGGCGTTGGTGCGGGAGTCGGAGAGAAAAACCAGTCCGGCGTTCAGTTTGATGGCGACGCAGTAAGTCATGATGAATCGTTAAAAAATAAAGGTGGACAAGGTGGGCGCACAAAAAGCAGCCCGCTTGAGTAAACGCAACAAGCTGTCATTTGACCATGCAGAATTCAAGTCTGCCACGGCGGCAGAAGCATGAAGTTTTGCGGGGCTCTCGTGCTATTGGGTGTCGCTCAACTTCTTGAGCTGGTACAGCGCCTCCAGCGCCTCGCGCGGACTTAAATTATCAGGATTAATGGCTGCAACCGCTGTCTCCAGTGCGCTAGCCGCCTGGGTTTCTACCGCGGGCGGCGGGGCAAACAAGTCCACCTGGGCGTTGTTGTGCGTGGCCTGCGCTTCCAGCGCCTCCAGCGTCTGGCGCGCGTGGTTGACCACGGCGGCGGGCATGCCGGCCAGTCGGGCCACCTGAATCCCGTAACTGCGACTCGCCGGGCCGGGTTGGATTTCGTGCAAGAACACGATGTCGCGCCCGGATTCGGCGGCACTCACATGCACGTTGATGGCCGCGTGGTGTGTCGCCGGGAACTCGGTCAGCTCAAAGTAGTGCGTGGCAAACAGGGTGTAGGCCTGGGTCTTGTCGTGCAACTGGGTGGCAATGGCCGAGGCCAGCGCCAGGCCGTCAAAGGTGCTGGTGCCACGGCCAATCTCGTCCATCAGCACCAGCGAGTTGGGTGTGGCGGCGTGCAGGATTTGCGCGCCTTCCAGCATCTCCAGCATGAAGGTGGACTGGGCATTGGCCAGATCGTCGGCGGCGCCGATGCGGGTGTGGATGGCGTCAATCGGCCCCAGGCGGCAGGCGCTGGCGGGCACGAAGCTGCCCATGCTGGCGAGCAGCACGATGACGGCGATCTGCCGCATGTAAGTCGATTTACCGCCCATGTTGGGGCCGGTGATGATCTGCATACGCTGTTTCGGTCCCAGGCGCGTGTCGTTGGCGATGAAAGCGCCGCTGCTGGTCTCGGCCAGGCGCGCCTGCACAACAGGGTGGCGGCCTTGCGTGATGTCCAGGCAAGGTTCCTTGACGAACTGCGGCGCGCACCAGTCCAGGGTGAGGGCGCGTTCGGTCAAGGCGCATAGCGCGTCCAGCGTGGCCAGGGCGCGCGCCACTTGGGTGAGCCTGGGCACGAAGGCCTGCAACTGGTCCAGCACCTGCTCGAACAGCCATTTTTCGCGGGCCAGCGCCCGTTCCTGCGCGCTCAGGGCTTTGTCTTCAAAGGCTTTCAGTTCGGGCGTGATGAAGCGCTCGGCATTCTTGAGCGTCTGGCGGCGGCGGTAGTCGTCGGGCACTTTGTCCACCTGGCCTTGCGTGACTTCGATGAAGAAGCCGTGCACCTTGTTGAACTGCACGCGCAGGTTGGCGATGCCGGTGCGGGCTTTTTCGCGCGTTTCCAGGTCGAGCAGAAAGCTGTCGCAGTTGGTCTGGATGGCGCGCAGTTCGTCCAGTTCGGCATCGAAGCCGCTGGCGATGACCCCGCCGTCGCGCACCAGCACGGCGGGTTCGGCGTCAATGGCGCGAGCCAACAAGTCGGCGCAGCCCTCTGGCGGCAGTAAATGGCCTGAAATATGAGTCAAATAGGCCTCTAGCCCCCGTGCAGTATGCGCGAGTAGCTCTGTTTTTTGTAGCGTTTGCTGCAGCGCCACCAGCTCGCGCGGACGCACCTGGCGCAGCGCTATGCGGGCCGTGATGCGCTCCACGTCGGTGCTGCCCTTGAGTTGTTCGCGCAATTTCAGCCAGGGGCCGCTTTGCAAAGCGGTAATGGCGTCCAGCCGTTGCTGTGCTTCGCGGCGATCCCGTTGTGGTGCCAGCAGCCAGTTTTTCAGCAAACGGCTGCCCATGCCGGTCATGCAGGTGTCGAGCAGCGAAAACAGCGTGGGCTTGTCTTCGCCGCGCAGGGTTTGCGTGAGTTCCAGGTTGCGCCGCGTGGTTTGCGGCAGATCGATCAACTCGTCGTTGCGCTGCACACGCACGCTGTGGATGTGGGTTAGCGCGCGGCCTTGGGTGTGCTCGGCGTAGTTCAAGAGCGCGGCGGCGGCGGCATGGGCTTGCGGCAGGTCTTGCGCCTGCCAGCTGGCCAGGGTGGCGGCCTGAAGCTGGGCGAGCAATTTGCGCTCGCCTAAAGCCGGATCAAATTGCCAGTCGGGCCGCACGGTGATGGACATCGCTGCAGCGACCGGCTGGGCGCGCAGCCGGGCCTCAAATGCGGGCGTGGCACCGGCGCTAAAAATCAGCTCGCCGGGGCTGATGCGCGCCACCCATTCCGCCAGTTCGTCGGGCGCGCATTCGGCCAGATGCACTTCGCCTTGCGTCAGGCTCAGCCAGGCCAGTCCGCAGGCGTTGCGCGGGCCCTGGTGCACCGAGAGCAGCAGCGACTCGGTCTTGTCGCTCAGCAGTTCCATGTCGGTCAGCGTGCCGGGCGTGACCACGCGCACCACTTTGCGCTCGACCGGGCCTTTGCCGGTGGGCTCGCCAATCTGCTCGCAAATCGCCACCGATTCGCCCAGTTTGATGAGCCGCGCCAGGTAGGTTTCGATCGAGTGAAACGGCACGCCGGCCATCACCACCGGTTCGCCGCCGGACTGGCCGCGCTGGGTCAGGGTGATGTTGAGCAGGCGCGCGGCTTTCTCGGCGTCGCCGTAAAAAAGCTCGTAGAAATCGCCCATGCGGTAGAGCAGCAGGGTGTTGGGGTGATCGACTTTCAAGCCCAGGTACTGCTGCATCATGGGCGTGTGCGCAGAAAAATCCGAGGGGGCGCTCTGACTTGGCGTGGTGTTCTTTGGCATCAATGACGTGGCGCTGGGGCGCATTCTGTATTTTTGAGATATCGCTTGATCGGTCGATATGCCAAGTGTGTGATTTCTGGATATTCGGGAATCATGAATTGTCTTTTAATATCAGGCACTTAAGCAGGGCAAGGACGGAACATTTCTGAACCGGCTAATCGCGGGCCATGCAGGCTGCGAACAAGGGACTGGCCAGCCAGCGCGCCAGCCAGGCCTGAAGCGCCGGCAAGGGCTGCTGGGCAAACCAGCCAGGCTCCACCGCTGCAAACTGGCGCACAAAGGGAAATACCGCGATGTCGGTGGCGCAAGGCGCAGGGCCGCCCAGATACGCATCGTTTTGCAAGCGGCTTTCCAGTGGCCACAGCAAGGCGGCCATGGCCTTGTCCCGGTGAGCGTTTCGATCCGGTTCGTTGTAGCGCTCGGGGTACTTGTAGCGGTCCAGATGGTGCTTGAACTCTCCGTCATTACAGGCCAGCAGGGCCAGATTGCCAGCCGACTGGGCGCGGCTCCACCAGCCTTGCGGGTCTTGCGCTGCCAATGCCCAACGAACGATGTCCCAGCTTTCTTCCAGCACGCGGCCATCGGGCAGTTGCAGCACGGGCACCGTGGCTTTGGGCGACAGGGCCAGCAGCGCCGCAGGTTTGTCGCGCAGCACGATTTCAAAACGGTCGAAGGTGATGCCTGCCACCAGTAGGGCCATGCGGGCGCGCATGGCATAGGGGCAGCGGCGGTAGGTGAACAGCAAAGGCGCGGTCATAGGGATGAGTCTGAGCTTAAACTGGCGCCATGACCAGCACAGCAGCCCTGACCACCCCTGACGCCATGACTGAAAAAACGCACCCGAGAACCGGGGCTGCGCTTGAACGATTGCGCAAGGCCATGCGTGACATCGAAGCGGAAGTGCTTGAAAACAAAGGTATTTATCCGTTCAACTACGGGCGCGTCACCCAGTCCGAGCTGTGTCGCAGGGCCGATGTGAAAAAAGCCACGCTTCAAAATCCGGTGCACAAAGACACGACCCGGGTTGAAATCATGCGCTGGCTGGATGAACTCAATGCAAGCTTGACACAGACTCGCGAGAGCACCCGGGAGCGCGTGACCGCCGTGGCGGACACCCTGACGGCCGAATTGGAGCGTTTGACCCTGGCCCACGATGACATGCAGCAACGTCTTGAAAAAGCGCAGCAAGTCATTGAACAGCTCCAGCAAGAAAATGCCCGCTTGCGCAGCAAGTAGATTGCCCTGAAATCGCCTTAGCGCAGGGTCAGGTGATAGCAGCGAAGAATCAGTGAAGTCAGCCGCAAAGGGGCGTTGCGAACAAGCTGGGGGAGCCAGCTTGGCGAGTTCAGGGCAAAGCGAGTGGACCAGCGAACAAAAGGCCGAAGCCAGCCAGTCAATTCAACAAAACGGCGTTTATCCATCGTGATCACCAAGCAACTTGCGTTGACCTGTCTCGCAAATCACTGGATTGTTACCGTTAGCCGATAACCTTGCCTGCGCCCGATTGATCGGGCACCCGCCGTAGGCTGCTTAATTGGCTTTGACGGCCAATACCGGGCATGACACTGAAAGCAAAATATCCTGGGCCACGCTGCCTAGAATGAGTTTGCCCACCGCAGTGCGTTTGCGCAGCCCGATGATGAGCAGTGAAACCCGCAGGGATTCAACCAGCTCCTCGATCTCCAGGACCGCACTTTTGCCGCGAACAAACTGCTTGAATTCGGCCTCCAGACCAGAGTCCGCCAGCAATTTCTCAATGCGCTCGACATCCTGGATATCCGCTTTGGACGGGTCATCCTGCATGCCGCCCGGGCTGGCATTGACCACCACCAGACGTTCCTGCCGACGTTTTGCTACTTCGATTCCTTTGTCCAGAGCGGCTTGCCCTTCGGGACGTGGCGCATAGGCGACAAGTATGGTCATGGGTTTTTCCTTGTGTTGTCAAAAAATTATAAAGAAGGCTTCCAGTGTGCACTTGAAAATTTTTGCATAAGCACGGTTTAAAAATTCCTTGGCAGCAGGCCACGCCTTTGAAACCGTAAACTTGGAATCATGAAAACACGACTTCTTGGACAAAGCGATTTGCGCGTGACCCCGATTTGCCTGGGCACCATGACGTTTGGCGAGCAGGTGGATGAGGCCACGGCCCATGCCATTCTGGACCGCTCGCTGGAGCGCGGCGTCAACTTCATCGACACGGCAGAAATGTACGCCGTGCCGCCGCGTGCTGAAACCTTCAACGCCACTGAAAAAATCATCGGCAACTGGCTCGCCCGCCACCCCACGGCACGGAAAAAACTGGTGCTTGCCACCAAGGTGGCCGGCCCGTCGCGCGGCATGCCCTGGATTCGGGGCGGTAACGGCGACTTGACCGGTGCCGACATCGTCGCCGCCTGCGAAGGCAGCCTCACGCGGTTGCAGACCGATGTGATTGACCTCTACCAGATTCACTGGCCGGCACGCCATGTGCCTGTTTTTGGCGCCATGTATTTCGACCCGGCCAAGGACGCGCCATGCACCTCTATCCATGCGCAACTTGAAGCGCTGCACACGCTGGTGCAGGCGGGCAAGGTGCGGGCGGTGGGCTTGTCCAACGAGTCGCCCTATGGCGTGCATGAGTTTGTGCGGCTGGCCGAGCAATATGGCCTGCCGCGTGTCGCCACTGTCCAGAATGGCTACAACCTGCTGAACCGCACGGTCGAAAACGGCTTGGACGAAACCCTGCACCGCCTGTGCGTGTCGCTGCTGGCTTACTCGCCGCTGGCCTATAGCCTGTTGACTGGCAAGTACGACGCCTCGGGTTTGACCGGGCCGGGTGCCCCTACGGGTCGCTTGAACCTGTTCGAGTCCACCCGCAAGCAGCGCTGGGGCCGCCCGGATGCCCTGGCAGCGGCGCGGCAATACAACGCGCTGGCGCGGGACCATGGCCTGACACCAATCCAACTTGCGCTGGCGTTTTGCTATACCAAATGGCAAGTGGCCAGCACCATCATCGGGGTCACCTCGGTGGCGCAGTTGGACGAAAACCTGGACGTTTGGGGCACCACGTTGCCGCCTGACCTGCTCGCCAAAATCGATGCCATTCGCTGGCAGGTGCGCGACCCCGCGCTCTAAGCCTGAGACCTACCTTATGGCCAAACACGTCAGTGAAACTCCCGCGACCCAGTGGCTCAAGGCCAACAAGCTTGCGTTCACCGAGCATCCTTACGAGTATCTGGAGCACGGCGGCGCGCTGCACAGTGCCGAGGTGCTGGGGTTCGATCCCTTCTCGGTGGTCAAGACCCTCATCATGCAGGACCAGGACGCCAAGCCGCTGGTGGTGCTGATGCATGGCAACCGCAAGGTGTCCACCAAAAACCTGGCGCGCCAGATCGGCGCCAAGTCGGTGGCCCCTTGCCTGCCCGAGGTCGCCAACCGGCACAGCGGCTATCTGGTGGGCGGCACTTCGCCGTTCGGCACGCGCCGTGCCATGCCGATCTACATCGAAGCCTCCATTCTGGAGTTGCCCAAAATCCTGATCAACGGCGGACGGCGCGGCTATCTGGTGGGCATTGACCCGCAGGTCTGCGTGTCTCTGTTAGGTGCCAAGCCGGTGCAATGCGCGCTGCTTGATTAAGCGGCGGCGGCCCCAGCGGGGCAGGCTGGCAAAATAGACGCTTCATGCACCCGGCCAACGGGTGCAGCAGCAGGAGATATTTTTGGAATCAATGCAATCTTTTTACCCCGTGCTGGCCGCCATTGCGGGCTACCTCATCGGCTCGCTCTCGTTTGCGGTGATCGTCAGCCGCGTGATGGGCTTGAACGACCCGCGCACCTTTGGCAGCAAAAACCCCGGCGCCACCAATGTGTTGCGCTCCGGTAGCAAAGGCGCCGCCATCGCCACGCTGCTGCTGGATGCCGGCAAGGCCTGGTTGCCGGTGATGCTGGTCAAGTGGTTTGGCAAGCCCTATGGTCTGGAAGAAGGCAGCATGGCGCTGGTGGGACTGGCGGCTTTTGTCGGTCACCTTTATCCGGTGTTTTTCAAGTTTGTCGGCGGCAAGGGCGTGGCGACCGCCTTGGGCGTGCTGTTGGGTATCAACTGGATTTTGGGTCTGGCTACGGCCGCCACCTGGCTGATCGTGGCTTATTTCTTCCGCTACTCGTCATTGGCAGCGCTGGTCGCGGCGCTGTTTGCACCCGTCTATTACGTGTTTGGCGATGGTGTGGTCTGGTACCTGAACAAGGGCGTGTTGCTTTCGCTGTCCATCATGTCGCTGCTGCTGATCTACCGCCACGCTGAAAACATCAGCCGCCTGATCAAGGGCACAGAGTCCCGGCTCGGTAAGAAAACCAAGCCTGAAACTCCCGTCCATGAACACGGTCACAAGCATGGCCACCACCACAAACATTGAAGAAACACCATGAAGCTGTGCGTGCTTGACAACGATGTGCTCGACCCTGAGGTCGCACCGACCTACACCAGCTATGGCGCCATGTGTGTGCGCCTGCTGCGGGATGCGGGCGCGCAGGGCTGGTCGTTTGACCTCTTCAACACCATGCAAGGGCAGTATCCGGCGTCTTTTGATGACTACGATGCGGTGCTGCTCACCGGCAGCAAGGCCGATGCGTTCTCGCAAGAGCCGTGGGTACTTGAATTACGTCGGCATGTCGAACATCTGCTGCAAACCAAAAAGAAGCTGGTGGGCGTGTGTTTTGGCCACCAGCTGATTGCCCTGTGCCTGGGCGCCAAAGTCGGGCGCGCACCCCAAGGCTGGGGCACCGGACGCATGAGCTACCAATGGCATGCGCCGGAGATGGCGCAGTCGCAGGGGCGCACCGAAGTATCCCTGCTCGCCAGCCACCAGGACCAGGTGTTTGACCTCCCCCCGGGCGCTACCTTGTTGGCAAGCAGTGAGTTTTGCCCGGTCGCCGCTTTTGCGGTGGGCAAAGAGGTGTTTTGCGTGCAGCCGCACCCCGAGTTTGTGGAAGACTACAGCGCCTATTTGCTCAACAAACGCAGTGAAGCGCTGGGCGAAACGCACTACACCAACAGCATGAACAGCCTGGCACTCGGGCATGACGGTCTGCACGTGGCCCGCATGATCGTGGCGTTTCTGGAAAACGCCTGATTACAGCGGCTGTAAAACGCTCTTGATGGTTTCTGTATCCAGCGAGCGTGCGGCGCCGAAACCGGCCACCTGGCGTGCGCCCGACACCTGGATCGCCACAAACATGAAGTCGCCCAATTCCGTCATCGGCTCGGCCTCGGGAAAGCGCGCCAGATAAGCCGCACGGCTGGCCGCCCAGGCCGCGTTGCCCGGCTCCAGCGCCGTGGCTTGACCGATCAGCGTCACACGCGGCAAGGCGTGCACCGGCTCACCTGCTGTCTCCGACTGCATTACCAGCAAGGACACGTTCGGCGCCGCCTGCAGATTGCGCGTGTGGGCTGCCAACCCGCTGACGTGGATCACCACACTCGCACTGTGTGGCTCCAGCGCGAAGGGCACCATCGACACAAACGGCAGGCCGTCCAGTCCCAGCGTGCCCAAGGCCGCCACGCGCTGGGTGGTGAGAAGCGTACGCAGGTCGCGGGAGAGACGGGGTTCGTGAGGCAGGGGAGTGGGCATGACGCACCGCCTATCTTGAGTAGATTGAAAATGGAAACTTGAGCTTGTATTTTCAATGATAGGTTTGGCTGTTGCCATGATCTTGTGAAGAAGACTTGACCCCGGGCGAATGTTTCGCCGGGGTGTTGGCTTTGCAATACCAACCCTTGTGAGGCCAGCCTGCGCAACGTTTGGCGGTAACCGGTTTGTTGCTTTTGCCCGTGGGTGACAGGTGAAACAAGTGTAGGCCGGGCAGCCCCGCAGGAGATTGCGTAGTTTTCATGAAATTCAAATTTATAAACAGAAGCTGCTTATAACAAAGATTAGTTTGGAATAATCTGCTTATGAAGTTTATAAATGAGGCTAACCATGAAACTTGACCGCTACGACCAGCATATTCTTGAAATCCTGCAGCAGGACGGACGCATCAACAACCAGGACTTGGCCGACCGCATCGGCCTGTCGCCGTCACCCTGCCTGCGCCGCGTGCGTGCTTTGGAAGAGTCAGGCCTGATCGTCGGCTACCGGGCGCTGCTGGACGCCAAAAAGCTGGGACTGACGCTCATGGCGCTGATTCACATCTCCATGGACGTGCACACGCCCGAACGTTTTTCCAATTTCGAGGCGGCCGTGAGCGTCTTGCCCGAGGTATTGGAATGCCTGCTGATCACCGGGCAGGACGCCGACTACCAGCTCAAGGTCGTCGTGCGCGACATGGACCATTACCAATCGTTGTTGCTAGACAAAGTCACCCGCATCGAAGGTGTGACCGGCGTGCATTCCAGCTTTGTACTGCGGCGGGTGGTGAGCAAGACGGCGCTGGCCGTGGGGTGAGGGACACCCCTCAAACCCCGTTTTTTTCTTGAAAATTTACATCAAATCGGCCTCTAGCCCCCGTGCAATAAGCGCAGATAGCTATAAAAACTATAGTGACTAGGGGTTTTGCGCCGCATACGCACCCAACTGCAGAATCAGGTGGTGATTGAGGTGCTCGCGTACTGCAGAGCCGGCCAGCGCGGACTTGATGCCGGGTTTGCCGTGGAAGGTACGGTGCAGGCGGGGTGGGTTCAGTACCCCGCCGGCTTCGTTGAGGACGATGGCAACAAAGGGTTGATTGGGCGTATTGCTGCGGCGCATCACCACGGCGACTTGCTGGTTGTCCAGCAGCACATAAGTGCCCGGCGGGCACAGCCCCACGACGTTGATCAGCGCGTGGGCGACTTCATCATTGCGCTCTGACGAATGGGTCATCATGAAGCGAGCCGAATCGGTGGCACTGCGGCCTTCCCGTGTTTTACGCGGACTGATCATGGCCGCGTAGCGGTCCACGGTGCGCAAAATACGCGCCAGCCGTTTCGCCGGCGCGATGTTTCGCAACTCGCCGATGTCCGTGCTTTCGTCGTGGTGCAACGTGATGATTTCGAGCCACAAATCATGCACGATGCCCATGTTGGCGAGCATCAGGGCGCCTTTGACGGCGTGCACACGAATGGCATCCTGCTGCAAGGGCGTGGGCTTTTCGCTTTGTCCTGCCAACTGGTCTTGCAGCGTGGTCATGCCAATGTTCATGGTCAAGGCCGCATGCACCAGGTTGTCGCGCTCAATCTGGGGCAGATTCAACTCCACCGCAATCAGGTGGCACAGCACGGCACTGACGAGGGCGTGTGACGCGCTGTAGCCTACGGGCGAGTTGGTTGCCAGTTGAAAAAGAAGGTACAGGCCGACGTCCGTGTCGCGCTTGAGCAAGCCCTGCATCCAGCGGTCGTACTGCCAGACGCGCTTCTCAAACTCCTGGATGCTGGCCGGACTCGCCAGAATGATGCCCAGACCAGACTCCAGGTCCGACCAGAGGCCGAGCAAGTCTTCGTATTCGTTTTCGGTCTGGATGGTCACGCTCATGTCTTAATAGCGTTTGGTGAGAACCAGCTGGTCATTGGTTCGCGCCATTTGAAAGCGCGACAGGAAACTGTTGCCCAGCAAAACATAAGGCATGCCACCGCCCGATACCGCTGCATCGACCTCGTAAATCACGACATCGCCGATGCGCACCGAGGCTAGTTTGACCCGCCAGCCCGGTATGACGCCGTTGGCGGTGCTCAGGTGCATGGCTTGGCCGGCTTTGTAGTTGAGTCCCACGCGTTCCGCATCGGCGACGCTCAAGGAGACCAGGGACGCACCCGTATCGACCATGAACTGCACGGCCCGGCCATTGATCTGGCCTTGCGACAGAAAATGACCGCCGCTGCCGGCGCTCAAGACCACCTGGGTGCCGCCTGCGCCAGCGCTGGAGGCGTTGCTGCCCACGCTCGCGGGCGCCTCGCCCACCCGCATGGTGTGTCGTTTGCCGGCAATTTCCATGACCGCCTGGTCACCTTGGGTCGAGACGATCTTGACGCCCCGGTAGGTCTCGCCGACGTTGACACTTTTGGGATCGCCGCCGTCCACGACGACCAGCGCCTTGCCGCCCAGCATGCCCGACAAGGCCACGGACTGGGCGCTGGCTACTTGACCCCAGGCCAGTAGCGTGAGCAACAAGGCGGCGGTTTTCATCAGTCCCTAAAGTTGTCGAAGGTGAGGGGCAGGTCGGTCATGTCTTTTCGGATCAGGGCCATGGCCGCCTGCAGGTCATCGCGCTTGGCGCCGGTGACCCGTACTTTTTCTTCCTGAATGGCGGCTTGCACCTTGAGCTTGCTGTCTTTGAGCAGGCGCTGGATCTTTTTGGCCATTTCAGTCTCGATACCGCTGCGCACCTTGATGACGCGCTTGACCTTGTCGCCGCCGATTTTTTGCACGTCGCCCATGTCCAGGAAGCGCACGTCCACTTCGCGCTTGGTGAGCTTGTTGCGCAGGATGTCTTCGATCTGGGTCAACTGGAATTCGGCGTCACCCGTCACGGTGATTTCCTTGTCTTTGAGTTCGATGGCGGCGGGCGTGCCTTTGAAGTCAAAGCGCGTGGTGATTTCTTTGGTGGTGTTTTCCACCGCGTGCTTCACGTCCACCATCTTGGCGTCGCAAACTGTATCAAAAGAGGGCATGGAGGTACTCGCAAAATGGTCGACAATCCCGCCATGTTAGTCGAGAAAAACGTTCCCCTTCAGGGTTTTAATACCTTCCATATCGTGGCCAAGGCCCATGCACTGGCCCGCATCGCCTGCGAAGCGGATGCACAGGCGCTGCTGAGCGACCCCGAATGGGCCTCCTCGCCTAAATTTGTGCTGGGCGGCGGCAGCAATATTGTGCTCACCGGCGACGTCAAGCCGCTGGTGCTCAAGGTCGAGATCGCGGGGCGGCGCCTGGTGCAGGAAACCGCCAAAGCCTTTATCGTGGAGGCTGGTGCCGGTGAAAACTGGCACGACTTCGTGGCCTGGACGCTGGCGCAAGGCTATCCCGGTCTGGAGAACATGGCGCTGATTCCGGGCACTGTCGGTGCTTCGCCGGTGCAAAACGTGGGCGCCTATGGGGTGGAACTGCAAGACCGCTTTGAGTCGCTGGATGCACTGGACCTGCACACCGGCCAGGTGTTCACGCTCAACGCCGCGCAATGTGCGTTTGGCTACCGGGACTCGGTGTTCAAGCATGGCGCAGGCACCCCAGCCGCACAGGCGGGCGGGCATCAGGTGGTGGGCTTGAAAGATCGCGTTTTGATTCTGCGCGTGCGCTTTAGCCTGCCCAAAAACTGGAAACCGGTGCTGGGTTATGCCGACATCGAGAAAAAAATGGCCGAACACAACTGCACCAGCCCCACGGCGCAGCAGATTTTTGACTGGGTGTGCGAGGTCCGCCGCGCCAAGTTGCCGGACCCGCAAGTTATTGGCAATGCCGGCAGTTTCTTCAAGAACCCGACAGTCACGCCCGAGCAGTGCGCCGACATCATTGCCCGCGACCCCAAGGTGGTGCATTACCGCCTGGCCGATGGCTCGGTCAAGCTGGCGGCGGGCTGGCTGATTGATTCGTGCGGCTGGCGCGGCAAGTCGGTCGGACTGGCCGGCGTGTATGAAAAGCAAGCCCTGGTGCTGGTCAATCGCGGCAGCGGAGTCGACGGCGACAGCGCCACCGGCGGCGAAGTCATGACCCTGGCCCGCGCGATTCAAACCAGCGTGTACGAGCGCTTTGGCATCCGGCTGGAGCCGGAACCCGTGGTGGTGTAAGCCCTCTGGCGTCCTGGCTTGGTCCGGTTTCTTGATAATTGGCAGGCTTCAGACTTCAAAAAACACTAGATTGGGCGTATGAAACATGTTCTTGTTTTAGGCGGCTCTGGTTTTGTCGGCACCCATGTGTGCGAAAAACTGGTGCGCAAAGAGGTCCATGTCACTGTGCCAACCCGGCACGAAGCCCATGCTAGGCATTTGTTGATTTACCCGTTCATGAACGTGCTGGACATGGACGTGCACGACGAAGCGGCGCTGACCCGGGTGGTGGCCGATCATGATGCGGTGGTGAATCTGGTGGCCATCCTGCACGGCAATCAGGCCGCATTTGACAAGGCGCATGTGGCCTTGCCGCAGAAACTGGCGCGCGCCTGCATAGCAGGCGGTGTCCAGAAACTCGTGCATATCAGCGCCTTGGGGGCCGATGCGCAGCATCCCGAATCGGCGCCGTCCATGTACCTGCGCAGCAAAAGCCAGGGCGAGGCCGTGCTGATGCAGGCGGCGGGTATCGGTATGGATACCAACTTTGACCTGACCATTTTGCGGCCCAGTGTGATGTTTGGCGCCCAGGACAAGTTTCTCAATCTCTTCGCCCGGCTGCAAAAACTTTTCCCCATCATGCCGCTGGCAGGTGCCGATGCTCGTTTTCAGCCGGTGTGGGTGGAAGATGTGGCCATGGCCGTGGTGCGCAGCCTGGAGCGCGGCGGCATCCGGTCACCGCACAACGCACCCCATGTGCTTGAATTGTGCGGACCCGACGTGTTCACGCTGAAAGAATTGGTGCAACTGTCGGCACAACTGAGTGGTGTCAACGAAGGCCGTGGCCGTCCGGTGATTGCGCTGCCGCGCTGGCTGGGCCGCTTGCAGGCGATGGTGATGGAACTGGCGCCGGGCGGGCCGCTGATGAGCCGCGACAACCTGGACTCCATGCAGATTGACAACGTGGCCAGTGGCAAGCTGCCGGGGCTGGCGTCGCTGGGTATTACTCCCGAAGCCCTGCGACCGATTGCGCAAGATTACCTTACGCAGGATCTGCCAGGCTACGGCTTGGGAGGCATTCGCCAGCGCTCCCACTGATTCCATTTCTACTTCGACGCGATATGTCCTTGCCCCGCTTTGCCGCACTCAAGTGCTGTCTGCAGCGGGGCGTCTCCTCTTATTTGCCGCTGTCGTTGCTCAGGTTCAAGAAGTCACCGTCTTTGCCGAGTGACAGCAGACCAGTCTGGGCGTAAATGCCCAGCTTGGCGCGGGTGTCCACGATGTCCAGATTGCGCATGGTCAACTGGCCGATGCGGTCCAGCGGGGAGAACGGCGCGTCTTCCACTTTTTCCATGCTCAGGCGTTCCGGTGCGTAGGTCAGGTTGGGCGACTCGGTGTTCAAGATCGAGTAGTCGTTGCCGCGGCGCAGTTCCAGCGTCACTTCGCCGGTGACGGCGCGTGCCACCCAGCGTTGCGCCGTTTCGCGCAGCATGATGGCTTGCGGGTCGAACCAGCGGCCCTGGTACAGCAGGCGACCGAGCTTGCGGCCGTTGTCGCGGTACTGCTCGATGGTGTCTTCGTTGTGGATGC
>JAZKHK010000177.1:0-17500 GCA_040385425.1 Pseudomonadota bacterium | reverse complement strand
CGCGTGGCCTTCATCAACACCGGCTTCCTGGACCGCACCGGCGACGAGATGCACACCGCCATGCACGCCGGCCCCATGATCCGCAAGGGCGACATGAAAACCAGCGCCTGGATTGCCGCCTATGAAAAGAGCAACGTGCTGGTCGGCCTGAGCTGCGGCCTGCGCGGCAAGGCGCAGATCGGCAAGGGCATGTGGGCCATGCCCGACCTGATGGCCGACATGCTGAAGGCCAAGATCGGCCACCCGAAAGCCGGCGCCAACACCGCCTGGGTGCCCTCGCCCACGGCTGCCACGCTGCATGCGCTGCACTACCACCAGGTGCTGGTGAGCGACGTGCAGAAAGAGCTGGAGAAGACCGACGCCAACAAGGAACGCGAGAACATCCTGGGCGACCTGCTGCAGTTCCCCGTCGTGGCCAAGGCCAACTGGACGCCGGCCGAGCGCCAGCAGGAGCTGGACAACAACGCCCAGGGCATCCTTGGCTACGTGGTGCGCTGGATCGACCAGGGCGTGGGCTGCTCCAAGGTGCCCGACATCCACAACATCGGCCTGATGGAAGACCGCGCCACGCTGCGCATCTCCAGCCAGCACATGGCCAACTGGCTGCACCATGGCGTCGTGACCGAAGCCCAAGTGAAAGAAACCTTTGAGCGCATGGCCGCCGTGGTGGACGGCCAGAACGCTGGCGACCCGCTGTACCAGCCGATGGCGGGTAACTTTGAGACCTCGATGGCCTACAAGGCCGCCTGCGATCTGGTGTTCAAGGGCCTGGCACAGCCCAGCGGCTACACCGAGCCCTTGCTGCACGCCTGGCGCTTGAAGGTGAAGGCGGCTCAGGCGGAAGCGGCTGCAGCTAAAGTCTGAGAGTTTGCTATTTAATTGGTAGCTGCCCGCGCACTATCGGCGGGGGCTAGAGGCCAATTTGGCACTTAAAAGCGTAAAAAACGGCACTTTTGGGTGCCGTTTTTTATGGGCCAGAATTTTTATGCTGATATGGGTTCAAAAAGTCAGGAAATTAATACTGGTTCGGCCTGACGGTTCGGAGAATAGGTACTTTAGACCCATTGCGGCCATTGAGTTTGCCAAACTACTTTCTCCAAGGCCGACATAGACATCAGCATAAGAAGTTCGGCAATCAGGAGTTGATTCTGGTGGTCGCTACATTCGCAGCCGAGACCAAGAGTAGTCATTCATACTCGTAGTCGAGATTTCAACATACCAAGCCTTGTTTTTGTGTTTGGCGTGGGTTCTTGCAACGGGGACTTCTCGCGTTGTGGCGTCAGTTCAGACGCGGGCCGTACATGTGATAGCCATTCCAATCAGGCATTTCTGGCGTCAAGCCAAATTGACAAGGTTGGCTCAATGCCATCGACTGCCTATGAGCTCATATTCGCCAGTCCGGTATATACGCCCCAAGTAGGATCCCGAGTTTTGAATAATCACTGCCAAAAATTGGGTAACTAGCCACATGCACCAACCCTCACCAAGGTGGGTGCAACTCTAATCATAGGAAGGAGGCAATTCTCTATACATCATCCTGTGGCACAAAAAAGTTGTGCAAACAAATGAGAGCTCAAGCTGCGAGCTCTAAGGTACTAGCCGATAGTCCAACAACTCATTGAACTTCGCACTTTGGAGGGTTGAACTCAAACCGCGAGCTCTGTTCCCTTGTATGACGATTTGATACTTGGCCCGCGTAATTGCGACATAAAGGCGCTGATGGGCAGCATAATTGAGAAAGCATTGACTTTCCCCGGTCCCTGAGGAACTTCGTGGTACCCGCCCACCATCAACGCCGACCAAAATAACACCTGCAAACTCAAGCCCCCCCACAAACTCAGGTGCTGAAAGAATGAACTTATTGCCATGTTTCGCCTTTTGAACTGCGCCTAAATCTCCACGACTGCAAATCAATTCGAAGGACTTTCTCTCGCTGGTGGCAAGAAGTTGAATCTGGTGGAATAGATCATCTCCAAAAACAACAATTGCAATATCAGCGCGAGAACACAGCATTTGCCGAGCCATCCCTTCAACCAAACTAAAGGCATCATAAAGCATAGCTTCGTCAGATGCATAATCCACGTATAAAGGTTTTTGGCATTTACGCTCCTCATCTGCAGAAAAAGCACTTATTGCACCTATAAGCGGATTGTGAAAATTGGTAAACAGCGTGGCACCACTAGAAGTTACCGAAAAAGCCAAATCGGTAATTTCAGGCGAACAGCGAAAAATACTTCTAACATCGGCAGTGTTCAATCCACCAGATGCATTTGTAGGATTGAATACATCTTCGAATGCTTCACTCGTCCAACCGCGGTCTCCTAGCGCTTGAGATCTATCGACAGAATAGGCAATTGGCAAAATTTCTTCGGACCGTGTCAATTTGTGAAAAATTGAAAGCTCATTCAGGTTAAATAGATGAGTTTCATCAATAAATAAACTATCGTAGCCCTCACGTACCCTACGTCGCCGCCAAATTGGTGTACCAAGTTGAGATATTGCACTTAATACAACATCATCAGTGTCAAATTGAGCAGCCGCCTCGAGTTCCCTTTGGTATGCCTCATACATCAAAAACACAAACGCTCTATCACCGTCGTTATGAACAGGCATACCAAAATTAAGAGCAGGAAGCTTTTTGTATTTTGTTAGGTCTTGCTCAGCACGTCCCTTAATTTGCACGCTAATTTCATGCTGAAGCATCTCAGCAATTGCCCAATTATCTGAATCTTTTAGAAATGAAGAAAACTCAGGAGATAAAAAAGGTATGTGAGATGCAAGCTCATTTTTAATTGTGCGTTCAACCGCCTCAGTCGTATAAAGCTTCTGGGTTAATTTTGATTCGTAAGCATCTCTATCAACTAGTTCTGACAATGAAATTTCTTGATGAAGAAGGATGGCGCATAACTCATGCAAAGTAATAATGGAGATGCCACGTTGAATTACAGAGGCTGATGGTGATAACTCAGTCAAGTATCCTTGACCGCCATTCATTGAAAATAAATTCTCAATTGCGGTTTTGGTTGATTGGCTGTGGGTGACGAACAACGCGCGATGAGACTTCCCTGTATTATCATTTTCAGATAACAGCCTAATTGCTTTAAGTACTAAACAGAGTGTCTTTCCTGTACCAGCAGGTCCTTCAATACGATGTGGTGCCGTTAAAGAGGCATCGACAAAACCTAACTGTGAGCTAGTCAGCCAGCGGCGCCAATTATCAAGTCCAGTCTCAAAAATAGCTGCCCGTTGGTCATCAGAAAGTTGTGTAACGTGCAAAGAGGTGAGGTTGCCACCTTGCTCCTGTTGCAAGGCCGCATGGTATTGCTGAGCAAGCTCCAATGCCTGCGTACGGCCATCACTAGCTTTACGAAAGTTTGTAAGTCGAGGTTCTTCAGAGGGGCCGTCCCCAACATTGTCACCAAATTTGTAAGCAAGGTACGCTTGGCCCGTCTCGCGTCGGCTACGTCTTTTAACATCAGGGCTTCTGTCTATCGATAGCCTCAGTGAAGTCTGCATCCCAATAGGGTATGGGAAAAGAATCGCCTTTCCATCGGAGATAATCCTCTCATGCTTCGCTGGCGCGAGTGAAAACCATAACTTTTTAACAAATCGTAGCGACTTTTGAACGGTCGTCATCAAATCCGTATCGCTGAGCCGAAACAGTCCTTGCATCTCCTCGAAGTCAAAGACAAAGAAATCTTCATCGAGCTGATTGGATGCTATGGAAATAATAAATCCTCCCGCATCATCCGACACCGCGACTGATTTTTCTGCTACGGGAAATTTCTTTACACTACCCTTGATAAAGGCCAGAAGAATTTTGCCTTCGTCAAACTCAACAGACTGGTACTGCCTCCCGTTAATTACCTCTTCAAGCGATGATTTATCAATGACAAGATATTTCATGCCGACTCCAATCCAATTTCAATAAGTGAGTTTTTCAGAAGTGATGAATCGACATCATCGACACCAATTCTGGTAAATAAAAGTGACCAACTTTGCATCAAGTGTTCAATCCAAGGGGAGCGCAATTTCGCTACTGAAACACAATAATCATTATCTGAAATGAAAATTGGACAGCGGGCTTTGTCTATTGGATTGCCAAGCCAATCTATTTTATCGATGCCAGATAAAATTCTCTCACTTAGTTGACTTGGTATATGGTGGATTTCTCTTAACAAGGCTACCGAATCAAGAGGATTTTCACCTTCAGTAGGCATATTTCGAAGTAAGTAGTAGCCGGTTAGTTTATTTCCTGCTAATTCCTTTAGCACGCCATCAACTTGTTTTTTGGCGAGAACTAATGCAGCTTTCGTCACAGCTTTCTTTCTGGAATCCAAAGCAGACGTGCACATCTTAATTATCTCAGGGTGTTTGTCAATTTTATCCAATTTAGCTTGACTTATTTTTCTAGAGTCAATCATTGGAAGCAGAAGCTTCTTGCGTATATCCGAATATTTCGTGGTTCGAAGTACAGTTCGTGAAATATTGAGTGAATCAAACACTTCTCCTATACTGTTTTCGTGGTCGCCAATGCATCTGCGAATAGCAATTTCACCACCATCTTTGAAAAGCCATTCGGTCAGTGGCACTACTGGAATGAAGCTAAATATGGGCACTTTTTTTTGAGCGGCATCACATCTGGCTGTAATTATTAGTCCATACACATTTACGCCATCATAATTTTCTGCATATCCGCAAGAAAAAATAGTACCTTGTGTAAGGAGTTCTTTTCGAGGAGCATCAAACATTTTTTCCCTATTAAAATATTTTTGTTTTATCTAGATAAATCACGCATCAATCGTTAAGTAGTTCATCAAGTTTCAACCTGCCCTTACTTGACATACCGCTTAATCACTCCATTATGCGGCATTCGGCTCCAGCGTTTCTCAAATTGCAAGGGGCTATGTACCAAAACGTGAAATACAATCGGTGGTAGTTGTAAAACAATAACCTGCCAATATCCTCATTCATTGCTTGACGTTGAGTTGAAAATCTTTGCACGTATACCATCGTCCGCTTTGGGCACAAAGCGGTTTTTTCAGAATGACAGTAGGTCCGCATCCAAAATCATGTAATTTGGCCGCCATAAAGCTTACGGTTACCAATACCCGCAAACGCTGCAAACCAGCCGATCACGATTAACAGAAAACTTCAAAATATCTTCAGAAGCGCTCGGCTAATAGTCGTGCCTATTGAAGTTTCTGTGTAGTTATTCCATCGATCAAGCATTGCGGATTGCCCCAGCCACTCATCCAAGGCAGCACAGGCGCTTTCCCGCAAAGCGCGGTCCCGCTCCAGCTCAGCGCGCAGATCGGCTTCCAAGGGAATCAGTAGCTGCTGCAGTTTGATTATTTGCTATTTAATTGATAGCTACTCACGCATGATATACAGGGGCTAGAGGTCAATTTGGCACTTAAATACGCCTGAAAACTGGACTTTCAGACACCATTTTTTATTTTCCTGATGAAGGATTGCCTTGCGTCAAAGTCAGGTTCTTGTCTGATAGGTGCTGCTACGATCATTGATGTGGGGCGCTTTAGCCTCATTTGATCGGTTGTCAAAATATTTAAGGAGTTTCCTGTGAGCAAAGATGTTGTCGTTTTAAGCGCAGCCCGTTCCGCCATTGGCGCATTCGGTGGTTCCCTTTCCAGCATGGAGCCGGCGGAACTTGCAGGTATCGTGATGAAGGAAGCCATTGCCCGCTCCAGCGTGGACCCCCAGTTGATCGGCAACGCGGTTGTCGGCACTTGCATCCCCACCGACTCACGTTACGCCTACGTGTCGCGCGTCGCTTCCATCCAGGCCGGTTTGCCGATGGACTCCATCGCCATGCAGGTCAGTCGCCTGTGTTCGTCCGGCCTGCAAGGCATCGTGACCGCCGCGCAAAACATCATGCTCGGTGATTTTGACTACGGCATCGGTGGTGGTGTTGAAGTCATGTCGCGCGGCTCTTACATGATGCCGACATTGCGCTCGGGCGCCCGCATGGGCGATACCAAGGCCATCGACATGATGGTGGCGGTGCTGACCGACCCGTTTGGCGTCGGCCATATGGGCATCACGGCTGAAAACCTGGCCACCAAATGGAATATCTCGCGCGAAGAGCAGGACGCTTTTGCGGTTGAATCGCAACGTCGCGCTGCTGTCGCCATCGCCGAAGGCCGCTTCAAGTCGCAGATCGTGCCGATCGTGCAGCAAACCCGCAAGGGCGAAGTGGTGTTCGACACTGACGAGCATGGCAAGGCCAACACCACGATGGAATCGCTGGCCAAGATGAAGCCGGCTTTCAAGAAAGACGGCACGGTCACCGCTGGCAACGCTTCGGGCATCAACGACGGTGCGGCCTTCTTTGTGCTGGCGGCTGCCGATGCAGCGGCCAAGGCCGGTCAGAAGCCGATTGCCCGCATCGTGTCCTACGCGATTTCCGGCGTGCCCAATGAGATCATGGGTGAAGGCCCGATCCCCGCGACCAAGCTGGCGCTCAAGAAGGCCGGTCTGACGCTCGACCAGATCGACGTGATCGAAGCCAACGAAGCATTTGCAGCGCAGGCGATTGCCGTGAACAAAGGCCTGGGTCTGGACCCGGCCAAGACCAACCCGAACGGCGGCGCGATTGCCCTGGGTCACCCGGTCGGCTGCTCCGGCGCGTTCATCGCGACCAAAGCGGTGTACGAGTTGCAACGCACTGGCGGCAAGTACGCACTGGCCACCATGTGTATCGGTGGCGGCCAAGGCATTGCGGTGATTTTCGAACGCCTCTGAGCTTTTGACGCTTAACGCTTGACGCCCCCGCACCTGTGACCCAGGTGCGGGGGCGTCAACGTTTCTGCGCTCGCAAATTAGATTAATTGTGTTTTTTATTGAGACAATTAATCTAATTTAATGGTGTTTATCTCGGAATAAATAGCTTATACAGTTCAACCCATGCATGACGAATATGCATCCCGGTTCAACAAAACGGCTTATTTCAATCGAAGGAAACATCATGAACGTACTCGTACTCGGCGCTGGCAACATGGGTTCAGCGTTTGTCAAACAACTCACCCGCGCCGGTCACCAGGTCAGCGTGACCGCTCGCAATCTGGACAAGGCCCAGGCTGTGGCAGCGGCCAACCCCGGTGCCACGGCGGTCGCCTCAGCCAACGCCGCCGCTGCGGTTGATGTCGTCGTGCTGGCCACGGGTTATGCCGATGCGGTAACAGCGTTGCAATCGGTTGGCAACCTGAGCGGCAAAGTCGTGATCGACATCACCAACCCGCTGACGGCTGACTACATGGGCTTGACGCTGGGCCACAGCACCTCGGCTGCCGAAGAGATCGCCAAGGCCGTGCCCGCAGCGCAAGTCGTCAAGGCGTTCAACACCTTGTTTGCCCAGGTGCTGGGCGAGGGCGCTGATTTGGGCAACGGGCAAACCGCGACGGTGCTGGTGGCCAGCGACAGCGATCGGGCCAAGCAGACGGCGGTGGCGCTGGCGCAGAGCATGGGCTTTGCGACGATTGACGCCGGTGGTTTGAAGAACGCGCGTTATCTGGAACCCGTAGCGGGCTTGAACATTTACCTGGGCTACGGCGCCGGTATGGGCACCGCCATTGCACCGACCTGGATCCGCAAGGCCTGATACGTTAAACATCCCTCTGGAGATCACCATGAACTCGAATTCACCCAAAGCGCCGGTTTTTTTCATCTCCCACGGCGCGCCCACCTTTGCCCTGGAACCCGGCGTGCTGGGTGCCAAGCTGACTGCGCTTGGCCGGCAATTGACGGGCGTGAAAGCGGTGCTGGTGGTCTCTCCCCACTGGCAGACCCGCGATGTGAAAGTGATGAGCACCGCAGCGCCCGAGACCGTGCATGACTTTGGCGGCTTTCCCTCTGCGTTGTATGACCTTCACTACCCGGCGCCGGGTCACCCCCAGTTTGCCGCTGAAGCCGCTCGTCTGCTGGACAAGGCCGGGTTGAGCGTCAGTTTTGACGAGCGGCGCGGTCTGGACCACGGCGCCTGGGTGCCGCTGCGCCACTTGTTGCCGGAGGCGACGCTGCCGGTCTTTCAGGTGTCGATACCTTACGACCTGAATGCCGCCAGTGCGTATCAGCTCGGCCAGGCGCTGGCGCCGCTGCGTGAGCAAGGCGTCATGATCGTGAACTCCGGCGGCATGACGCACAACCTGTATGAGTTCCGGCAGTCGGGCGCCAATGTGGCGGCCTATGCGGTCGAATTCACACACTGGGTTCGCCAGGCGGTCACCAGCCACGATATCGAACGGCTGGTGGACTATCGAAACTTGGCGCCGCATGCCCAGCGGGCACATCCCACGGACGAGCATTTTTTGCCTTTGCTGGTCGCTTTGGGAGCCCGTGCCGACGGGGAAGCCGCCCAGGTTATCGCGGGCGGCATCACCCACAGTGTGTTGTCGATGGAATCCTATGCGTGGGGCATGACCGACGCTGGCAACGCAACAACGCATTGAGGAGGCCGAGGCCGAGCACAGCCGTCAGGCCCGGCGTGCCAGTTGGCGGGCCAGCAGCAGCCAGGCAATCGCCCACGCGGCGCCAAAAGCCCAGCCGCCAAGTACATCGGTGGCCCAGTGCACGCCGAGTGCGACGCGGCTCAAGCCCACCAGTGCCGTCAACAAACTGGCGGTCATCAAGATGTAGGCCCGCTCTGCCAGACGGCGGCGCGTGACGGCAATCAAAACGCCCAGCGTCAAAAACACGATGGCCGACATGCTGGCGTGGCCGCTCGGGAAGCTCAGGCTCGGGACCATGAATTCAGCGTAGCCGATGTCGGGCCGCACGCGGCCAAA
The DNA here is from genome assembly GCA_040385425.1 of Pseudomonadota bacterium. Taxonomy (GTDB): domain Bacteria; phylum Pseudomonadota; class Gammaproteobacteria; order Burkholderiales; family Burkholderiaceae_C; genus Rhodoferax. Next base: position 8,696 of record JAZKHK010000177.1, on the reverse strand, counting down.
AGCTGCTTTGAACACACTGACGAGCACCGACCCCGACATCACCGAGGCCAGCACCAGCACGGCGGTGGCCCTGGCTGAGACCAGTGCCAGGTAGCCGACGGTGGCTACGGTGAACAGCGTCAGAACCGCGGTGCTGCCCAGCCCGCTCAAATCACGCATGACACTTGCCAGCCAGGGATGCCCCGCCCGTAGCGAGCGGGCCAGCTCCAGCACTTGCATGTCGAAAAAATGCGTCTCTCCTTCACCGATCTCGCTGCCCAGCTTGGCAAACACATAAGCCAGCACGGCCGCCGCACACCCGATCAGCAGCGGCTTGAGCAGGGATTGGTAGCGCTCAAGCTTGCTCGGGGTCAGGCCGGTTGCGGTATCAGGGTCACGGTTCATGGGTAGGTCAGGCATCAAGTTGATTTAGACAACATCAAGTGCCGTCAGTCTGACGTTAACATCGTCTTAATGCGGTTCATGATGAGCGTCCTCATGGCCCGGCACATGGCATACAACTCATTTTTATGAAGGTCAGAACATCATGAATAAAAGCTTTGGACTGAATCGACGGCACCTGCTGGCAGCGACTTTGTTGGCTCCTTTGGCGGGCTTGGCGGCCACGCCCCCTCGCACCGTGGTCGAGGTCTGGAAATCGCCCACCTGTGGCTGCTGTAAAGATTGGGTCGCGCACATGGAGACCAATGGCTTCCAGGTCAACGTTCACGAAGTCAGTGAAGCGGCCAAATCCGCCCAGCGTAGCAAGCTCGGCATGCCTGAAAAACTGGGCTCTTGCCACACCGCGCTGGTGCAAGGCTATGTGCTGGAGGGCCATGTACCGGCCCGCGACATCCGCCGGCTGCTGTCGGAGCGACCGGCTGCCGTTGGCTTGGCGGTGCCCGGCATGCCGGTCGGCTCACCTGGCATGGATGGCCCCGCCTATGAAGGTCGCAAAGACGCCTATGCGGTGATGCTGGTGCAGCGCAACGGTGCGTCTTCCGTGTACCGCGCTTATCCATAAAGGATGAGCTTTTTTCTTCAGCGCTTGTTGCAAGCGATCCTGGGTCGCCGGCCCCACCGAACCAAAACCGCACGCGCTACCGAGACCAGCGCTGGCCCCCATCCGGCTGCTGCAACCCTGGGGTCCGCACCCGCACCGGTTTCGTTGCCAGAACCTCCCAAAGTGGCCGCCGCCGTCTCCGCCTTGATGGCGGTTGGCGCACGTCGGCCGTTGATCGCGACCGACGGTGCCATCGCGGGGTTTGAATTCCGCATCGATCACGAGATGCAAAAGAGACTCCAGCAAGACGATGACCACCAAGTGCAGGCCGCCTATGTCTTGGCGTTGCTGACGTCCGCGCATTTGATGGTGAAAACCGGGCGCATCGGTTTTGCGCGGGTGCCGGCCGAATGGCTGGTGCATGTCGCCCAACTGGCAGACGTGGAGGGCGCCTGGGTTGGCATTGAGCAGTCGGCCGGCATGAACCTGACGCTGGCGCAGTGGCAGACCTTGCGGGAAACCGTGCAGGCCTTGCGCGCGGCAGGTGCCAAAGTCGGATGGGATGAGGCGGCTGTTTTCGGTGTGCCGCCAGACTTTTTACTGTTGCACCAGGGCCCGGCCTTGATGGACGTCGTGCTGGGGAGCATGAGGACTTGGCCGCCGGAGTTGAAGAAACTGCCGGTCTTCGTCACCGACATTGCCTGTGTCGAAGACCTGGAGCAGGCTTTGTACAGCGGCATCAGCTATGCGTGCGGCGCCCTGGCGCCCCCTGAACCGGCCACCGAGCCCCTGGAACTGCTGCGGGCGCCCCCCGAGTTTTACCGGGTGGGCCAGCTCCTGAACGAGTTGGCGAGCGGGGCGGACACGTCTGTGATCGTGAGCGACATCAAGCGCGATATCGGCTTGTCTTACCGTTTGCTGTGCCGCATCAACAGCGCGAGTTTTGCCCAACTCAATGCGCAGGCCAGCATTGACCAGGCGGTGCTGCTGTTGGGGCATAACGAGCTGTACCGCTGGCTGTCCTTGTTGCTGATCCAGTTTTCCGGCCGCCGCAAAGTGACGTCGGCCTTGCAGGAAATTACGCTGTGGCGTGCCCGGCTGTTCGAGCTGCTGGCGATCGAGACCCATGAAACATCGCCCGGCCAGTTGTTCACGCTGGGGCTGGCTTCCATGCTGGGCCCCTTGCTGAAGATGAGCCTGGTGGAAGTCGTCAGCACCCTGAACCTGCCCACGCCCGCGCGCCAGGCTTTGCTGGAGCAAACGGGGCCCTGGTCTGTTTATTTGCAACTGGCCTTGCAGGTGGAAACCAAAAGCCTTGACGGCAACAGCGCGCTGGTTGGGCAGTTCGGTGGCGCCGAGCGCGTGGCGGCATTGGCAGACGAAGCCTGGGCTTGGGCTTGGGCCGCCGAGCACGCCAACCGTGAAGGCGTCATACTTGAATAAACTGTTTCTCCCAGGGAAAGGAGTCTGACCATGCAAGTTGCCCTGCCGATTGATCCCAGTCTGTGCCCGCTGTGCGATCAGCCCAATGAATGCGCCATGGAGGTGGAGCGCGCTACCGGTGTCATGCAGCCGCCGTGTTGGTGTACCCAGGCCAAATTTGAGGCCGAACTGTTGTCGCGCATCCCCGAACACGCCCGCGGCAAGGCCTGCCTGTGCCCGGCCTGCGGTCGGCTGGATACGCCGTAAAGAATCAATTTGCTATTTAATTAATAGCTGCCTGCGCACTGCGGACGGGGGCTAGAGGCTTATTTTCTTATAAATTCCTCTTTTACTTCAATATTTCAACAAAAGTTGTATTATTGAAGTATGGATAAATTAGCCGCTACCACCGTTTTTGAATCGCTTGCTTCAGGCGTCCGTCTGGACATTTACCGGCTGCTGGTCCGGGTCGGGCCGCAAGGCATGGTGGCGGGAGAGATAGCCACTGCGCTGGAGCTGCCGCCGACCAACCTGTCGTTTCATCTGAAGGCTTTGGCCCAGGCCCGGCTGGTGTCGGTGGTGCAGGAAGGGCGTTTTCAGCGCTACCGCGCCAACCTTGCGCTCATGCAAGAGCTGATTGCCTATTTGACCGAAGAATGCTGTGCGGGGCATCCTGAGCAGTGCAGCGAGTTGTGTACGCCCATCGCTTGTCCGTAGAGCGCACTTGTCATCACCGTTACTTCAACCTTTGATAGAAAGCTCATCATGAAAAACATCCAGATTTTTGATCCCGCCCTGTGCTGCAGCAGTGGCGTTTGCGGTGTGGACGTGGACCAGGCGCTGGTCAGCTTTGCCGCTGATGTGGACTGGGCCAAGCAAAACGGCGCGCAGATCGAGCGCTTCAACCTGGCCCAGCAGCCGATGGTGTTTGCCGGGAACGCGATTGTCAAAAGCATGCTGGAGCGCTCGGGCGAGGGCGCCTTGCCTTTGACACTGGTGGACGGTGAAGTAGCTTTGGCCGGGCGTTACCCGACGCGCGACGAGCTGACCCGCTGGGCTGCCATGGCTCCTGCCGCGGTTGCTGCACCGGCTGCTGCAAGTGGTTGCTGCTCCGGCGGGCGCTGCTGCTGAAGTTAGTCCGTCTATCGCGCCAACAGGCTGCGGCTAACGCCTGAATGAAGTGTTCCTCAGCCTTACCAGAGATCACCCCATGAAGTTCCTCGCTCAACCCCCGCGTTTTTTGTTTTTCACCGGCAAAGGCGGCGTCGGCAAGACCTCGATTGCTTGCGCCACGGCGATCACGCTGGCGGCGGCCAAGCAGCGCGTGCTGCTGGTCAGCACCGACCCGGCATCGAACGTGGGGCAGGTCTTTGGCATCGGCATCGGCAACCACATCACCGCCATTCCCCAAGTGGCGAACCTGAGCGCGCTGGAGATCGACCCGCAAGCCGCCGCCCAAGCCTACCGCGACCGCATCGTCGGCCCGGTGCGCGGCGTGCTGCCCGACAGCGTGGTCAAGGGCATTGAGGAACAACTCTCGGGCGCCTGCACCACCGAGATTGCTGCTTTTGACGAGTTCACCGCCTTGCTGATCGACTCCGCGTTGACACACGATTTCGACCACATCATTTTCGACACCGCGCCCACCGGCCACACGATTCGCCTGTTGCAACTGCCGGGCGCCTGGAGCGGGTTTCTGGAAGAAGGCAAGGGCGATGCGTCGTGCCTGGGGCCGTTGGCCGGGCTGGAAAAACAACGTACCCAATACAAAGCGGCGGTGGATGCGCTGGCCAACCCGGCGCGAACCCGTCTGGTGCTGGTGGCTCGCGCCCAACAAGCAACTTTGCGCGAAGCAGCCCGCACGCATGACGAACTGGCGGCCATTGGGCTGACCAAACAGTTTCTGGTCATCAATGGCGTGTTTCCAGCAATCGAGGCGGCGCAAGATCCGCTGGCTGCTGCTATCTGTTCACGAGAGCAGGCGGCGCTGGCGGCTCTGCCGGCCGCGCTGCTGGCCTTGCCCACCGACCAGATTGCGCTCAAGGCCTTTGACCTGGTGGGCTTGCCCGCCTTGCGCCAGTTGCTGGTCAGCACGGCGCCGCTTCAAGCGGCGGCCCGGCCTGAAGCCATCTCCTTCGACGCGCCAAGCCTGTCGCAACTGGTGGACGAGATCGCCGCCGACGGCCATGGTCTGGTCATGCTGATGGGCAAGGGCGGTGTGGGAAAAACCACGCTGGCCGCTGCGGTCGCGGTCGAGTTGGCGCATCGCGGACTCCCGGTTCACCTGACCACCTCGGACCCGGCCGCGCATTTGACCGAGACGCTGCATGGCACGCTGGACCATCTGACGGTGAGCCGCATCGACCCGCATGAAGTCACCGAGCGCTACCGGGCGCAGGTGCTGGCCACCAAAGGCGCCAAGCTGGACGCGCCGGGCCGTGCCTTACTGGAAGAAGACCTGCGCTCGCCCTGCACCGAAGAGATTGCCGTGTTTCAGGCCTTCTCGCGCGTGATCCGCGAAGCCGGGCAAAAATTTGTGGTGATGGACACGGCGCCCACCGGCCACACCTTGCTGCTGCTGGACGCCACCGGCGCCTACCACCGCGACATTGCGCGTCAGATGGAAGGTAGCCAAATGCACTTCACCACGCCGATGATGCAGTTGCAAGACCCCAAACAAACCAAGGTGCTGATCGTGACGCTGGCAGAAGCCACGCCGGTGCTGGAAGCCGCCAACCTGCAGGCCGACCTGCTGCGCGCGGGAATAGAACCCTGGGCCTGGGTCATCAACAACAGCGTGGCGGCCACCTCCCGCACCTTGCCGGTCACGTCACCGCTATTGCAGCAGCGCGCCCACAACGAACTGCGCGAGATCGACGCCGTCGCCACCCGGCACGCCAAACGCTATGCGCTGGTGCCCTTGTTGCGAGACGAACCGATTGGCGTGGTGCGCCTGCTGGAACTCTCCCATAGCTCGCCAGCCAAGGCTTTTGCAACTACGGAAATCTGATATGTCTGACAAAGTATTCAACGTCCTGTTCTTGTGTACCCACAACTCGGCCCGCAGCATCCTTGCCGAAGCCATACTCAACGACATCGGCCAGGGGCGTTTCAAGGCGTATTCGGCGGGCAGCAGCCCGCGTGACAACCAGCAACCCAACCCCCTGGGTTTGCAAGTGCTGCAAAGTGCCGGTATTTCCATCGACGGCCTGCGCAGCAAAACCTGGGATGAGTTTGGCACCCCGCAAGCGCCGCACATGGATTTGGTGATCACCGTCTGCGACAACGCAGCCGGCGAAGTCTGCCCTTATTGGCCCGGCCAGCCCGCCACTGCGCACTGGGGCTACCCCGACCCTTCCGCAGGCGAGGGCACGGATGCCCAAAAACTCGAAGCCTTTCGCCAGACCCTGCATGCCCTCAAGCGGCGGCTGGCCTTGCTGGTCAGCCTGCCACCCGCCAAGCTGGAAAAAACCCTGCTGCAAAACACAGCCCGTGATCTGGCCAGGGAGTAGGGTGTGAGCGTTCAATGTGAAGTGACCGCCAAGCAGGCGGCTGGCACGCCCATGAGCGTGTTTGAGCGTTTTCTCTCCATCTGGGTGTTCCTGTGCATCGTGGTCGGCATCGCACTCGGTCAAGGGCTACCTGATGTGTTTCAGGCGATTGGCCGCCTGGAAGTTGCCAACGTCAACCTGCCGGTGGGCGTGCTGATCTGGGTCATGATCATTCCGATGTTGGTCAAGGTGGACTTTGGCGCGCTGCACGAGGTGCGCCAGCACGTCAAAGGTATTGGCGTGACGCTGTTCGTCAACTGGCTGGTCAAACCGTTCAGCATGGCCTTTCTCGGCTGGTTGTTCATCCGTCACTGGTTTGCGCCGCTGCTGCCGCCGGACCAGCTCGACAGCTACATTGCCGGCCTGATCTTGTTGGCGGCGGCGCCCTGCACGGCGATGGTGTTTGTCTGGAGCCGGCTCACCGGCGGCGACCCGCTGTTCACCCTGTCGCAGGTGGCGCTGAACGACAGCATCATGGTGATCGCTTTCGCTCCGCTGGTGGCGTTTTTGCTGGGCATCTCGGCCATCACAGTGCCCTGGGCCACGCTGCTGATCTCGGTGGTGCTGTACATCGTGATTCCGGTGTTGCTGGCGCAGGCCTGGCGCAAGTTCTTGCTGGCCAAGGGGCCGGCTGCCTTTGATGCCGCGATGCTGAAAATTGGCCCCTGGTCCATCAGCGCCTTGCTGGCCACGCTGGTGCTGTTGTTTGCCTTCCAGGGCGAGGCGATCCTGAAGCAACCGCTGGTGATTGCCTTGCTGGCGGTGCCGATCCTGATCCAGGTGTTCTTCAACTCGGCGCTGGCCTACTGGCTCAACCGCGCGGTGGGCGAGAAGCACAACATTGCCTGCCCCTCGGCCTTGATCGGCGCCTCCAACTTCTTCGAGCTGGCGGTGGCCGCAGCCATCAGCCTGTTTGGCTTCAACTCGGGCGCGGCTTTGGCGACGGTGGTCGGTGTGCTGATCGAGGTGCCGGTGATGCTGCTGGTGGTGCAAGTCGTCAACAATTCCAAGGGCTGGTACGAACGCGGCTAGATGTCGGGTCAAGACAAAGATTGGACTTGAATAGAGGCTTGGGTTTGACTGCGAATTGACAACTCGCTTTAACCTGAAAGTGAACGCATAATGTTGATTTTTATCAATAAAAATGCAGCTTCATATGAAAAATGCCCGCCTAATCTGGAAGCCCAAAGCCATGAATGCCGCCATCGCCATGGCCTGCGCCAATGGGTTTTTGGTTTCGCCAGCACTGGCAGTTGGTTACTGTGGCGTTAATGCTGGCTCACTGCCTGTGGTGGACACGAGTATGACCCAGCAGTGTCAGCTGCCCTCAGATAGTTCGTCAATCGACGCCACCATCAATACCGGCGTCAAGATTGAGGTGAGCACAAATACCGCGGCGGTCTATTACAGCGGCAACTTGGGGAATTCCGAAAATTCACAAGGCAGTCTGACCAACAACGGCACGATCAGCTCCACCGGCAATGGCAGTAGCGCACCTTCTGATGTCAATGTGGGTGTCCGGATCAGCGGTAATTTGATCGGCACGCTGACCAACAACCACCTCATCTCGGGTACCTCGACCAACAACGCCGGTAGTGCGTTTGCACTTGGCGTGGGCGTGGGTAATATTTTTACCACACGGCAGATGCTGGGCACGATGGTCAACAACGGCGCGATCAGCGCTACCGCTACCGGCAGCGGCAGCGGCTATGCAATTGCCTATTTCGTTACCGATGCCGTTGCGCCAGAAGCGAGCATTACCAATAACGTGAACGGCTCCATCACGGCAACGATGAATGCTTCAGGTGGGTATGCGGCAGGCATCAGTGCCAATACGTTCAACGGCACACTCAACAATGCCGGCACCATCAGCGGGACGGTGCTCAACGGCGGTGTAGCTTATTCCTTGCTGCTTTCCAGCGGATCTGATGGGCTGGTCAACAACCTGGCGACGGGCGTACTGTCGGGGAGCCTGATGACAGGCAGCGGCATTACGGTCAACAATGCCGGCACCCTTGATTTGCCGTTGACTCTAAACGCTGGGCCGGCCACTGGGTTCATTGGCGGGAATTACGATCAAACCGAAACTGGGGTGCTCAAAATTGCCGCGCTAAGTGCGGACCCGGCTGGCTACAGTCAACTGACTGTGGGCGGTAACGCAACCATCGCAGGCAAGGCTTTTGTTGACGTCAAGACGGCCAACACCCTGGCAGTTGGGCAGACTCTGCAGGGCGTGGTTACAGCAGGCACTTTGTCCGGCAACTTTGCCAGCGTAGCCGATAACAGCAGCCTGTTCAACTTCATCAGCGTGGTCAATGGCAGTCACATCGACTTTCAGATCATCAAGGGGATGACCGTCACCGAAGCGATCACCAGTCAGAGCAACAACCCTGCAGCGGGTGCTGCGGGCGTGTTGGATAGTCTGATCGCCGCTGGCTCGACCGGCAACGCCGGGATGGATGCTATTGTGACAACGCTAGGCCAATTGACGACCCAGCAGCAAGTCTCCAATGCGGTCTCGCAAACCCTGCCGCTGCTGCCGGGCGGGCAGGCCGTGGCGGTGAGCGGCTCCCTGCACAGCGTCAACCGCATCGTGCAGGCACGCCAGGAAGGCCAGCACGGGCGCTCCTCGGGCGATGAATTCCTGGGCAACAAGCAGGCCTGGGTCAAGCCCTTTGGCAGTGCCGCCGACCAGGACGACAAGAGCGGGGTGAGCGGCTACAAGGCGCGCACCTCGGGCA
>JAZKHK010000176.1:5860-15457 GCA_040385425.1 Pseudomonadota bacterium | reverse complement strand
TGATCCGGTCGATGGTCTTGGCGGCGCTGGAGGTGTGCAGCGTGCCGAACACCAGATGGCCGGTTTCCGCTGCCGTCATGGCCAGGCGAATGGTTTCCAGGTCGCGCATTTCGCCGACCAGAATCGCGTCCGGATCTTCCCGCAGCGCCGAGCGCAGGGCGGCGGCAAAGCTTTGCGTGTGCGGGCCGACTTCGCGCTGGTTGACCAGGCATTTCTTGGACTCGTGCACAAACTCGATCGGGTCTTCCACCGTGAGGATGTGACCAAACTCGGTCTCATTCAGGAAGTTGACCATGCCTGCCAGCGTGGTGGACTTGCCCGAGCCCGTGGGGCCGGTGACTAGCACCATGCCGCGCGGCTTCAAGGCCAGATCGGAGAAAATCTTGGGCGCACCGAGCTGCTCCAGCGTCAGGATTTTGCTCGGAATGGTCCGGAACACGGCGCCGGCGCCGCGCTGCTGGTTGAAGGCGTTGACCCGGAAGCGCGCCAGCCCTTCAATCTCGAAGGAAAAGTCGATCTCCAGAAACTCTTCATAAATCTTGCGCTGCGTATCGTTCATGATGTCGTACACCATGGAGTGCACCATCTTGTGGTCCAGCGCCTCCACGTTGATGCGGCGCACATCGCCGTGGACACGAATCATGGGTGGCAAACCTGCCGACAGATGCAAGTCAGATGCTTTGTTCTTGACGCTGAAAGCCAGTAGTTGGGTAATGTCCAAGGGATTCTCGATGGTTTGTTACGCTTGGACTCATTATGACCATGATTGACATCAATATTCAAACAGTTCGCGCCCGCATGGCGGCGGCGTGCCAGGCCGCTGGGCGCGGTCCCGCCGACGTTGCCTTGCTGGCGGTTTCCAAGACTTTTGGCCCGGACGCGGTGGAAGAAGCCTATGCGTGCGGACAAACCGCGTTTGGCGAAAACTACATCCAGGAAGCGGTGCAGAAGATCACCCAGCTGCGCCATCTGCCCTTGCAATGGCATTGCATCGGACCGATCCAGAGCAACAAGACACGGCTGGTGGCCGAGCACTTTGACTGGGTGCACACGGTGGACCGGCTCAAGGTGGCGCAGCGCCTGAGCGAGCAGCGCCCGGCGGGGCTGGCGCCGCTGCAAGTCTGCATTCAGGTCAACGTGGATGGCGGCGAAACCAAGTCGGGCGTGCGGCCCGAGGATGCGCTGGCGCTGGCGCAGCAGGTGGCGGCCTTGCCTAACTTGCGCTTGCGCGGACTTATGAGCATCCCCGAGCCTGCTCCTGATTTTGTAGCTGCTTGCGCCCTGTTCACAAGGGCTAGAGCCCTGTTTGATGCCTTAAATGCAGCTGGACTGGCGCTCGATACCTTGTCGATGGGCATGAGCGCCGACATGGAGGCGGCGATCCATTCGGGCAGCACGATGGTGCGCGTCGGCAGCGCTATTTTTGGCGGGCGCCCGCCAGCGGTTTGACGTTGCCGCAGGCGCTGGCCAGGAATTTGCCCGAGGCGTCCATGTTCATCTTTTCCGGTTTGCCCGAGGCCGTGGTGTTGAGGGCCATCTTCAGGGTGTAAGCCTCGGGGCTCACGAAGGTGACCTGCCCTTCGCCGTTGGACGGAGGTTGGGTGCAGACAAACGAAAACTTCATGGTGTTGCCCGTGCGCGGCAAGGTCGTGTGCTTGCAGTCGCCCTGTTGCGTGGTCACTTCATTGCGCTCCACCATCTCCTGGGTCATGCAGATATTGGCCACCATGGCGCCATCGCTGCCCATGCCAACACCTTTTTTTGCCATCATGCTTTCCATCATCTTGCGCTGCTCCGGCGGCATGTTGGCCAGCTCTTTTTGCGCTTGCGCCATGGCTTTGCCCAGTTCGCCCGAGCCACTGCTCATGGTGCTGTTGATTTCCCAGAGTCCGGGTTTCAGGGTCTGCGCCGTAACGCCGAAAGCGCCGCTGATCAGGGCGACAGCGAGCAGGGCACGATGTAATTTGTTCATGGAAAGCTCCGCGTAAAAGTGGAAATGCATTGTCACCACAGCCGCGCCAAAGAACAAGGGTTGAGGCGGGGGCGTTTGGTGGTGGAGTCCGTCTTGCACGTACACCAGCGCAAGAGCCTGGCAAAAAAATCAGTTCTCGAACCGGTTTCATGACCATACTAGGCAGATACCGAACTCTTTGACAGGTGGCTGGCGCATGGCTCATTTCCTTTCTCAAGTCCCTGGCGCCGTCAGCCTGATCGGTGTTCCGACCGATATCGGGGCCGGCGTGCCGGGCGCCCGCATGGGGCCCGAGGCCTTGCGCGTGGCGGGCCTGGCCCAGGCCCTGACCCGGCTGGGGCTGGACGTGAAAGACGGGGGCAACCTCAGCGGCCCGGCCAACCCGGACCAGGCGGCGGTTGATGGCTTTCGCCACCTGGCCGAGGTCGCGCAGTGGAACCGTTTGCTGCACGACGCCCTGTATGCCGAACTGCTGGCCGGGCGCTTGCCCCTCATGCTGGGCGGCGACCACTGCCTGGCCATCGGGTCGATCAGCGCGGTGGCGCGCCGCTGCCGCGAGCAGGGGCGGCAACTGCGCGTGCTGTGGTTTGACGCCCATGCGGATTTCAACACCGCCACCCTGACCCCCAGCGGCAACATCCACGGCATGCCGGTGGCCTGCCTGTGCGGCCATGGCCCGCAGGCGCTGGTGGACATCGGCGGCCATGTGCCCGCGCTGCAGCCCGGGGAGCTGCGCCAGATCGGCATCCGCAGTGTCGATGCGGGCGAGAAACGGCTGGTGCACGAGATGGGCATCGAGGTGTTCGACATGCGCTTTATCGACGAAATGGGCATGCGCCACACCATGGCGCAGGCTTTGCTGGGGGTGGATGCCGACACCCATCTGCACGTCAGCCTGGACGTTGATTTTCTCGACCCGGCCATTGCCCCCGGCGTCGGCACCACCGTGCGCGGCGGCCCGACTTACCGCGAGGCGCAGTTGTGCATGGAGATGATTGCCGACACCGGCCGCCTGGGCTCGCTGGATGTGGTGGAGCTGAATCCGGCGCTCGATGTGCGCAACCAGACCGCCGAGCTGGCGGTGGATCTGATCGAGAGCCTGTTTGGTAAAAGCACGCTCATGCGCCAGGTCAGCGCAGCGGCAGATTCGTCGTGTTCTTGACTTCTTCCATCACCGCGTAGGTGCGGGTTTCGCGCACGCCGGGCAGTTGCCACAGCACGGTGCCGGCAAATTCGCGGTAGGCCGTCATGTCGCTCAGGCGGGTTTTCAGCAGGTAGTCAAAGCCGCCGGCCACCATGTGGCACTCCATGATTTCAGGGCGCACCTGCACAGCGGCCTTGAACTTCTCGAACACCTGGGGCGTGGTCTTGTCCAGCAGCACTTCCACAAACACCATCAGGCCGGCGTCCAGTTTGAGCGGGTTCAGCCGCGCTTCATAGCCCAGGATGTAGCCCTCGCGCGTCAGCCGCTGCACCCGGGCCAGCACGGCAGTGGGCGACAGGGTGACGATCTCGGCCAGTTTGAGGTTGCTGATGCGACCATCCTGCTGCAGGGCGTGCAGGATTTTGAGATCGATGCGGTCCAGGTCGTTGGCGGTAGTGGACATGCTTTGGTTTGATATTTCTCTATAAAAAGCGATTATTTTAGATAAAAATCAACTAGCAAAAGCATGAACATAGCGTATTCATCATTGTGAGGAGTATTTCATGTCTGCTGTTCAACGCCTGCCCTTTCCCTACCGCCCTGAAGCTGAGATCGTTGCCCAGCGCCTGGGGGTGCTGGAAGAAGCGCTGGACTGGGCGGCTGCCGCCTCCTCGGCCACGCCCTGGGTGCAAGCCGTGCGCGACAACCCGCCGCCGTTCTGGGCGATGGAAAGCCTGCTCAAGGAATACCCCATTTCCAGCGCCGAAGGCCTGGCCTTGATGCGTCTGGCCGAAGCGCTGTTGCGCGTGCCCGACGCCGAGACCGCCATTGCGCTCACCGCCGACCAGCTCGGCCGCGCCGACTTTGATGCGGCCGGCGACAGCACGCTGGCACGCCTGTCCAGCTCGGCGATTGCCATGAGCAAGAAGTTCCTGCCGCACGAAGGCAGCGGGGGCCTGCTGGCCAAGGTGGGCGCCAAAACCGTGGTTGCCGCCACGCTGCGGGCCGTGCAGTTGCTGGGCCGCCAGTTCGTGCTGGGCCAGACCATCGCGCAAGCCATGGACGAGGCGGCCTCGGCCAAGCGCAAGAGCGGGAACTTGCGCTACAGCTACGACATGCTGGGCGAGGGGGCGCGCACCGAAGCCGATGCCGCCAAGTACCTGGCCAGCTACCAGAATGCTATTCAATCCATAGCTACTCATGCAAGCGGGACGGGGGCTTGCGAGCAAAATGATGGTATTTCCATCAAACTCAGCGCCTTGCACCCGCGCTATGAGGACGCGCAGCAGGCGCGCGTCATGGCCGAGCTGGTGCCGCGGGTCTGGACGCTGTGCGTCCAGGCGGCGCAAGCCAACATCAACCTCACCATCGACGCCGAAGAGGTGGACCGGCTGGAGTTGTCGCTGGACGTGCTGGACGCCCTGATGGACAAAATTGCGCAGCAATACCCGCAGTGGACCGGCTTCGGCCTGGCGCTGCAGGCCTACCAGACGCGGGCGCTGGAACTGATTGAGCACGTGGCGGCGCTGGCCCGGCGCCGGCGCATCCGCCTGATGTGCCGCCTGGTCAAGGGCGCGTACTGGGACGCCGAGATCAAGCGTGCGCAGGAGCTGGGCTTGCCCACCTACCCGGTGTTCACGCATAAGCACCACACCGACGTGTCCTACCTGGCCTGCGCCCGCGCCTTGCTGGACGCCAGCGATGTGATTTACCCCCAGTTCGCCACCCACAACGCGGGCACCATCGCCGCCATTTTGCAAATGAGCGCCCGCACCGGTGCGCCGTTTGAACTGCAGCGCCTGCACGGCATGGGCGAAGGCGTGTACCGCGAGGTGCTGAAAAACCCGCTGGTGGCCTGCCGCGTTTATGCCCCGGTCGGCGCGCACAAGGATTTGCTGGCCTACCTGGTGCGCCGCCTGCTGGAAAACGGCGCCAACTCCTCGTTTGTGCACCAGCTCGCCGACGAGTCGGTCGGCATGGACATCTTGCTGTTGTCGCCGCTGCGCTTGACGCCGCAGGCGTCCTTGCCTTTGCCGCGGGCTATTTTTGGCGCGTCGCGTCCCAATAGCACCGGGTTGGACCTGACCGTGCCGTCGATGCGCGCGTCTTTGCTGGCCGCGTACCAGGACGTGCCCGTGCCCAAGGTGCCTCAATTCAATGCCAAATTGGCCTCTAGCGCCCTGTCCATCAGCGCAAGCAGCTATCAAAAGTGGAGCAAAACAGAGGTGGCCGAGCGGGCTGCGATCTTGCGCCAGGCCGCCGATGAACTCGAAAACCAGCGCGCCAAGTTCTGCGCCTTGCTGGTCAAGGAAGCGTTCAAGACCTGGGGCGATGCAGTCAGTGAAGTGCGCGAGGCGGTGGATTTCTTGCGCTACTACGCCAATGAAGCCGAACGCATCATGGCGCCTTTGCACCTGCCGCAAGCGATGGATGCCGAAGGCATCACCGGCGAATCGAACGAGTTGCGTCTGACCGGTCGCGGCCCCTGGGTCTGCATCAGCCCGTGGAACTTTCCGCTCGCCATCTTCATGGGGCAAGTGGCTGCCGCGCTGGTCACGGGCAACACCGTGCTGGCCAAGCCGGCCGAGCAAACGCCCGGCGTGGCGCTGGAAGCGGTCAAGCTGTTGATTGAGGCCGGCATTCCCGAAGGCGCGCTGCAACTGCTGCACGGCCCCGGCGAGACCGTGGGCGCGGCGCTGGTGGCGGCACCCGGCGTGGCGGGCGTGGTGTTCACCGGCTCCACCCCGGTGGCCCGGCACATCAACCGCGCCCTGGCGGCCAAAGACGGCCCGATCGTGCCGCTGATCGCTGAGACCGGCGGCATCAACGCCTTGCTGGTGGACAGCTCCGCCTTGCCAGAGCAGGTGGCGGACGCCGTGATGCAGTCCGCCTTCCGAAGCGCCGGCCAGCGCTGCTCGGCATTGCGCTTGCTGTGCGTGCACGACACGATTGCCGACGCCGTGATCGAGATGGTGCGTGGCGCCGCCAGTGAACTGGTGACGGGCGACCCGGCCGACTTGGCGACCGATGTCGGCCCGGTCATCGACGCTGAAGCGTTCGACGGCATCCAGAAACACGTTTTTCGTCTGGAAAATGAGGCAAAACAGGTGCTAGCCCCCGTCCCGTCTGCATATATAGCTACTGAAAACATAGCAAATCTGATTCCACCGCACATCTTCGAGGTCCAGTCCATCGCGGATTTGAAGCAGGAGATTTTCGGCCCGGTGCTGCACATCGTGCGCTGGAGCGGCGATTCGCTGGCCGTGATCGAGCAGATCAACGCCCTGGGTTACGGCCTGACGCTGGGCATCCAGACCCGCATCGACTCCCGGGCGCAGGCACTGGCGCGCGCTGCACACATCGGGAACGTCTATATCAACCGCAACCAGATCGGCGCCGTGGTGGGTGTGCAGCCGTTTGGCGGCGAAGGCCTCTCGGGCACCGGCCCCAAAGCCGGCGGGCCGCATTACTTGTACCGCTTTTGCGCCGAGCAGACCATCACGGTGAATACGACGGCGGCGGGCGGCAATGCGGCCTTGCTGGCGGGCGGCGGTTTGCATCACGAACCCGCCGAGGGATCCAAGCAGGCATGACACAGGACGGGAGGCATGGATGCGCAGTGACCCAAAATTGCAACGATTCATGGCTCTCGTCTTCTTCATGGCCCTGGGCTTGCCCGCCCATAGCCATGCCCCTGATTCAGTCTCCCTGGAGGTGGCCGATGGCAACGAAACGCAAATCCTGCGTTTCGGTGCGCAGTGGCGGTGGGACAAGACATGGTGGCAAAGCAATGGCACCCATCTTGGCGGCTATTGGGATGTGAACCTGGCGCAATGGCGCGAGCAAAACTACCAGGGCCGGGTGGATGAGCACCAGACGCTGAGCAGTGTCGGCATCACGCCGGTTTTTCGCTGGCAGAGCGACAGCCAAACCGGCCTCTATGCCGAAGCCGGCATCGGGCTTCATCTGTTGTCGGACACCTATGACAACAATGGTCACATCCTGACAGGCACGCTGCAATTCGGTGACCATGTTGGTATCGGTTATGTGTTCAACAACAAGGTCGATGTCAGCCTCAAGCGGCAGCATTTTTCCAACTGCGACATGAAAAAACCGAACAACGGGATCAATCTCATCGTCTTGAAGATCAGCTACCGGTTTTAGGTTGGCTGAGCTGGCGGCTGCTCAGCAGGGGTTCCTTAAAATCACCCCATGTCTTCCGCCCTGCCTGCCAAGCGCCTTACGTGCCCGACCTGCCTGCGCGCCCAAAGCGCCTGCATCTGCCAGTGGGTGAGGCCGCTGGCGCACCGGGTTGAAGTGGTGGTGTTGCAGCATCCGCTGGAAGTGGCCAACGCCAAAGGCAGTGCGCGACTGCTGTGCCTGAGCCTGCCGCACAGCCGTCTGGTGACCGGGGAAGCATTTTCCGAGCCGCAATTGCAGGACCTGCTGACGGGGCCGCTTCAGGTGCACGCGGTGGCGCGCCGCCAGCCCTATCCGGTGCTCTTGTATCCCGACACGCCGCATGACCTGGCCCGGGGCCTGCCAGCACCGCCAATGCTGGCGCCCGACGTGTTGCGCGACCTCTCGCAGTTGCGCCTGATCGTGCTCGACGGCACCTGGCGCAAGAGCCGCAAAATGCTGTATCTCAACCCGCTGCTGCAGCAGCTCCCGCGTCTGGCGCTGCGCGACATGCCCGCCTCCCATTACCTGATCCGCAAGGCGCACCGGCCCGATCAGCTTTCCACACTGGAGGCCACCTGCGCCGCGCTGATGCAACTCGAAGGCAGTGTCGAACCGTTTGCCCCTTTGCTGACGGCGTTTGACGGTTTTGTGGCGCAACAACTGGGGTATCGGGCCCGCTAGCGTCGGGCCAATGCTTAGCTTGTCCTACAAGATCAGTCAGAACCCTCCTACATCTTTATTCGGCCTGATTATTTAAAGTTGCTGCATCTTCATGCGTTATGGAGATAACCGGTCATCCGGGATATTTCTCAGCTAATCAAAGGATTCACAATGAAAAAATCACACCATCTATTGACGAGTTTGTGCGTGGCTGTTGCTTCACTGACTGCTGTTGCTGGCGCCCAGGCACAAAGCAGCACATCCACTTCCAACTCTAGCTGGATGATGAGTGCTCCCGGCAATAGCTACGTTGGCTTGAATGCCGGGCGGTCTGATTACAAGCTTGGCAACGGCATCGGCGTTTTTAACCACGACCAAGGTGACACGGCTTACAGCATCAATGCCGGTAGCTTCATGAACAACAATTTCGGTTTTGAGGTCGGCTATACCGATTTCGGCACGGTCTCCCGTGCCGGTGGCAACACCAAGGCCAATGGCATCAACCTGAGTTTGATTGGCCGAGTGCCGCTGGGCCAGTCGTTCAATCTGTTGGGCAAACTGGGTACCACGTATGGCCGCACCGACGTGTCGTCCGCAGCGGGTTCCGGTGTGACCGCAGGCTCCGAGAACGGCTTTGGCTGGTCCTACGGCATCGGGGCTGAATTTACCTTCCACCCACAATGGTCGGCGGTGCTGGAATACGACGAACATAACCTGAAATATGCGGGTGGCAGCGATGACAAAGTGGGCATCGCTACCTTGGGCGTGCGCTACCGCTTCTAAGCGTTTCGAGTGGGTGAACGTCGGCCAGGAGGTCGGCGTTCAGGTACCTGAGTTTGCCGATTGCGTATGATGGAAGGACCACAATAGTGTGGTGAATCTTCTGGGCGGTTGTACACTGGCTGCTGCATTCGTTGGAATAAAACTCACAAGCCCTACCCACATGGACAGCCCCTCCTCTCAATCCGTACTGGTCGTTGACGACAGCCGCGTTTCCCGCATGCTGATCAAATCCTTGTTGTTGGCACGTTGCCCCCAGTGGAGCATCACCGAAGCCATCAGCGGCGATCAGGCTTTGGAGTTGGCCAAAGAGCAGCGTTTCGACGCCTGCACCATGGATATCAACATGCCTGGCATGCTGGGTACGGAAGCGGCCGAGCGTCTGCTCAAGATGCAGCCAACCTTGCGCATTGCGCTGTTCTCCGCCAACATCCAGGAAGCCCAGCACACGCGCGCCGCGCAACTGGGGGTCCCGTTCGTGGCCAAACCCGTGACTGAGAAATCGATTGCGCTGGTGGTGGCCCATTTCCAGGGCTCAAACGGATGACGCTGACCGACCATCAGCTTGACGCGCTCACCGAAATTTTCAACATCGGGGCAGGCCGCGCCGCCTCCAGCTTGAGCGACATCGTGGGCGACGAAGTGCTGCTGTCCGTGCCGCGCGTTGAGTTTTATCGCGCCAACGAGATCAATGCCAGCGTGTTGTCCCTGACCTCGGCCCGGCTCGGATCGGTCAAACAGGAGTTCAAGGGGCCGTTCAACATGGCCGCCTCCCTCTTGTTCACCGAAGAGCGGGCGCTTGAAATCGTGCAGGAAATGCTGGGCTCGCAAGTGCAGAGAGAGGATCTGGTCGAATACG
>JAZKHK010000176.1:0-5850 GCA_040385425.1 Pseudomonadota bacterium | reverse complement strand
GAGTATTCGAGCGATGTGCCTGACGTGGTCATCGGCCGTATTGTTTCGGACATCGAGAATCCCATGATGCTGATCCTGCACATGAACATGGTCATCGAAAAACGTCGCAGTCAGGGCACCCTGATTTTTTGGCTGAGCTCCTCCTCGCTGGAAGAGTTGATCCATCAACTTGACCAGTTCCTCAGCCGTGTTTAGTGCCATGATGAATGCCATGAAGTTCAAGAATATCGATGTCGGTTCCACTTGGCCGACGATTTTTGATGCGGTGGGATTTGGTTTGGTATTGGTCGATGCCGATGCCCATGTGCTGCTCTGGAATGGCTGGTTAACCCGGCACAGTGGCGTGAGCGCACAGGCCGCCGTCGGGCAGCCCCTGACCGAGGCCTTGAGCGGGGGGCTGTCGCCCTCTTTTGTCACGGCGTTGAACAACGTCCTGCAGTACCGGTTGCCAGTGGTGCTGTCCAACGTTCTGCATCGCTGCCCCTTGCCGCTGTATGCCCAACTGCCGGCCAGCCCCTCGGCTGACCGCTTGCCCCACGCCATCACCATGACCCCCTTGGCCGTAGAGCCCTGGGGGCCGTGTTGCCTGATTCAGATCGCTGATTCAAGCCGGGCGATTTCCCGCGAAAAAGTACTGCAGAAAAATTCGGACCGCCTCAGCCGCGAACTCATGACCGACAGTCTGACGCGGGCGCTCAGTCGCGGCTTTTTTGACCAGTTTTACCAGCAGGAGTTTGCCCGCGCCCGCCGGCAGAACACCCGCCTGTCGCTCATTTTGCTGGATGTGGATTACTTCAAGAATTACAACGATGAGTACGGTCATCCCGCCGGCGACAAGGTACTTATAACCGTCGTGCAGGCGCTGGGCGCCGTGCTGCTGCGTTCGACCGACCGGCTAGCCCGCTATGGTGGCGAAGAATTTATAGTGATCCTGCCTGACTGCGCAGCCTCCAAAGCGCAGGCCATTGCCGAGCAGCTTCGTGCTGCGGTGCTGGCGCTCAAGCTGCCGCACCTGAAGTCCAAAATGTCGGATCAGATCACAGTGAGTCTGGGTGTTTCCACGCTGGAGGCAGACCAGAGCTGCAGTCCCGAAGAGTTGCTGGCAGCCACCGATTTGGCCCTGTACGCCGCCAAACGGAATGGGCGCAACTGTGTCCAGTTTCGCCATCCCCAAGGCGCCCTCCAGACCGCTTGAGGCGTTGGCTTACGGCAGGCTTTCAGTTTGTTACTGAACTTGCAATATTGGTGGAGACATTCCAAAGGGGGGGTCATAACATTTACCTTTTAAAGGAAATCTCATGGCCATGTCTCCCCATTTTTTCAACAAACCGCGCGAACCTGAAACCTCTCCCTCCTCTTCACGCCATGTCGTTCCCCCATCCAATGCTAATGCGTACAGTGCCTCCTCTTCCTCTGGCACCTCCTCATCAACCGTAGCGTCTCCTGTTACCACACCACTGACCCCCAGCGCACCGGAACCCCAAGGCGGCAGCAAGCTGACGGTCGGGCCGAATATCAAGCTCAAAGGCGTCGAAATTACCGATTGCGACACCTTGGTGGTTGAGGGCCTGGTCGAAGCCACCATGGATTCGCGGGTGATCCAGATATCGGAACACGGCGCTTTCAAAGGGTCGGCCGGAATCGATATTGCCGAAATCCATGGTCAGTTCGATGGCGATCTGACCGTGCGCCAGAAGTTGACGATTCATGGCACGGGCAAAGTCACCGGCAAGGTGCGTTACGGTAAATTGGTCGTGGAAGAAGGCGGCCAGATCTCTGGCGATATCCAGTTTGGCGCCAACAGTGCTTCTGCTTCCAAAACCGGCAGCAGCCCGGAGAAATCGGGGCTGTCAGTCGTGAGTTAACTTACTGCCCAACCACCCGATTACGGCCACTTTGCTTGGCTTGGTACATGCGCTGGTCGGCGACATCGACCAGCGCTTTCCAGTCGGTGCTTTGATCGACGGTGCGCTCAGCCATGCCGATGCTGGCAGTCAATGGCGTGTGGTCGGGACGCATGCCAAAACCAATGCTGCGCATGCGCAAGAGGGCTGCTTGTGCCTGAGCCAGATCGGTGTTGGGCATGATCAACAGAAACTCCTCGCCACCCCAGCGGGCCAGCGTATCGCCACTGCGCAGACTGCTGCTGACGATGCGGGTCATGTCAGTCAGGGCCTTGTCGCCGGCATCATGCCCGAACCGGTCATTGATGCTTTTAAAGTGATCCAGATCGATGAACGCGATCGACAGGGCCGCTTCACTGCGGGTGGCAATGGTGAATTGCAGTTCCAGCACTTCTTCGCCACTTCGGCGGGAAAAAACGCCGGTCAAGGGATCCCGAATGGCCTGGCGTACCAGGGCGATCATGAAGGCAAGCTGGCTCATGCCAGCCAGGGCCGACACGCCCGTGAGCAGGACCAGCAACCAGAACGCACCGGCAAACGAGGGCCACTCCAGCGTGGTCCAGCGTAGCCAGCCCGCCATGAATTGAGCGATGAGGATGGGGCTGGCAATCACCAGATTCTCCACCAGGGTAAGTGGAAAGATGGACAGGCCGGCCAGCAGCACAAACGGTAAAAAGGCGTAACCGGCCCCAATGGCGGCCGAGATGCCGACCAACTGGTAATTGCCGAGCAAGGTGAAGGAGGCGATATAAAAAACGGTCGGAATGGCAAACAGAAGCGCCATGGCGCGATAGGCGTCGAACAGTTCGCCATTGGGACGGTAATTCAGCACCAGGCTGGCGAAGGCCGCGCCGGCCATCAGCCGCATCAAAGCCAGGTTCAGCCACAGCGGAAAAGGAAAAACGACCAGATCAACCACACTCCACAGGGGCGTCAGTACCGCAAACAGGAGCGCGAACAGGCGCACCCGGTTGACGATCATGGTCGCGCGCCTGCGCGTCAGCAACGCCAGATGCTCGTGGGGTGACGCCAGCAGGCCCAGTTCGTCAGATTTCAGCTCACCTGACAACAGGCCGGCCAGACGTTGCAGGACGACTTGTGTCATGCTGTTCAAGGACATTTTGAAACTCTTCGCAGTTCGGTCAGATCGGCGGCTGGCATCGCTTTGGCAAATAACCAGCCTTGGTAAACCTCGCACCCATATTGGCGCAAAAAGGCCAACTGGGCATCGGTTTCCACACCCTCGGCCACCAGTGATAGTCCCAGGCTGTGGGCCAGGGCAATGATGGCATCGCTGGCATTTTCGGGAACGCCGTCCATGAAGCTTTTGTCAATTTTAAGCTTACTGACCGGCAAGGCCTTGAGGTAGGCGAGCGAGGAATAGCCGGTGCCAAAATCATCCAGCGCCACCCCGCAGCCCAGGTCGACCAGGGCGGTGAGTTGTTCGCGCGCCTGCTCGGGCTGGGTCATGGCCACCGATTCCGTGATTTCAATGTCCAGCCATTGCGCCTTGGCACCGGTGCGCGCCAGGGCTGCGCTGACTTTTTCCAGCAGATTGCGCTGGCGAAACTGCTGGGCTGAAATATTGATGGCCACGCGCAAGGGGGTACCGGCTTGCGCCCAGGCGGCTATTTGCGCGCAGGCGGTTTCCAGTACCCACTCCGACAAAGGCAATATCAGGCCGGTGGCCTCGGCCACAGGAATAAACCGGGCTGGCGACACGTGGCCCAGCACCGGGTCGTGCCAGCGCAGCAAGGCTTCTGCGCCGACAATCTCACCACTTTGCACGTCCACCTGCGGCTGGTAGTGCAACTGCAGCGTGTTCTGCACCAGTGCTTCCTTCAAGCGGGTATGCAACTGCATGTCTTCATGGACGCGCCGGTCCATCTCGGCGGAGTAGCAGGCGTAGCCGCTGCGCCCGGACTCCTTGGCCTGCGACATGGCCATGTTCGCATAGCGCAGCAGGTTGTCGCTGTCCTGCGCATCGTCCGGGTAAAAGGCCAGGCCCAGGCTGCCGCTGGAATACACATCCTGGTCTTGCAGGCGGTACGAGGTCTGCAAGGACAGCAAGAGTTTGGTGGCCACACGCACCGCTTCGTCGATGGTCGTCAGGTCGGGAAGCAAAATGGCGAACTCATCACCACCCAGTCGTGCCAGCGTGTCGTGCTCGCGCAAGGCGTTGCGAATCCGTATGCCTGCATTCACCAGCAAGGCATCCCCGGTGACATGGCCAAAGCTGTCGTTCACCGTTTTGAAGTTGTCCAGATTCAAAAGCAGAACCGCCACGCGCAAACCGGACCGCCGGGCGCGCGCCAAGGCCTGGTTCAGTTGCAGGCGGCACAGCCAGCGATTGGGCAGACCGGTCAGCTCATCATGGGTGGACTGGTGCTTGAGCGACTCTTCAAACTTCTTGCGCTCGGTCAGGTCGCGGATGTAGGCAATGGCGTGGCGCTTGCCTTCGTCTTCCCAGTAGCCGAGAGAAATATCCACCGGCAGCATCTGGCCATCGCGACGCATCAGTTTCAAATCCATCAAGCCCATGGAGCGTGCATGCGGTGATACGAAATAACTCTGCATCGACAGCGCATGTCGCGCGCGCATGTGCTGAGGCAAAAAGATACTTACGTTTTGCCCTACCAATTCGGTTGCAGGGTAGCCGGAAAGTACCTCCATGGCGGGATTGGCCATCAAAATATTCCCGCTGCCGTCAACCCACAAAACGCCATCAGGCGCCACATTGAGAACCAGTTTTTCTCGCAGGTGTTGCACTTCCATGCGCTCCAGCGGGCGGTAAAAGGCCTCGTTGAACGTGGCGTGGAACAAATACAGATAAGCCGCCACCTTGTAAAGATGCCCTATTGCATTGGCGCTGTCTTTGTCGACGACCCCGAGCAGGGTGAAGAACAGTTCCGAGACCGCCGACAAGGCCACGGCAAAATTCAGGGCCATGACACATTCACGGACCAAGGCCTCTCGGCGATGCCAGAGCACCCCGAGCGTCACCAGATGGACGGCAATGATCAGCCATTCGAGGCCAATCTTCAGCGGGGTCAGCCCTTGTCCCGGAACGAATAGCGCCGGTACGCGGTCGGGCCAGAATAGTCCTGCCAGCCCGATGACGCCAACCACTGCCAGCATCAGGGCCAGGGCGAGGCGCTTCCTCAAGGGAGTGACATCCGGCACACTCGGCAGCAAGGCATACACCAGCAAGGCGCTGGCTGCCAGCAGGCGTGCCGCCAGCCAGAAAAACATGGATTTCTGGGGGCTGTTGGTTGTCATGGCATCGGGCATGCCGACATAGCTCATGGTGTGCAGGAAATCGAGCAAGCCCACGCCCACGAAGGCAATTCCCAGCAGCACCACGGCCCCTTTGCGGGCCGACAAAATGGCGCGGTAGCCGGTGACAAACACCAGCATCGCCACCACGATCGCGAACATTTCTATCGTCGTGTGCCAAAACACAAAGTGTTGCGGTGCCACCGCCCCTTGCTGTGCCGGATTGGTCACCCACCACAGCAAGGGGAGGGCGAAGACCAGCAGAATCCAGCCAGCGGCGCTTTGAAAAGGATGCGTATGTTGGCGCGGCATGGTGGCGAAATCTGGACTCTGGGTGTAAAGGGCAACGATAGGCTAAATGCCTTACGTCGGTTTGACTTGGATCAAACTGAGAACACCTTGACCGCCGCGACCAGGCGCTGGGCCTGATCGCCCATGCAGTTGGCAGCCGCACTGCTTTGTTCCACCATGGCTGCGTTTTGCTGGGTCATCTCGTCCAGTTGGGAGACCGCCTGTCCGACCTGCGAAATGCCAATCGACTGCTCCTTGGACGCCACGGTAATTTCAGCCATCAGATCACTGACCTGTTTGACCTGATTGACCACTTCGTTCATGGTCAGGCCCGCGTCGGCCACCTGCCGGGAGCCGATCTCGACCTTGTCGACGGAGT
>JAZKHK010000175.1:996-11387 GCA_040385425.1 Pseudomonadota bacterium | reverse complement strand
GCGGACGACACGGGCAACGCCGCGGTCGTGATCGACGACACGCTGGACCTGCAGCTGTCCAACGTCACGGCCGGCACCTCCAGCGCACGCGGCGGGCTCGTCCTGGGCTCCGGCGGCGAGATGTACAACAACTCCGGCCAGTGGCTGGGCCGCCGCGGCTTCGTGCGCGGCAAGCTCTCGCAGCTGGCGGGCAGCACGGGCGTCGCACTCGCCTCCTTGCTGACCGGCACGGCCTCACCCGTCAACAAGGATTCATCCACCTGCACGTCATGGCCGCTGATCAAAACGGCATCGGCCGCAATGCGGTCGCCCTCAAACAGCACCAGCAAGTCGCCGCGCACCACGTCGCGCCCGGCGATGCGCTCGTAGCGCCCCTCGCGCAGGACCAGTGCACGCGGGCTGGTGAGGTCGCGCAAGGATTCAAGAGCGCGCTCGGTCTTGCCTTCCTGGTACAGCGTCAAGGCCAGCACGACCAGCACCAGGCCGAACAACACCAGCCCCTCCTGCAAATCCCCCAGCACCAGATAGAGCGACCCCGCCGCCAGCAGCAGCATGAACATCGGCTCATGCAGGGTTTCCTTGATGATGGCCCCCAGCGTGTGCCGCTGGTCGCCCGGCAGCGCATTGGGGCCGTCTTCCAGCAGGCGCTGCGCGGCCTGGGAGGCGGTCAAGCCCGCTGCGTCGGGGGCGCTTTCGGGGGCGTTCACGCTTTCACCAGACGTTTGTAAAACCATTGCTTTCCTCCTTCCACCGCCAGCAGGTAGGCCAGCAGCAACGCGGTGAGCAAGCCAAAAAATGACCCGGGCAGCGGCGTAAAGCCCAGATAAGGGGCCAGCGGCGTGAACGGCAACAACATGGCCGTCACCACCACGCCCAGCGACGTCAGCACCAGCCAGCGATGGGGGCGACTGCGCAGCGGGTTGCCCCGGGTGCGAATGACAAAAATCACCAGCACCTGCGACGCAATGGACTCGACAAACCAGCCGGTGCGAAACAGCGTCTCGTCCGCATGGAACAGGCTGATCAACAGGTAAAACGTCAACAGGTCAAACAATGAACTGATGGGGCCGATGGTCACCATGAAATTACGGATGAAACCCATGTCCCAGCGTTTGGGCTGCGCCAGATCTTCGGCGTCCACGTTGTCCAGCGGCAGCGTGATCTCCGACACATCGTAGAGCAGGTTGTTGAGCAGAATCTGCAGCGGCAACATGGGCAGGAACGGCAGGAACAGCGTCGCCGCGGCCATGCTGAACATATTGCCGAAGTTGGAACTGGTGGCCATCATGATGTACTTCATCACATTGCCAAAGGTGCGCCGGCCTTCCAGAATGCCTTTGTGCAGCACCATCAGGTCGTTCTCCAGCAAAATCATCGCCGCCGCCTGCTTGGCGACGTCCACCGCGCCATCGACCGAGATGCCGACATCGGCCGTGTGCAGCGAAGGCGCATCGTTGATGCCGTCACCCAGATACCCGACCACATGACCGCGCGCCTTGAGGGCCAGGATGATGCGGTTTTTCTGCGACGGGTTGACGCGGCAAAACAGGTTGACTTGTTCCACCCGGGCGCGCAAGGCGTCGTCATCCATGGCAGCCAGCTCGGTGCCGGTCAACACACCCGTGATCGGCACGCCAAGCTGGGTGCAGACATGGCGCGTCACCCGTTCGTTGTCGCCTGTGACGATTTTCACGGCCACGCCGCTGGCCGTCAGCGCGTCAAGCGCCTGGGCAGCGCTGGCTTTGGGCGGGTCCAGAAAGGCGGCAAACCCGGCAAAGACCAAGGCACTCTCATCCGACACCACGGCGTGCGGGTGATCGATCGGCACGTCACGCCAGGCGATGCCCAGCACCCGAAAACCCTCTTCGCCCAGGCTGTCAAACAAAGCGTTGATGCGCGTGCGCGCCGCCGCATCAAGCGCTGCCGTGGCGCCTGCACTGTCCTGGTAATGCGTACACAAACGCACAACATCCTCGGGCGCCCCTTTGACCACCAGGCGGCGCGCGCCTGCGCGCTCCACCAGCACCGACACGCGACGGCGCTCAAAATCAAACGGTACTTCGTCGATCTTGGTCCAGCCCGACACATCGATGTCCTCGTGCGCCAGAATGGCCTCGTCCAGCGGGCTTTTCAGGCCGCTCTCGAAATAGCTGTTGAGGTAGGCCTGCGTCAGCACGTTGGCGTTGTCCTGGCCGGTGGCGTCCACGTGGCGCTCCAGCCGGATATGCGCTTCAGTCAGCGTGCCGGTCTTGTCGGTGCACAACACGTCCATCGCACCCATGTCCTGAATGGCGGAGGGTCGCTTGACAATCACCTGCAAGGCCGCCATGCGCAGAGCGCCGCGTGTCAGCGTCACCGACACCACCATCGGCAGCAACTCGGGCGTCAAGCCGACGGCCAGTGCCACGGCAAACAAAAACGATTCCAGCACCGAACGGTGCAGGGCCACATTGACCAGCAGGGTGAACAGCACCAACAGTACCGTCAATCGCATGATGAGCAGGCCGAATTGCCGGGTGCCGATCTCAAAGGCCGTGGGCGGCGCCTTTTCCGTCAGGCTGACGGCAATCTGCCCCAAGGCGGTGGCGCTGCCCGTGCGCCCGATCAGCACGCGCGCCGAGCCGCTGACCACCGAGCTGCCCATGAAAACGGCGTCGTCGGCGTCGAGCTCCCAGGTTTCAGGCGCATGGGCTTGACGTGGCTGGGCTTTCTTTTCCACCGGGTACGGCTCGCCGGTGAGCTGTGCCTGGTTGACGAAG
This sequence comes from Pseudomonadota bacterium, assembly GCA_040385425.1. Taxonomy (GTDB): domain Bacteria; phylum Pseudomonadota; class Gammaproteobacteria; order Burkholderiales; family Burkholderiaceae_C; genus Rhodoferax. The sequence continues at coordinate 8,628 of JAZKHK010000175.1, read as the reverse complement.
AAGTCGTTCGCCTCCAGCACCTGGGCGTCGGCAGGAACGAGGTTGCCCGCCGACAACAGCAGCACATCGCCCGGCACCAACTCGGTCACCGGCAACTCGCGCGCGCGCCCGTTGCGCAACACGGTCGCCGTCACCGCCACCTGCAAAGCCAGTTTTTCCGCCGCCTGCCCGGCGCGGTAGGACTGGACAAAATCCAGCGTCACGCTCATCACCACAATCGCACCGATGATGAGGGCGCCGGTCACGTCGCCACTCAGCGCAGAAATGGCGCTGGCCGCCAGCAGCACCAGGACCAGAGGGTTGCCGAATTGCGCGAGAAATTGCAATGCCAGCGCTCGCTGCAAGGCGGGCTTGAGCCGGTTGGGGCCGTATTGCCTGAGCCGGTCTGCCGCTTCAGAGCTGGTCAGTCCGTTCATAGCGAGGTCCGGACAAAGGAATGTGCAGTCATGATGCAGATCAGCATAACGCAACTGACTCGGCCAGCCTGAAATGGCCGGGGCGCCTGTCTGGCGCACCGCTTTACCTTACAGCAGGCCGGGCAGGAAGCGGTAACGCACCCGTTGCGCATACAGCGCGTAGTCACCGTCCACCCGGCGCAGGTGGTCTTCTTCGGTCAGCGCGCGCATCACGTAGATCAGGGTCCAGCCGACCACCGAACCCAGGGCCAGCAAGCCGTCATAGAGCGAGTGATCAAATGCGAGCGAGACCAGCGGAATCGATCCGATCCACCAGGCCATGTTCTTGCAGGTATAGGCCGGATGCCGCACCAGCGCATACGGGCCGCGCGCGACAATGCCGCGGTGCGTCAGGTTGCTGGCTTTCAGGCCCAAGGCCACCGAGGCCCCGGTATAGACCGCCATCAAGGCCAGCAGCAAGCCATTCAGCACGAGATGGAGCGTCGGGTTGTCAAACTGGGGGAACTCCGTGAGCTGGGACCCCAGCAAACCGGCCGTGAACTGGTTGAATGGCGGATAGCACAGCAGGGCGGCACCCCACCCCATCAGCGAGGTGTCGACCGATCGGATCGAATTGCCCAACTGCGGCAACTCGACCAGGTAGCCGACCGTGAACACCAGCACGTCGATGAACATCATGGTTTTCATGATGAACGCAAAACCGTACCGGTTGAACAGGGCGCCAAAGCCTTCGTCCAGGGCGCCCGGACCGGCGAGGGCCAGGCCGTTTTGCAGCGCACCGACGCTGAAGGCCATCAGCGACATCACCATCATCGGCCCGAAGAAGGACTTCAGCAAGGTGGTGAGCAAAGCCAGCCGGTCCGCGTCCGCCAGGCTGCGAAAAAAGGCGCGCGAGGGCTTGCCAATCCATGCGCTCAACACGCCCACGCAGCGCAGCGATTTCGAGACTTGCGGTTCACGCTCCAGGCCGTAGAACAGGGCCAGCAGCGCAACATAGCCTAGCGCGGCCGCCAGCAGGAACTGCTCGCCCCGGAACGAGATTGACGCCAGCTCGTACAGCGCGCCGAGTTGGCGCTGGTTGAACGGCGCCAGAAGATAGATCCCGCAGGCCAGCGCCACCAGCGACGCCGAAGCGGCCAGGTTCTGCAAACGCAGCAGCGCACTGAAAGAGGGGTGAGTGGTCGATTCGATTCGCATCGTGGGTCAACTCCTGATAGGGCCGGCACGGCAAGGACACAAAGTTAAAAACCGATCGGCCGCCGTCAGCGGGGTTCACCTGCTGGCCGGCGCCAATCGGGCCAGGCTATGTGTTCAGAGGGTCCGTCCACGCCGGCGCTTCCAGAAGCTGGCGCCGATCAGCCCCAGGCCGAGAAAGGCCAGAGCGCTGGAACTGGGCTCGGGAATGGTGCCGGTGCTGGAGGGTGGTGGTGGATTCCCGCAAAAATTGTTCGCCGGGGTAGGTTCGCATACGCCGCCATTGGCATTGGCGAGGAGCCAGGTATCCGGGCCATCGTCCACGAACGAAACGTTCGACTCCAGTCCGATGCGAAAGGCGCTGAAATCACCCGCGAGGGTCAGCGCGGTCTGCAGGGTCCCTTGCTGCGTCAGATCCAGTCCGTAAATGAAATCACCAACGCCCAAGCCTGGCCCGACCACGTAGCTGTGGTGCACAGGCGCGGCAAGGGATGCGGTGAAAACCACCGAGCCCAGGGTATCGTAAATACTGAGGATCAGCGTGTTCACCTGGGTGTCGTCGCCGGCAGCGCTACCCACCTCGGACGGGTCCCAGATCAACCGGAGATTTTGCGCCGCAGTGGCCCCGCTGAGGCCCACTGCCGCAAAAGTCTGTGTTGCGGTCTTGTTGGGGTCAGTCAGGACGGTGGTGGGGCTGGTTGTACTGGTGATGACGTTGGAGGATCCGTTCCAGGCGACTTTGCCTTGCTCGACATCCGAAGCGGTGCCCGCCCCCCCGGGTTTTTGCATGCTGAGAATGTTGATGACATTGCCGAAGCCCTCGCCTGTGTTGGCCGAATCGGTCAAGAAGACCAGGTCGGCCGACGCGGTGCCGGCAAACCCGAGCCCGAGCCCGGCCATGATCAAACTTGCCAGGGAATTGCGAATATGACGCTTGCGTGAGTGTTTCATTACCATGACTCCTGAGTTGATCCGGGACGTGCAACAGGTCGCCACCGGTGATCAACTCAGGCATAAGGCATGCCACGGTATCAACCCGTTGATTTGCAACGAGTTTTTACTTTTCATACATTTCGATTGAAAAAAACTCCGACAACTGCGACTTGCGATAAAGCAAACCGGGCTGTCGCAGCCCGCTCGCGTCAGCGCAGCACACTGATTGTTTTGGTCGTCGTATTGCCCTTGGCGTCCCTGGCCACAGCCTGAATCGTGTGGTTGCCAACCGACTCCTTGCGCGAGTTCCAGTTGTAGGACAGGCTCGCTCCCACGCCCGTGGCCTTGAGCACCCCGTCAATGAAGAGTGTCTGCGTGATGCCGGCGCTGCCGGCGTTGTCGCTGGCGCTGACATTGACCGACACCGAACCGGAAACCTGGGTGCCGTTGGCGGGGTTCGAGATCAGCACCGTCGGCGGCGTGATGTCAGCCGCCACCGCGTTCGACACATTGACCGCCACCGCAGTGGAAGCCTTGGTATTGCCGGCGGCATCAAAGGCAGAAGCCACCAGGCTGGCGCTGCCGTTGGCCACGGTCCGGCTGTCCCAACTGAAGGCGAAGGGCGATGCGGTGTCAGTAGCCACGAGGTTGCCGTTGGCCCGCAACTCAACCCGCGTGACACCCACGTTGTCACTGGCGCTGGCGTTGATCGCGACCACGCCGCTGACGCCCAGGCCCATCGTCGGCGACGTGATCGACACGCTGGGCGCCTGGGTATCCGAGCCCACCGCCGCAACGGCCGCGCTGACGGCGGCGGCGGCATTGACCCGTCCGTAGCCATAGTAGATATCGCGCCCGGCGGCACCGCGGTCGGTGGCCGTGGCGTACAGCAGACTCTCGATCTGGGCATTGGACAGGTCCGGCCGGGCAGCCATCATCAAGGCCACCACGCCGGCAGTGACGGGGCTGGCAAACGACGTGCCCCAGCACTGCCAATAGCCGCCGTTGCGGTTGGTCGTCCAGATGTTGTTGCCGGGCGCCGACAGCGCGACAAAGCTGCCGTAGCTGGACCACGTGGCGATCACATCGGTGCTCTCGGTGGCCGACACCGGAATCATCGAGGTCGTGGGCGCATAACTCTCGTTGAGACCGGTGTTGCCGGCGGACACGACGAGCAGGCCGCCCTTGCTCTTGAGGTACTGGCCGGCACTGACCATGGCCGAGCTGCTGGGCAGTTGGCCATAACTGATGTTGGCCACCCGCGCGCCATGGTCGGCCGCGTAGATGACCGCCTGCGTCAAGGCGCTCCAGGTGGTGACCCCGGTGGCATCGGAGATGCGCAAGGGCATGATTTTGGCGCCGCCGGCCACCCCCGCGACCCCCGTCGCGTTGTTCATGATGGCCGCTGCCGTGCCGGCCACCGCCGTGCCATGGCCGAAGTCGTCGCTGGTGGTGGCGCTGTTGTTGTAGAAATTCCAGCCCGGCACCAGGCTGGCGGCCAGATCAGGATGGGTCGGAGCGACACCCGAATCGATGATCGCAATCGTCACCCCGGCAGTCTTGCCCTGGGTCTGGTCCCAGGCCGAGGTGGCGCCGATCGTCGTCAAATGCCATTCGTTGCCCAGGTAGGTGTCATTGGGCACAAAAGCCGGTTTGACGATGGCGTCCAGCTCGGCAAACTTGAGGTGAGGGTTGTGCGCCAGCAGGCTAAGCACGGCTTGCTCCGATTTGCCCGGCGGCAGGTCGATGATGTGCAGGTTACTGGCGCCGATGCGCCGCGACTGGCCGCCATGCGGCTTGAGGACCACCGCCAACTCGGTGTCAGGCAGTCCGGCGCGGGTCTCCACCAGCAGCCGGCCCTTGGTCCATTCGGCGGGCGGGGCCGCTTGCGCCGTGCCCCAACTCGACAGGCCCATCATGAGCGTGGTCGCCAGGCACACGGTGCGCGGGGACGACAGGAAACGGACCTTGCCAGACGAACGGCCGGTCGTGCGAACTTGGAAGTGGGAACCCATGGTGATACCTTCTGTGAAACATGGGCTCCCCCGATCCGGCCGGTTCTGCACAGACGATAAGACACGGCAGCCAAAGGCTGTCGTCCGGTGCATGACGAAGGTCGATGCAAACCGGCTGGTTGTCTGGCAATCCTGCCGTCATGGGACCGAAGCCCTTTAGACCGATGACTTTGCGCCCCGCGCTTTCGTGCGGTTTGCCTTTTGCAGAACAACTCTGCGTGGAGGGACTGCGACTACTGCACAAAATGCAGGCTGGCAGCCACTCACAGGTCTATTGTCGGCACCCGGCCACGGCAATAAAGCGCTGTAACTCGTTGATATGTAACGAGTTACAGCTCGAGGCCGCCCCGCCAAAACCATCGAAAACCACGTTCATGCAGGCGTTGGCCCAAGCGAACGGGTCATCTGAAAGTTACAGCTCGTCACTAATCAGAGGGCTTCCTTGCGATTGATCAAAACCATATTCGCAGTAGTACCGTCATCAGTACAAGCCCCGCACCCGCGCATGCAGCCGGGCCAGCCCGAGCAAGGCATCGGTGAACGGGGTGGGCACGCCGGTCAGGGTGCCCAGCTCTTTCACCACCGTCACCAGGGCATCCAACTCGACCGCCCGGCCCAGCTCGACGTCCTGCAACATCGAGGTCTTGAACGCACCCAGTTTGAGGGTGACGGCGTGGCGGTCTTCGGGCTGCTGGTCGATGGCAATGCCGATGCGCGCACCGATCTCCTTGGCTTCCAGCATCACGCTGGAGACAAAACCGCGCACCAGTTCATCGTCCAGAATCAGATCGGTGGTGGCGCCGGTGAGGGCGCTGATCGGGTTCACCGTCATGTTGCCCCACAGCTTGTACCAGGCGTCTTTTTGAATCTGCTCAGAAACCCCGACCTCAAAACCAGCCCGTACCAGGAGCGCCGCGAGTTGCGCGACGCGTTCAGTCTGGGCGCCCGAGGGCTCGCCGATGATCAGCTTGTTGCCGAAGTGATGGTGCACATAACCCGGCAGGATCAGCGAACAACTGGCGTGCACCACGCAGCCGATGACGCTGGCGGCGGGAATGGCGGCGCCGATCTCACCCGTGGCGTCCACCGAGCGCAGCGCGGTGTTTTCAAAGCGCCCGCCGAAGCCCTCAAAAAACCACCAGGGCACGCCGTTCATGGCTGTCAACACCACCGTGTTGGGGCCGATCAGGGGCGCAATGTGGCGCGCCACTTCCAGCAGCGAGGGCGCCTTGACGGCAATCACCACCAGGTCCTGCACACCCAGATCGGCCGGGTTGGCGCTGGCCTGCACCGTCACCGTGGCCTCCACCTGGCCATGGCGGGAGCGCAGACCGTGGCGATTCAAGGCGGCCAGTGTCGCGCCGCGCGCTACCACGCTGACCCGGCAGCCGGCACCGGCCAGCCGCACACCGATCCAGCCGCCAATGGCGCCAGCGCCGTAAATACACACTTTATTGAACATTTTATGAGTCATATTGGCCTCTAGCCCCCGTCCCATGTGCGCAGGCAGCTATCACTTTAATAGCATTTAACAAACCCGGCGCACCTTGACTGTGGGCAGCGCGGAGGGCCGGTCTCTACGAGGTACACCCATTGGCCTGCCCGCTCTGCGCTGATGAGATGCGCATCATCGCATTCACGCCCGACGACCGTGCCGAGATGCGCAAAACGGCCCTAAACTTTGCCATTGCCACCGGAAAACCCACCCGCCCCATGCGACCTGCATCCACACCCTTCGACATCACCGGCACCGTCCGCCTGGACCGTGCTGCCGCGGTGCATGATGCCGTGGCGACGCTGCTGGTCAGACGATTCCCAGCCGATGAACTGCACCTGCCTTTCCTGCGGCGCAGCTTTGACGATATAGAAGCGGCTTTTGGGGGCAACTACCCAGGCTACCTGCGCTGTGACACGCCCTACCACGATCTTCGGCACTCGCTCGATACCGCGTTATTGACTGCTCGCATGATGGATGGCTACCAAATCGTCCACGACAAGCAGGCCAGCCGCTTGAACAGCACGGAAGCCATGCTGGCGATTGTGCTGGCGCTTTTTCATGATGTCGGCTTCCTGCGCCGCAACGACGAATCGCACCTGCGGGGCGCGCAATTGATGTTGCAACATGAAAATCGAAGCGTGGCTTTCATCCGCCAATATTTCGCTGGAACCTCACTGGAAAGCTATGCCGATTCGGCTGAGCTGATCCACGCGACCAACTTCGCCTTTGCCACAGCCGACGTCCTGCACGGCCACCCGATTCAACAAGTGGCCATTGCCAAGATGCTCGGCAGTGCCGACCTGATCAGCCAACTCTCCGACCGGTATTACCTGGAGCGCTGTCGTGACTTTTTGTACCAGGAGTTGCGGCTGGCCGGCGCCGACCGCTTGCAAGAGGCCAACGGCCATGAAACCGTGATCTATCGCGATGGCCTGGAACTGTTGGTCAAGACGCCGGCGTTTTACGACCAGCTGGTCAAAAAGCGGCTGGAACAGGATTACTCAGGCATCGCCCAGATGCTTGAACAGCATTTCGCAGGCGTCAACCCGTATCAAGCGTCGATGACCGCCAACATGGACTACCTTCGCCAGTTGATCGCCAAAGACCAGCTCAACGATGGACTGCGCCGTCGTCCGCAATCGTCCATATCGACCTGAATTCGGGCCAGACGGCGGCAATGACCTGTTTTTTCGAACATTTTTCAATCGAATTGGCCTCTAGCCCCCGTCCAATGTGCGCAGGCAGCTATTATTTAAATAGCAAACTCCAAACCCCGCGTACTTTGCCCGGTGCCAACGATTGAAGCGGAAAATCATCCAGCGCATTCGACACCTGTTCTTTCATACAGTAACATCGCGGCCATGGCCAAAGAAAAAACTGTTTACGTCTGTTCCGAATGCGGCGGCACCAGCCCCAAATGGCTGGGCAAATGCCCCAGCTGCAATGCCTGGAACACCCTGATTGAATCCCTCCCCGAGAGCAGCGCGCCGGCCAAAAACCGCTTCGCCTCGCTCGCCAAAACCGCCGAGGTCGTCACGCTGGGCGACATTGACGCCGTGGACATGGAACGCACCCC
>JAZKHK010000175.1:0-986 GCA_040385425.1 Pseudomonadota bacterium | reverse complement strand
TGCTTCGCTGGCCAAGACCGCCGAAGTGACGGTGCTGTCCGACATCGAGGCCAGTGATGTGGAGCGCACGCCCACCGGCCACGAAGAACTGGACCGCGTGCTGGGCGGCGGCATTGTCGAAGGCGGCGTGGTGCTGATCGGCGGCGACCCCGGCATTGGCAAATCGACCCTCTTGCTGCAGGCGCTGGATTCGCTGCAGCGCAGCGGCCAAAGCACCTTGTACGTGACCGGCGAAGAAAGCGGCGCCCAAGTGGCGCTGCGCTCGCGCCGCCTCGGACTCGACAACTCGCAAGTCAAGGTGCTGGCCGAGATCCAGCTCGACAAAATCCTCGCCACGCTCAATGCCACGCAGCCCGACATCGCCGTCATCGACTCGATTCAAACTGTGTACTCGGACCAGCTCACCTCCGCGCCCGGCTCGGTGGCGCAGGTGCGCGAGTGTGCGGCGCACCTGACGCGCGCGGCCAAGGCCAGCGGCGTCTGCATCGTGCTGGTCGGCCACGTCACCAAGGAAGGCACGCTGGCCGGACCGCGCGTGCTGGAGCACATGGTGGACACCGTGCTGTACTTTGAGGGCGACACGCACAGCAGCTTCAGATTAGTGCGCGCCATCAAGAACCGCTTTGGCGCGGTCAACGAGATTGGCGTCTTTGCCATGACCGAGAAAGGCCTCAAGGGCGTGAGCAACCCCAGCGCTATCTTCCTGAGCCAGCACACCGAGCCGGTGCCCGGCAGTTGCGTGATGGTCACGCTGGAAGGCACGCGCCCGATGCTGGTGGAGATTCAGGCGCTGGTGGACAGCGCCGGACCGTCACCCCGGCGCCTCAGCGTGGGGCTGGACAAGGACCGCCTGGCGATGCTGCTGGCCGTGCTGCACCGCCATGCCGGCATCGCCTGCATGGACCAGGACGTGTTCGTCAACGCGGTCGGGGGCGTGCGCATCAGCGAGCCGGCGGCCGACCTGGCGGTGATGCTGGCGATCCAGA
>JAZKHK010000174.1:0-2742 GCA_040385425.1 Pseudomonadota bacterium | reverse complement strand
GCGGGTGTCCACGTTCCAGGCGGTTTCACCGTGGCGGATGGCAATGATGCGGGTGGCGTGCATGGTTGTGTAGTGTGGGGTCAGCGGGGGATTTCGAGCTTGATGCGTCGCACGCCCGGGGGTGGATTAGGGAAGTCCTTCAGGGCGGCATCCAGCATGGCGGGCAAGACCGCTTCATTGTCAGACCAGGGGCCATCATGCTCGGCATAGGTTTCATAGACCACTTTGGCAGTGCCCAGGTGACGGATGACGAGGCTGACTTGGCGCAGGTAATACGGCCGCTCGGCCGGGCCAAAGCCCGGCATCATGCGGTTGCCCCCAATCAGCACATGGCCGCTTTGCACTCCAAAACCCACGCTCCAGTTCGGCCACCAGCCACTGGCAGGCTGCTCCCACGGGGCATAGGGTGCGACCTGCCTGCCATAAGAGACCTGCACGCTGTAACGGGCGGCAGCGTCATCGCGTTGCAGGCCTGCTTTACCCAGCGCCTGCTGTGCCATGGACTCCAGTTGGCTTTGCACGGCTTCATTGGCTTGTTGCGAGGGCAGGCGCTCAAACCGGTAGCGGGCGCCGACCGGGACATAAGGCGGGGTGGCAAAGCTGCGCACATCGCTGTCCACCAGTCGCATGCCGCTGCATCCTGCCAAACCAAATGCCACAACAAGTAGCGCAATCAATGATCTGGACATGGCGCCTCCCGCAACAATGAATCCAAATGATCAGGCCTCGATGTTGACCACCTGCAGGCTCGGCAACGAGGCCACCGGAAACTCTTCCTCGTCAAACACCTTGTCGCCGTCTTCATCCGGCACGCCGGTGGTCTTGATGTTCTGAAAGTCGTAGCGGGTTCCGTCCATCAGGTGCGAGGGCACCACGTTTTGCAGCGCGGTGAACATGGTTTCGATGCGGCCGGGGTGCTTCTTCTCCCACTCGCGCAGCATGTTGCCGATCTGTTTGCGTTGCAGGTTTTCCTGGCTGCCGCACAGGCTGCACGGAATGATCGGGAACTCGCGGTGCGCGGCCCAGCGGATCAGGTCTTTCTCGGCCACATTGGCCAGCGGGCGGATCACGATGTGGCCGCCGTTGTCGCTCACCAGCTTGGGCGGCATGCCTTTGAGCTTGCCGCCGAAGAACATGTTGAGGAAGAAAGTTTGCAGCATGTCGTCGCGGTGGTGGCCGAGCGCGATCTTGGTGATTTTCAGCTCGTCGGCCACGCGGTACAAAATGCCCCGGCGCAGACGGCTGCACAGGCTGCACATGGTTTTGCCTTCGGGAATCACCTTCTTGACGATGCTGTAGGTGTCCTGCGTTTCGATGTGAAACGGCACGCCCAACTTGGTCAGGTACTCGGGCAGGATGTGGTCGGGGAAACCGGGCTGCTTCTGGTCCAGATTGACCGCCACCAGCTCGAACTTGATGGGCGCCCGAGCCTGCAGTTTGAGCAAAATGTCCAGCAGTCCGAAGCTGTCCTTGCCGCCGGAGACGCAGACCATCACGCGGTCGCCTTCTTCAATCATGTTGAAGTCGATGATGGCTTTGCCCACCTGGTGACACAGACGTTTTTCCAGCTTGTGGATTTCACGCTCGATCTTGAGGCCCTTCGCGGCGGAGGGGGCTGTGGGGGCCGATTCGGCCTCGGTGGCGGCGTCGTTGTCTTCTGTCCAGAGGGTGCTCATGTTTACTTTCTTCACTTCACTTAACTAAATCGGGTTACCACTGACCGGTTTCCACACGGATGGCGACTTCGCAGTCGTCAAAAATCTCTAATTTGGCAATTTTGACCCGCACGCCCAGCACGCCGGGCAACTGCATCAGGCGGTTGGCCAGTTTGCCAATCAGCGTTTCCAGCAGATTGACATGCTCGGCCGTGCACTCGTTGATGATGATCTGGCGCACCTTGCGGTAATCCAGCACATGGTGGATGTCGTCATCGTGCGGCAGCAAGGGCTGCGGACCCAGGCTGAGCTCGGCATCTACCTGTATAGGCTGCGGTGCGGTTTTTTCAAGTTCCAGAATCCCCAGGTTGGCGTCAAAACGCAAACCGGTGAGTGTGAGGGTTTGACTACCAAAAGTATGGGGCATGGTGAAGGGTCGTTAAGGGGGGATGTGGTGGCTGGCAAGGCATCACAGCATCGAAAAATCACGGTCGAATTTCATCAGATGCTGGCCGCCATCGACCAGGATCGTGGTGCCGGTGAGGGACTGGTTGTCGATCGCAAATTTCACCGTGGCGGCGACATCCGCCGGGGTGGACGAGCGGCCTAGCGGCGACAACTGGTGCAGCCCTTCAAATTTTTCCGGGCTCAGCAAGTGGCTGGTCAGTGTCAGGCCGGGGGCCACGCCGACCACGCGAAGCTGCGGGCTCAAAGCCATGGCCAGCATGGTGGTGGCGGCTTCCAGCGCCGCTTTGGACAGGGTGTAGCTGAAGAAGTCGGGGTTCTGGTTCCACAACTTCTGGTCCAGCAGATTGACCACCACGCCCAGCGGCCGGCGTGCCTGGGCGCTGACTGAGCCGTCGCGCTCAATGACATGCGAGTGCAAGGCCTGCGCCAGAATGATGGCAGCGCCGGTGTTGCTGCGCAAATGCTTGTCCATGGCGCCAAAGCTGAAGGTCGCGGCCGTGTCGTGCTCAAACGTGGAGGCGCTGTTGACCACCGCATCGACCCGGCCAAATTGTTCAATGACTTGCGGCAGCAAGTGACGCACCGCTGTTTCGTTCGTCAAATTGGCACGAAAAGCGGC
>JAZKHK010000173.1:0-15749 GCA_040385425.1 Pseudomonadota bacterium | reverse complement strand
TTCTGATCGGGATCGTTTGAAACTTAAGCTGGGGAATGGCTATGCCGCATGTCAGGCAAGCGCAGGCGGCCTGTAAGGGAAACTCCTACAGGCGCTACAAATATTACTGTCGTTCCATCACGCTTCAACCTCTTGAGGGGACGTCGTCCAGTGCTGCAACTGGGCGGTAGTGTCAGGCATTTCACCTTGATTCAAAGCCGGAAAAGCAGGGTATTTCCGGATACGAAAAGATCAGCTTCTTCATTGGCTGGCGTTGAAGAAAATGCCAGCACCCGGTTTCAGGGCTTAGCCTTCAGAGTGCCGTTTTTTACTCTGCCTGGCGCTGCTGTCATGGCCCTGCTCCACGTCACCGGAGGATTCGGCTGCTGCTTGTGAATAGCGCTCTGCTGCGACGCGACGGTCCGCAAAATTGATGACTTCAGCCGTTGCCCTGCGACTGGCCAGTGCGCCGTTGAGCTGTGTGATGGTTTTCGTCGTGTTCTCGATATTGCGGTGCAGGGAAGGCCCCAGCAATTGAAGCTCCTGCTGCTGGACGCGCGATATCACCGCCAACGTGTCCAGCATGGCCTGCACCATGCGCTCGGATTGCGCCTGGTACTGACTCGGCAACTTCCACAGCAAGTTAATGGGGCCTTCGGGCGAGAAGGAAGGGGTCAGGCCCGTCAGGGTTCCGGTGATACCGGCGGCGCACGACTCGGTCTGGATTTTAAAAATATCCTCGCCCGCCGTGGTCACGACTTTGGCGACATCGTTGATGAATTCCAGCATGGATTGCAATGAGTTGACTATTTCGTAGGGAGGTTCTTTGAAGAGATTTGTATTCATGACGGCATCCTTTGTACTAAAGCGGGTTAATACATCCAACTTTCCCGGCCACGCTCGCTCATCAGAACAAGAAGCAAAGAAAGCTAAGTTTGCAAACTTTGAAACAAAAGACTTTGCGGAATATCAAGCCAAACGCCCAGTATCAAAAAATTACCAAAGCACCAGCTAACTCATTTTTACTACAAAATTTATAGCTACTAACGTACTATCCACGGGGGCTAGAGGCTGATTTGTCTTTAAAAAACGCTCAATTCCTGGCATTCGGGAAAAACAACTGCTCACCACCCATTTTGTAGCTGGCAATCACGGCCTGCCCTGTGCTTGACACCACCCAGTCGACAAACTTCTGCGCCTCCAGCGCCTTCACATGCGGGTGTTTGGCCGGGTTGACGACCATCACGCCGTACTGGTTAAAGAGCCGGGTGTCGCCTTCCACCAGCACCGTCAGATCGCCCCGGTTCTTGAAGCTCAACCAGGTGCCGCGGTCCGCCAGCACGTAGGCGCCGCTGCTGGACGCGATGTTGAGCGCCGGCCCCATGCCGCAGCCACACTCTTTGTAGCCACTGCCTTTGTTGTCCGCCACGCCGCCGAGTTTCCAGAAGCGTAGCTCGGCCGCATGGGTGCCGCTCTTGTCGCCGCGCGAGATGAACGCGGTGTTGGTCGAGGACAATTTTTTGAGCGCTTCGACGATGTCCTTGCCCCGGGCTTTGGCCGGATCGGCGGCAGGGCCGATCAGCACAAAGTCGTTGTACATGACGGGGTAGCGTTTGACGGCAAAGCCATCGGCAACGATTTTTTCTTCTGCCGCCTGGTCGTGCACAAACAGCACATCGGCATCGCCCCGGCGGCCCATGTCGAGCGCCTGGCCGGTGCCCAGCGCCACCACTTTCACGTCCAGGCCGCTGGCTTTTTTGAACTCCGGCAAGAGATGGGCAAACAGGCCCGACTGCTCGGTGGAGGTGGTGGACGCCATCACGATGGATTGCGCCTGGGCACCGGCAGATGCTACAAAAATAATAGCTGCCTGCGCACAGTACACAAGGGCCAGAGGCCTAAAAGACTTAAATAACTTCAAACCAACTCTCCTTTGACAAACAAATGGGCCGCCGGATACTGGCTTCGCAGCAGCGGTCCGCTAAAAAAATCAAGAACGGGTAGATCGGCCAGCACGCGCCCGCGCTCCAGGTAAATCACCCGGTCCGCCAGCCGCTTGACCTGGCCCAGGTTATGGCTGGCAAAAATCAGCGTCATGGTGGACGGCGCATTGGCAAACCCGTCAATCAGCGCTTCCACTTCGCGTTTGGCATGCGGGTCCAGGCTGGCGGTGGGCTCGTCCAGCAGCAGCACCTGGGGGTTCAGCGCCCAGGCCCGCGCCAAGGCCACGCGCTGCTGCTGCCCGCCGGACAGTTGGCGCGCCGGGCGCAAAGCCAGCGCGTCCAGCCCGACCTGGGCCAACGCGGCCAGCGCCAGCACCTTGGCCTCGCGCCAAGGCGTGCCGCGCAGCCACAAGCCCAACGCAATATTGGCCTGCACCGACAAGCGCAGCAGATGGGGCCGTTGAAACAGCATGGCCTGCGGCACCCCCGGCGCGCGCAGCACCTGCCCCGCCGTGGGCCTTGCCAGGCCATGCAGCAAACGCAGCAAGGTGCTTTTGCCGCAGCCATTGGCGCCCACCAGCGCGACCCGCTCGCCGGGACGGATCGTCAGGCTCACCTCCGACAGGGCGCGCACCGCCGTGGCCGGGCGGCCAAAGTGCACGCTCGCTTTTGTCAACTGAAACAAGGGCTTCATGAGGCGACTTCCACGACGCGGGCCGCTGGACCGTCTGACGTCCCTTGGCGCACTCCGTCAAGACCCGCTTCGTCTTGTCCTTCGCCGCTCCCTTCCGAGCGCTCGCGCCAGCGCCGCAGCAGACCAATCAGCACATTGAGCAAGAGCACCACGCCCAGCAAGACCAAGCCCAGCCCGAGCGCCAGCGGCAAATCGCCTTTGCTGGTTTCCAGCGCAATCGCGGTCGTCATGACGCGGGTGAAACCGTCAATATTGCCGCCCACGATCATCACCGCGCCTACTTCGGAAACAGCCCGGCCGAACGAGGCCAGGATGACCGTGAGCAATGCATAACGCTCGTCCCAGGCCAGCAGCAGGCTGCGCATCAAAGGCCGCGCACCGAGCGAACGCAATTGCTCGCCGTGAATGGTTTCGGCGTCTTCCACCGCCTGGCGGGTCAAGGCCGTGACCACCGGCAACACCAGGATGGCCTGGGCCAGCACCATCGCCTTGAACGAGAACAGCCAGCCCAGAAACCCCAGCGGTCCCGAGCGCGACAGCAGCAGGTACACCAGCAGCCCGACCACCACCGAGGGCACCGCCAGAAAGGTATTGAGCAGCGTCAGCACCGCGCTGCGGCCGGCAAAGCGCGCTACGCCCAGCCACGCGCCGAACACCAGCCCCAGCACGCAGGCGATGGCACTGGCCATGGCACTGACCGCCAGCGAGCGTCCCACAATGGCCAGCAGGCCGGGATCAAAAGAAGTGATGAGTTGCAGCGCCGTTTGCGCACTGTCAGAGATTGAATTCATTCAGGGTGAAGGCCACGCCAACTGGATTGATTTATTTGAAGTGCCATGACTTGCGGTATCGTAGCCACCCACTCAATGACCTGCGATATGAACCGCCGTGCATAGGCTCCAATTCCACTACACCCTCTCGCGTGACAGCAGCCCGGCGCTGGTGCGCAACCCCTTGATCGATTTGCTGCAGGCGGTCAGCACGCAAGGCTCCATTTCAGCTGGCGCGCGTGCGCTGGGGCTGTCTTACCGCCATGTCTGGGGCGAGCTCAAACGCTGGGAACAAGAGCTGGGCAATGAACTGGTGGTGTGGGAGAAAGGCCAGTCGGCGCGCCTGACCGAGTTTGGCGCCAAGCTGCTGTGGGCCGAACGCCAGGCGCAGGCGCGGCTGGCGCCGCAGATCGAAGCCCTGCGCGCCGAACTGGAACGCAGCTTTGCCGTGGCCTTTGACGACAGCGCCCATGTGGTGACCCTGTACGCCAGCCATGACGACGCGCTGAGCGCCCTGCGCGAACATGCGCTGCAGCAGGCACCGGCCTCAGGCCGGGAGCAGCTTCACCTGGACATTCGTTTCACCGGCAGCGTGGACGCCATTCGCGCGCTCAACGAGGGCCGTTGCGTGATGGCGGGCTTTCACACCCTGCACAACAGCGGCGCCAAAACGCTGACCGAGCGCACGTACAAACCGCTGCTGCAACCGGGGCTGCACAAGATCATTGGTTTTGCGCAGCGCGCCCAAGGCCTGATGGTGGCCCGAGGCAACCCGCTGGGCTTGCATTCCCTGCAGGATCTGGCCGCGCGCCCTGCCCGCTTTGCCAACCGGGCCCTGGGCACCGGCACGCGGGTGGTGCTGGACGAGCTGCTCGCGCAAGCCGGCCTGACTGCTATCAATATTCAGGGCTATGAACACACCGAACCCTCGCACGCCGCCGTGGCCCATGCCGTCGCGCTCGGCCAGGCGGATGCGGGGCTGGGCATTGCGGCGGCGGCGCATCAGGCGGGGCTGGACTTTGTGCCTTTGGCGCAGGAACGCTACCACCTGGTCTGCCTCAAGTCAGCGCTGGCGCAGCCCGGCATCCAGGCTTTGCTGCAACTGCTGCAAACACCGGCCTGGCAGGCCACGGTGGCGGGCATTCCCGGCTACGCTCCGGTTCAAAGTGGTGAGGTGCTGTCCATGCGCAAGATATTGCCGTGGTGGGACTACCGCCAGAGCAAACCGCATTCGGCCAGCAATTCGATCCATACCATGGCAAATGGCGGCAAGCCATGAACGCACGCGCTTGGCCGCTGCGGTGAACAGCAATGTCAGGATGGCATCTTGCGGGATCGACCGCGGGGCTCCTTCAACTTTTTCCCGTTGTCCCCCGCCGCGGTCTTTTTTGCCGCGGCGTGTTTGGCTTCATCGCCCTGCTCAAGACAGAGTAAGGTGTCCACATAGGACACAAACTGATTGAGATAATCCGGCGAGAGATCGCGCATCAGCGCCAGCGAGCGCAGCACCAGCAGATGCGAATTCATCGGCCCGGCATTTTGGGGGGCTTGACCGAGGGCTTGGGTCACCTGTTTCTCGGCACTGAGTTGGGACCAGGTCTTTCTGAACTGCTGTACGGATTTCAGTTCGGGGCGTGATCCAACATGGCCCTCCAAACGGCCATCACCCGGGCCAGGAGCAGGTTGTGCCAGAGATCGGGCCAGATCGCCCAGGGACTCGCGCTGGTCCCTGCGTTCAAGCTTGGCGATGCATCGCTTCACGCCGGTGAAATCACCGCCGTCGAGCAGCCGCTGCAGCTCAGCGGCGACCTGCGAACAACTCGGCGCGGCCTGTGCGATGGTCTCCTGTGCCGCGGACCGGGCTTGTTCAAACTGCCCTCTGAAAACGACCAACGCTTGTGCCAGTTTGGCGCTAAGAAGGCGCTGGACGTGACCTTGATGCGCGCTCACGCGACTGGCCAGCACCTCCAGGTAATGCAGGCGCACGGGGTCAAACTGATCCGCACCGAGCTGGCGCAAAGCAGCAAGCTCCCGGCCGTAGTCAAGCGACAGAGGCCGCCGCGCTTCCTGCATGTCGCTGGGTTCCGGCGCTGTCATGGCGCGCCATGGTTCGAGTTTCTGGTTTTGGGCACGGGCGCCATTTCAACCCGCCGGTTTTGCGCACGCGCCGCTTCATCCACATTGGGAGTGACCGGCTGCTCAGCCCCAAAAGCGGCCGCAAAGACCATCGACGACGGCATGCCTTCTTCGATCAAGACCCGCGTCACGGTCAAAGCCCGCTGGGCCGACAACTCCCAGTTGTCAGCAAACTGGGAATTGCCGCCCCGTATCGACCGGTCATCGGTGAAGCCGCTGACCATCAGCAATTCATCCCGCGACGTCAAATAAGCCCGCAGCGGAATGACCAAGCTATTGAGCAGTTGCCGACCGTCAGGCTGCAAGTGGTCAGAATTCAGGGAGAACAAGACGCGACCACTGATGCCGATGCGCCCCTGGTTCAAGGTGATGCGCCCGGCGGCCAGCGGAACGGCCAAGGCTTTTTCAAGGGCCATGCGCCGCTGCTCTTCGACCTGGCGCTTTTTGACCTCGACTTCCAGGCTCGTCGTCAATTCCAGCTGGACCACCAGCACGCCCACCAGCAAGAGCACAAAGGCCCCGAGCAGGCCCGACATCAGGTCGCCAAAAACGGCCCAGACCGGGGCGGTTTGTTCCAGCCCAGCGTCACTGCCCTCCATCAGGCGCCCGCCTCTGCCAGCAAGGCTTGTTTACCGGGAAGCTGGCGCAGCTCCTCAAAAATATCCTTTTGCGACATGATGCTCAGATCAATGACTTCGCGTGCCTGGGCCACGTAATAGGCCAGCTGGTCGTCGCTTCGCGCCATCGATTTGTCCATCGCAGCTTCAATGCGCTGCAGGTTCGCAATCATCTTCTCGTTGGCCTCGCTGAATGAGCGCACCGCAAAACTGAAGGATTCGCTCAGGCTAGAGACCTCAACTGCGCTGCTGGTGACATGGTCCGCCAGATCGGAGAGCTTGGCAACTTCGACGCCCACTTGCTCTGTCAGCGCGCTGCCGGCCTGGTTGAGCGCCACGGCCGAGGACGCCACCAGTGCATCGATCACCGCCCGCTGTTCAACCGAGGCCTGGCTGATCGAATCGAGCAGTGAATTCAGCGTGGCCATGATGCGGCTGCGTTCTTCCAGCAGTTCGTTATCGCGCACGACACTGTTGGTTATTTCCAGGCGCAATTGGCCAATGACTTCGGCGGCGGCGCGTGGCGCTTCGGAGGCAGTTTGAATGAGCCGGGTGATGGGGTCTTCCAGGGCTGTTCCGAGCGTTGTTAAATGCCTTGTCAGTGCTGTTTGCAATTCACCCAGCCGCTGCACCGCAGCATCGCCACGTACGGCTTCTTCCGCTCGGAGGGCGCCCAACTCGGTATGCAACAGGCTGACCAGCTGGCTCATGCGTTCGTCCTGCTCTTGTTTCCAGTGCGCTTCTGCGGCGATGCGCGAGCGACTCAATTCCTCGGAGCTGGTCATCAAGCGCGCTATTTCGTCCAGCGTTTGACTGGCACTGGCTTGCGCCTGTTCGCTCATCTGCTGCGCAGTGCGGGTCAAGGTGGTGCAAATTTGCTGCTGCTGGCTGAGCGTTTGCGCGCCCGTGTGCTGCCATTCGCGATGGAGCGCGGCGGCCTGGGCTTGCAGCGCGCTTTGCCACGCCGTCAACCGCTGCTGATCATGGGCGGCCTGATCGGCCTGCTGGGTAGCACGGGTCTGTTCATGGCGGGTGAGCGCCGCCGTCCAGGTCTCTGTGGCCGTTACGGCAGTGGCACTGAGCCGCGCAGTCAGCCCTTCGAGTTGCATTTGCGTCGTGTCAATCATGCGTTCGTGCATGAACTTCGCTTCTTGCGCTATTCCCGCCATGGCGGCTTCAAACACCGGGCGGATGCGCTCACCGGCCAGCTGCGCGCTTTGCGTCAGGCTGTCGCGCAGTGATTGATCGACTGCGCCGGCGAGTTCGGTGTACACGCTTTTGACATCGCGGTGAAAACTGTCCTGGTTGCTGAGCATGCGCTCGTTCAACTGCTGGCTCATCCGCTCCATCTGCACCATCATGCTCTGCAATTGATCGACCACCGCCGGCAAGGCTTGGGATTGAAGCTGCAGCGCCTTGAAGGTTTCCTGGCGCTGATGGGTGAGCGAAAAGCCGCGCAATACCGTGGCAATTTTGGTGTCCAGCAGTTGCGCTGCCAGCAGCCTTTCGCGACGGCTGAGGGCCGACATCAGGCCCAGCATCGCGGACGAGGCCACCCCCGCCACCGACGTACCAAACGCCAATCCCAATCCCTTGATCGGCGCCGCAAAGGCCGAACGAATCGACGCCAGATCGGAGGTTCCCTCCAACGCAAAGACGGCGCCATTGAGGGTGACGACCATGCCCAAAAACGTGCCCAGCATGCCCAGCATCACCAGCAGTCCCACCAGATAGGGTGTGAGTGCGGGGCCAGGCAAGCCCATACGCTCGCCCTCGATGCGCAGCCGCACCGGGTTTTGCAATGAAGCAGGCACGCGCGCGAGCCAGTCGCCGAGGTGCGGGAGCGCGTCCGGCAGGACCGCCAGCGCCGTTGACAAGGCCGTGGTGGCCTGGCGAAAGCGGTGTAATTCAAACGCGCCAAAGCCATAGACCGACCCAATGATCACGGTCATCAACAATGCCAGCGGATTGGAGCCGATAAATCCGGCCCCGGCCCAAACGACGGCCATGGCGCCCAGGGCAAAGACGGCGGTGAAAAAATGTCTGTTCATCACTATTGCGTTTTCTCGTTATGGAAGGCTTCCAGCAGCCCCTGTGTCGGCTGCAAGCGCAGGTCCAACTCCGCCAGCAGCACCGTTTGAAGTTCATGGCCAAAGCGCGCCAACCAGCCGCCCGGTTTCATCCAGAAGTCAGGGTGATCGGTTTGGTCGGTATCCACCAGCCGCTGCTGATGCGCCTTGTGCAATTGCGCAAACCGCTTTTCGAGCAGCGCCGGGATGGTTGTAAATAATTTACTCTCACGCGCAGCGAGGATCCCGTCGAGTGCGGCGTCCAAGGCGGCCAGTTGCCTGAGCGCGGGGGACGCCTTGGCCAGTTCGTTGCGCACCTTGGTCCGCCAGGGGCGCAGTTGCAACTCCATGTCGCGTTGATGGGCGAGATAGTAGCGGCGATAGGGCTCGTAGACAGCCCTCACATCAAGGGGTTCGCCAAGTAGGGGCGCGGGCACATCCGGCTGCGTGATCCCCTTCTCCCAAAGCGCCCGCATGCGGGTGAACGCTTCACCGAGGGCCGCACGCGCGGCGAGAGGTGTTCCGGCTGCCGGTCCGGCCGGGCTGGCGTTGTGCGCAGCCCGCAGGGTGATGGCGTCAGAAAGAGGCATCCACTGGCTGAACTTTTCTGCAAAAGCCATTCCCGGCTCGACCGGCACCAGAACCGTCAGGTCAGAGAGAAGACGAACGAGTCTTGAACTATGGAAATTGGTCCGCGTCAGGGCTCGCGTCATAGAGAGGTGTCAGCTAAATCAAAAATACAGGCAACGAAAACGTCCATGGGCTGCCAGATCAAGGCTGACAGCCGCCAAACAAACAATCAGGGATGGGGAAAGATGTTGCTGAATCCTTCGAGGACCAGCGCTGCATCAGCGAACTTTCGTGATGCGCATCGATTTTATCAAAATCGCCGCGAGACAAGAGGCCAGGCTTAAAGACCCTTGGTGTGACGGCGCCGGATTTGCCGCCGACCAGCCCGCTCAGTCGTTGAGCTTGCGGTAGAGCGTCTGGCGGCTGATCCCCAGGCGCCGTGCGGCTTGCGAGATATTGCCACCGCTGCTTTCCAGCGCCTGCCGGATGACGCCGCGTGACAGCTCTTCCAGGTTGTGTGAGCCGCCGCTGGCCTTGACCGCCGGGGCGGCTGGCGCCGGGGTGCTGAGTTCTTCCGTCACGTCATCGGGCAAATGTTGCCAGCCGATACAGTCCTCGTGCGCGTCCAGCATGGCGCTGGCGGTGCGCAGCATGCCGGAATACTGGCGCAGGTTGCCGGGCCAGGGGTGGCGACTCAAGCGCGCCAGCAAATCCGGCGCCAGGTAAACGTCACGCCCGGGGTTGATGTTGGCCAGCAAACGCTCGGTCAGCGCCGAGAAATCCGTGCGCTCGCGCAAGGCGGGCAGCTGGACGGTCAGGCCGTTGAGGCGGTAATACAGATCGCTGCGAAAGCGTCCCTGGTCGGCCATTTCGCGCAACTT
Source organism: Pseudomonadota bacterium (assembly GCA_040385425.1). Classification (GTDB taxonomy): domain Bacteria; phylum Pseudomonadota; class Gammaproteobacteria; order Burkholderiales; family Burkholderiaceae_C; genus Rhodoferax. Next base: position 6,090 of record JAZKHK010000173.1, on the reverse strand, counting down.
GCAATGGGTGGCGCAGATCAGCGCAAAGTCCACATCGACCGGCCGCCCGCCCCCCAGGGGCGTCACCTGGCGCTCCTGCAGCACGCGCAACAGACGGGTCTGCATGGTCAGCGGCATGTCGCCGATTTCATCCAGGAACAGCGTACCAACATGGGCCTCGCGCAAACGCCCGAGGCCGCCTTCGCGCCGTGCGCCGGTAAAGGCGCCCGGGGCATAGCCGAACAGTTCGGCTTCGATCAGATGCTCCGGCAGGGCCGCGCAGTTGATGGCCACAAAAGGACCATGGCGCCGGGGGCCGCTCTCATGCACGGCGCGGGCGAACAGCTCCTTGCCGACACCCGACTCGCCCTGAATCAGCACGGGGATCGGCTTGTCGGCCACACGCCGGGCCTTGTCGGCGGCGCTACGCCAGCGCAGGTCACCCGTGTCCAGGCGCGCCAGCGCATCGGCCGGTTGGCTGGCCGGTGGGGCGATGGTGGCGGCCACGCTGGCGGCGGGCAGTGCCACGTTGTCCAGATGCACCTGCACAAAAAGTGTTGAGCCGTCCAGCAGGCGCACCTGCATGGGCTGGCCGGGGCGGCGCTTGTGGCGCGAGAGCAGTTCTTCCAGGCGCACGTCCATCGTGCGGGTCAGTTGCGTGGCGCCCAGGTCGCTGGCGGTCAGGTGCAGCAGAGCCAGCCCGGCGCGATTGGCACCGACGACCCAGCCATCGTTTGACAAGGCCACGATGCCTTCGGCCACGGTGCCAATTCCCTCCTGGCGGGCGTGCAAGTGCAGTCGTATGTGCCCTTGGCACGTGGCCGTGACGAGCCGGTTTTCGATCATGCTCGCGGCCATGCTGAGCAGGCCCAGCGTGTGCGGATGGCCGCTGCGCTGGTCGCCCGAGATGTCGAGAATGCCCATCAACTCACCGCTGGCCGACATGATCGGTGCGGCGGTGCAGGTTAAAAAGTCGTTGCGCTCGAAGAAATGCTCGGCGCCGTGGATTTCGATCCCGCTGGCCTCGATCAATGCCGTGCCGATGGCATTGGTGCCGCGGTGTTGTTCATGCCAGGAGGCGCCGCAACTCAGCGCCACGCGGTCGGCCTTGCCGAGAAAGTCGGCATGGCCCAGGGTGTGCATCAGCACGCCTTGCCGGTCGGCCAGAATGACCATGCCCTGGCTGTGCCGCACCTGCTCAAACAGGAACTCCATCACCGGACGCGAGTGCGACAGCAAATCCTGGTTGCACAGCAGCGTGTCGCGCAGTTCGCCACCGCTGGCGTGTTGGGTGTCATGCAGGCGGCCGGCCGGCAACAGGCCCGCCGCCAGGCTGCGCCGCCACGAACGGGCGACGCGTTCATCCATGCCACTGGCCGGGCAGTCGCCATGTTCAAGCAGATGCAAACGCGCCTGGCGCAAGGCCAAGGCCGGTGAGGTTGTACGCATGTTGTCTCCTGGCGCCATTTTTATCCGTACGCGGGTCCAAGTGTAGAGGGCTAACCCGCTGTTCCATTTTGTGACAGGTGTCGCGTATTGGAACGTTGCAACACCCCCATTGAAACGTATCGGTAATTTTAAAAGTTGTTTTAAATCAACAACTTACATTCATTTTAAAACATGGCACGGGTCTTGATATGTAGTGATAGCCCGCAAGGGAAACCCTTTGAACAATCGCATAAAACGAGGATGACCACATGATCTACGCAGCACCCGGCACCGCCGAAGCAAAAATCGCTTTCAAGGCCCAGTACGACAACTTCATTGGCGGCAAATTTGTGCCTCCGGTCGAAGGCGCCTACTTCGACGTCATCACGCCCATCACCGGCAAGCCTTACACCAAAGCGGCCCGCTCCGGCGCGGCCGATATCGAGCTGGCGCTGGACGCCGCCCACGCTGCGGCAGACGCCTGGGGCAAAACATCACCCACCGACCGCGCCAACCTGCTGCTCAAAATCGCCGACCGCCTGGAAGCCAACCTCGAACTCATGGCCTACGCCGAGACCGTGGACAACGGCAAACCGATCCGCGAAACGCTGAACGCCGACATTCCGCTCACCATTGACCATTTCCGCTACTTTGCCGGTTGCGTGCGTGCGCAAGAAGGTGGCCTGTCCGACATCGACGGCGACACCGTCGCGTATCACTTCCAGGAACCTCTGGGTGTGGTCGGCCAGATCATCCCCTGGAACTTCCCGATTTTGATGGCCGCCTGGAAACTGGCACCCGCCATTGGCGCCGGCAACTGCGTGGTCTTGAAGCCCGCCGAATCCACCCCGATCAGCATCTTGATCATGGCCGAGCTGATTGCCGACCTGCTGCCAGCGGGCGTGCTCAACATCGTCAACGGCTATGGCCGCGAAGCTGGCATGCCGCTCGCCAACAGCAAGCGCATCGCCAAAATCGCCTTCACCGGCTCCACCACCACCGGCCGCGTGATTGCGCAGGCTGCTGCCAACAACCTGATCCCCGCCACGTTGGAACTCGGCGGCAAATCGCCCAACATCTTCTTTGCCGATGTGATGGACAAGGACGACGGCTTCCTGGACAAAGCCATTGAAGGCCTGGTGCTGTTCGCCTTCAACCAGGGCGAAGTCTGCACCTGCCCGTCCCGCGCCCTGATTCACGAATCGATCTATGACAAGTTCATGGAGCGCGTGCTCAAGCGCGTAGCCGCCATCAAGCAAGGCAACCCGCTGGACACCGACACCATGATGGGCGCCCAGGCGTCCAAAGAGCAATTGGCCAAGATCATGAGCTACATGGACATCGGCAAACAGGAAGGCGCCGAATTGCTCATCGGCGGCAGCCAGGCCCACCTGGGCGGCGACCTGGAGCAAGGCTACTACGTGCAGCCCACGCTGTTCAAGGGCCATAACAAGATGCGCATCTTCCAGGAAGAAATTTTTGGACCGGTGCTGGCTGTGACCACCTTCAAGACCGAAGCCGAAGCCCTGGAACTGGCCAACGACACGCTGTACGGCCTGGGTGCTGGCGTCTGGAGCCGTGACGGCAATACCGCCTACCGCATGGGCCGCGCCATCAAGGCCGGTCGCGTCTGGACCAACTGCTACCACGCTTACCCGGCGCATGCCTCGTTCGGCGGCTACAAGGAATCCGGCATCGGCCGCGAAACCCACAAGGTCATGCTGGACCACTACCAACAGACCAAAAACCTGCTGGTCAGCTACAGCGAAAGCAAGCTCGGCTTCTTCTGATCCCGGGGTTTTTTACGCGATTGATTCTCAAGGGGCGGGCAACCGCCCCTTTTCATATGGAAACTTGCATGGTTGATAAAGTCATAGCCACCCAGGCGGCGCTCGAATTGATTGGTTTTTTGAAGCAAAAACACGGCGACCACCTGATGTTTCACCAGTCCGGCGGCTGCTGCGACGGCAGCGCCGCCAACTGCTACCTGCCGGGCGAAATCACCATGGGCGCGGGCGACGTGTACTTGGGCGACATCGGCGGCTGCCCGTTCTACATCGGCAAGTCGCAATACCAGCACTGGAAGCACACCCAGCTCATCATCGACGTGATCGACACCTTTGGCGGCGGCACCTTCTCGCTCGAAGGCCCGGAGGGCAAGGCGTTTCACACACGCTCACGGATGTTCAGCGATGCCGAGCTGAAAGAGCTGCGCCAGCAGGGATGAACTGGGAATACCAGAATTTTTGCTATTTTTTAGATCAAATTAGCCTCTAGCCCGCGTATTACCTTTACATGTAGCTATTAATTCAATAGCAAATTACATACTTTTCCTCAGACTACCAAGCCGATTGCCAATCAATGGGCGATAGCCTGGAAGCTGAATTTCTGAGCTGCCTATGCGGCAGTGAACGTGACGATCTCGTCATCTCCTGCATCGCCCGTTTTCTGAGCTGCCTATGCGGCAGTGAACTGCGCATTGTGGGCGAACTTTCCAAGATCGTTTTTCTGAGCTGCCTATGCGGCAGTGAACTGCAACGCATCATTTGAGTTTCGACGTGGTGATTTCTGAGCTGCCTATGCGGCAGTGAACACGCTGACATGGCACCAGCCCAATTCGTCGCTTTTCTGAGCTGCCTATGCGGCAGTGAACTTCACAAATGTCATATGCCTTTTCCGTTGTTTTTTCTGAGCTGCCTATGCGGCAGTGAACGGCATAGGGGGCGATTTGCCCGGTTTACCTCTTTTCTGAGCTGCCTATGCGGCAGTGAACCAGATTATGGCGATGAAGCCTGGGAGCGTGATTTTCTGAGCTGCCTATGCGGCAGTGAACCGCAGGCCTTTCGTGAGGTGACCAACGGCCCGTTTCTGAGCTGCCTATGCGGCAGTGAACGATGCTGGTGGTGGGCGATGAGGTGTCCAGTCTTTCTGAGCTGCCTATGCGGCAGTGAACGGATCTATACCGAGGCCTTCGGTGGTGCTGCTTTTCTGAGCTGCCTATGCGGCAGTGAACGCGGATGACGAGCTGGTGACTACGGTGCGGCTTTTCTGAGCTGCCTATGCGGCAGTGAACTTTTTCAATTCACGCGACAAAAACCAACGCAATTTCTGAGCTGCCTATGCGGCAGTGAACGCAGTGCCGACCTGAGCAGTGCCAACCTGAGCTTTCTGAGCTGCCTATGCGGCAGTGAACGAATCGCCCATGCCGGAGATTTCCGACTTGATTTTCTGAGCTGCCTATGCGGCAGTGAACGAGCGCAGACAGTCATTGAATGTATCCTTTGTTTTCTGAGCTGCCTATGCGGCAGTGAACTGGCTCTGGGGGCCTTGGGCGGTGGTAGTTCTTTTCTGAGCTGCCTATGCGGCAGTGAACAGCTAGTCGATAAATTCAGCGGAAAGCCCATGTTTCTGAGCTGCCTATGCGGCAGTGAACGAGTCTTCCGGCGAACCCGCCATCCACTGACCTTTCTGAGCTGCCTATGCGGCAGTGAACGAACACCTGTCTGCTTCCTTCCCGCCGTCATGTTTCTGAGCTGCCTATGCGGCAGTGAACATAACTGTACGCGCCACAACTCGCAAGCGCTGTTTCTGAGCTGCCTATGCGGCAGTGAACCTGACCTATGCACGGCGCTACAGCCTGATTACTTTCTGAGCTGCCTATGCGGCAGTGAACAGTTTGAAGCAGTATGACAGTGCTGGTGCGAATTTCTGAGCTGCCTATGCGGCAGTGAACGCAAGTGACCAAAACAAAAAGCCCGGCAGCTTTTTCTGAGCTGCCTATGCGGCAGTGAACTTGCGCCGTTATGGGATCGCAGCTTGTCATCTTTTCTGAGCTGCCTATGCGGCAGTGAACTTACAGGGGGGGTAGACGCTCGGCTGGGGTCGTTTCTGAGCTGCCTATGCGGCAGTGAACTCTCCAAAGAAGCCCTCACCGCCTTGCAAGAATTTCTGAGCTGCCTATGCGGCAGTGAACAACGCCTTCACGGGCCGCCAAGGGATTCTGTTTTTCTGAGCTGCCTATGCGGCAGTGAACGTCGTGAGCGGGGGCATTGCCACAGCAACCTACTTTCTGAGCTGCCTATGCGGCAGTGAACGCATTCGGGTCGAGGTGGTCACCGCGCCCATGTTTCTGAGCTGCCTATGCGGCAGTGAACGCGAACAAGCGCTACCGCCTGGACCGCAATCTTTTCTGAGCTGCCTATGCGGCAGTGAACTCAGTGATTCGCAGCTACATCATTCGCCGCTGGTTTCTGAGCTGCCTATGCGGCAGTGAACCCATCCATGTACTTCCAGTCGGCCCTGGTAATTTTCTGAGCTGCCTATGCGGCAGTGAACATCTCGCACGTACTGGACGCGGGTAACTCGCATTTCTGAGCTGCCTATGCGGCAGTGAACCACCTGGATGCTTTCCTGGTGGGCTATGTGCATTTCTGAGCTGCCTATGCGGCAGTGAACTCAAGCGAATCGCTGCGGCTTGAAGCAGCCCGCTTTCTGAGCTGCCTATGCGGCAGTGAACCCAGTCGCCGCATGGTTCGCGCCGCCATTTGCTTTCTGAGCTGCCTATGCGGCAGTGAACAGCATGGTGCGAACGCATCCGGCTCCCCATACTTTCTGAGCTGCCTATGCGGCAGTGAACCAATGGCCGAGTACATGCGCACAGCAGATTAATTTCTGAGCTGCCTA
>JAZKHK010000172.1:0-3708 GCA_040385425.1 Pseudomonadota bacterium | reverse complement strand
ACACAGGCAGGTATATCGAATCTGATCCCATCGGCCTCCGTGGAGGCCTGAATACATGTTTGTACGTTTTAGCTAGCCCCCTTGATTCTCTTGATAGATTGGGATTGACGCGTGAGGATATTGACAGAATGGCACAGTGGGTCCAGATCACTCAGCCAGATCTGAATGTGGACCTTAATATTGGAACTTTCCCGATGCTAGGTGACGGCTATCGCGCGATCACAAATCCCCTAACGGACAACATTACACTGGACTCTGATTGGCTTCGAGAGGGGTTGACATCAGAAGACCTTCTGCAGATCGAGAGGCTCATCATTCATGAGTCCATTCATCGCACAAGGCCGTGGTGGGACTCTGTTTTGCGGCCATTTGAGCATGACGATATCTACGATGAGGCAGAGCAGCGCCAGAATAATCCCTTCATTCCCTGTATTGGCAGATGACTATGTTGAAATGGACTGCTTTCGTAGGATTGATGTTCAGCGTCTTTCTGCTTGCGGCTTGTACCCTTCCGGAGTACGTGGAGTTGTATAACAACTCCTCCAGCGATATCAGCGTCCGGTTCGGAGCGGGACGCGATGCGCGTCAGTTCGAACTGAGGAGTAAAGAAGTGGCAAGGATAGGGCCTGTGGTCTTCGGCCGGGGAGAGGTTGTCATCGTGAGGGGGAGTACGCCCCATACCTATCGGCCGAAATATTCCGGGTCCCGATATTGGACATATGTTGGTTTTGGGCCCTTCAAGAGTATGAGGGTGCGTCTTCAGTATGAAGAGAATGGAAGCGTGCTGGTGCTTCCGAGAGATGCTGAGTTTCCAATTTCTCCGAGCGTTGAGCAACCACCCGACTATCCCCTGAGAGAGGCAATGCCCTCCGTGTTTCAATAGTAGCGTCTCTTCTCGCCTGGTGTCCCTCACGGACACGGCGGCGGGCGTGGCCGACACCTACGGCTACGATGCCGCCGGCACGCCTCGTGCACCAGGCGGGCACTGCCGCCGTTGGCGCCGTCAGCTACTAGCACGACCCGCTGGGCAACCGGCTGGCTCGCACAACGCAGAAGGGCGGCAAGACCGACGCGACGAGCTACCAGATCGACGCGGCCAGCAACCGCCTGCTGGGCGAGACGACGGGGACGAAGTCCACAGCATATGATTATCTCCCCAGCGGGCAGCTCAGCGCCGATGGCCAGTCGACCTATCGCTACAACGACGCCGGCCGCCTGGCCGAGGTGCGGGGCCGCCGCCCGGTCCGTAACCTCTACAATGCCCTGGGCCAGCGCGTGCGCAAGGTCGGCCAGGGCGTGACGCTGTTTGCCTACGACGAAGTCGGCCATCTGCTCGGCGAGTACACCCCGGGCGGGGTGATGGTGCGCGAGTACGTATGGCTGGGCGATCGCCTGGTGGGGATGCTGAGCCAGCAGGAGAAAGGCGTGCTGTACGTGCATGCCGATCACCTGGGCACGCCGCGGGCGGTGAGCAATGGCGCCACGGTGCTGTGGCGCTGGGAGGGCGAGGCGTTTGGCCACAGCGCGCCCAATGAGCAGGTGGCGGGCGTCTTGCGCCGGCTGACGATGCCGTTGCGGTTTCCGGGGCAGTATCACGACAGTGAGACGGGGCTCTTTTATAACTACTTCCGGGATTATCGTCCGGCGAGTGGGCGATATGTGGAGAGCGATCCGATCGGGCTGGTTGGCGGCGCTAACACATATGCCTATGTCTTGGGAGATCCAGTGAGTGCTTATGATTTTTTTGGGCTCACTGCAGAGCAGATTCAGCAGATGTGGCAAGAGGCTGCTCGAAAAAATCCAGACCTTGATTTTGGGAGGGATTATGACGTTGAGGATCTTGGGCCTGGAGTTCTCGGAGAGACATCCGTTTTTGGTGGCATCAGCTTAGATGATAGATACTTGCACCCATTGAACGAAGCTCAAGTCCGTGACATGTATGACACAATCGTTCATGAGGGGTTGCATAATTCTCAGGGCTTCTGGGGACGATTGATGGATGCCACTGTCGATGGCAGGCATCCAGACATTTATGAAGAGGCAAGGAGACGAGTAAATGAGCAATTCCCGACGATTGGTCGCTGTTGGTAAAGGATGTCGGCGTGCTTTAAGTGCAGCGTATCTTATGGGGGCGCTCCTATTGAGCGGATGTGTCTCCATAAAGGATTATCAGCTGTTCCTGCTGGTGCATGTTGCTGACCAGACAGGAATGCCTATCAAGGGGGCGGAGGTGGTGTTGTGGGGTGAATTTAAGGCTAAAACGAACTCCGAGGGCTGCGCATTCATTGGTGGGAAAGTCAGTCGAGTTGATGCTATTGAGCTGGACCTTAAAGTGGGGCCAGCAGTAATACCGCTAAGTAAGCATTCCCCGGGATTTTATGAGGCATCTGTTGTGCTTGATGAGTCTGGGCGGCTTCGCAAAGAAGAATGGCGTCGGATAGAGACTATTACACAAGAGGATTGGGATAAGGTTTGCTATTAACGTTTCACTTCTCTGCTTTAAATCTCAGGAAGGGGGTCGTCGCCGATGACTTCAAGTGCGAAACAGGTAGCCCCTTGGCGAGGAGACTGTAAATTGAACTGTGTAACTGCCTTCTGAGACACTGCGGCGTGGGCCGCGAGGAGCAGTTATATGGCGTTGACGCCGGAGATGTTGGAGGAGCTGACCCAGGGTTGCAAGACGCCCGAGGAGCTCAGCAAGCTGTACAGCCAGATGCTGCAGCACATGATCAACCGCAGCCTGGATGCCGAGATGCAGGCGCATCTGGGATATGACCGCCACGACAAGGCGGAGGCCGGTGCCAAGCGCGCCAACACTCGCAACGGCGCAAGCCGCGAGACGGTGCAAAGCGAGGTGGGCAAGCTGACCATCGAGACCCCGCGCGACCGGGGCGGCAGCTTCGAGCCGCAACTGGTCAAGAAGCGGCAGGTGCGCCTGGCGGGCATGGAGGACAAGATCCTGACCCTCTATGCGACGGAGCGCGGCTGCGCGTGCAGTACGGCTACACCCTGGGCGGCCAGCTGAAGTCACTGGCGACGCCCGGCGGGCACCTGGTGCAGTACGGTTACGATGCCAGGGGCCTGCCGACCTCGGTGGCGGTGGGCGGGACGCCGCTGCTGGCGGACCTCCGCTTCAGCGCCGGCGGCATGGCCGGCTGGACCTGGGGCAACGGCCAGGTCCGCGCCGAGACGCGCGACCTGGACGGCCGCCTCACCCGCCTGACCTCGGGCAATGCCTTGGAGCGGACCTACGGCCATGACGCCGCCGACCGCCTGGTGGCGATCACGGACCCGGCGGCGGGCGTCAATGACGTCTACGCCTACGATGCCGTCGGCCGCTGGTGCGCCAAGCCGGCACTGCCTTCTCTTGGCGCAATTGATTGCCTTAGGGCTGGTTTTCGGCATCCAGTAAAGATGGGTGGATTTATAGCGTGTGCCTGATGCGCTCCACTTCGGGCCAAGGCTCGCTGGAGTTGTGCAGAGCCTCTGCTGGCGCTCTAGAACGAGGAGCCAGGCTGGGCCAGGAACCCTAGCTCCTCGGCGGTGGACGCACGGCCCAGCGCCGCATTGCGATGCGGGTAGCGGCCGAAGCGGTCGATGATGGCCTTGTGTTGTCGCTCGAATTCCAGGTTGCCCTCCAAGCCCGGCTCGCCGAACAGGCGCAGTGCCTCTTCATGGATCAGGGCCGATTCGCTGTGCATCCAGGGC
>JAZKHK010000171.1:2746-4191 GCA_040385425.1 Pseudomonadota bacterium | reverse complement strand
GCATGGCCTCAATATCGAGGTTAAAGGCAATCAAAGTATCTATAACGTCGAGGTTCTTTATGGAAAAGAAGTTATCAGATTCAAAAACATTTACAACCCTGGCGGTGGCAGCGGATGGAACGCACCAATGCTCATCCCTGACAAGATGACAGTGCGATGGTCTGTATACGGTCAAGAGCGGGAAGTGGTGGTGAACTTGGCAGGCAAAACTGCACCTACGAACCGTCTAGCAAGATGGCGACTTCGTTTCTTCGGTGAAAAATTAGAAGTGTGGCGTGATGATGATGACCCTGGAAGTCAGTATTACTTTAAGCCTGCGGTTCAGGTTTACCCCTAAATACCAAAAAAACAAAAAGAATCTCGCTTCCCATCAAGGATTTCAAGCATGCCACTCGAAAAAGAATATCCCATCGCAGGCCCAGTCACAGCGGCAGGCGCATCGCAAATAACAGCCAATGCATTAGCTGCAAGCGCTGGCGTGCCCGGCGCCATCAACGCTATCAGCCCCAACGCAAAGACCTATTTTGTTGCGTTTGATGGAACGGGGAACAATAAATATGACCTCAACAAACCACCTACGAACGTTACAGCATTGTTCAATGCAGCAGATGCTGGTTTAACGGTGACGGACTCAGGAATTGCAAAATACTACCAAGGCGCAGGGACACAAAGCAATTCTGTATCAGCAAGTGTCGATGGCCTCCTCGGCACGTCAGTACTGGCGACTGCATCGCAAGCATATAAAGAATTTGTGAGCTGGGCACAAGACCAATACAGCAGCAACCCCAACGTAGAAATCACGCTTGCAGGCGCAAGCTTTAGCCGAGGTGGTGGTACGCATACTGCCTTCCTGAACGAAGTCTGGAACAAGGGCGTCCCCAACCCCGATTATCCCAACGACCCTAGAGAATTCCTCATCTCCCCTAAAACGGCAAATTTAGGTGTCAACGTTTTCTTTGATCGGGTACTTCAAGGCATACGTTCAGATGCAACAGAGCTTCTCCCCGACGCGCCATTGAGTAAATTTCGTGCCCTAGAGTTCATTGCGCAAGACGAGCATCGACGCGAATTCATTGGGGACCCACTCAATAGTCAGAATAACTCTGACCAACGAGTTTTGAGTCTTTATTCACCTGGAGATCACTCTGACATCGGCAAAGGACATTTCCAAACCGGTATCGGGCTGTACACGCTTGACGGCGCATACAAATACCTGAGCGCCTCCGGCTTGCCGCTAGCCGCACTTAGCGCTGATCTCGCGCCAGGCAGTTTGCCACTGGAAATTCATGATTCGTTCAAAGGCTTTTGGGGCAGCAGCGGCGGGCCGTATCTGGCAAGCTGGATTGAAGACCGAACAAGCGCGCTGTACTACAAAAACAATCCAGTTCCCGGTGTAGATACGGGCATCAATCCGAACTATATGCCGTTGCCCGCCGAACTGGAAG
>JAZKHK010000171.1:0-2736 GCA_040385425.1 Pseudomonadota bacterium | reverse complement strand
CAGACGGTCAAACCCCTCTGAATATTCAGCTTCAGGCGCAAAACCTGGCTCGACAAATAGTCCCACCACTCGGCGTGATAGCGCCGCCGGCCGCTGCTATTGCCTCAGCGCTGGAGGCGCTAGGCGCTGGGACAAAAGCCTACATAGATAACAACGGTAAGCTCAACCTTGTCAATGACACGGGTGGCGTTGCGGTGTTTGACAAAAACGGCAGCGGTACGTGGCGCTTGGATGATGTTCAAAAGTTCTTTACTCAAGGGCAATTGACGGAAGTCGCAACCTTCAAAGGCGTAGTGAACGGATTGGTGACAACCGAAATAGTCACATCCGATGCCAAAGTCCATGTACTTACAGTCAGTAAAACTCTTGACAACATCGACCGCGAATATGCTGACCTAACCAAAAGCGTATTGACGGGAGAGATTTTCAAAAGTTATGAAGGCCAATGCCGTGCGATTGACTACAAGTCTGATGGGGCGGGTGGAAAAATATCGCAACAAAAAGACTATGTGGGTGATTTCGACTCAGAGGTGGCAAGCGAAACCGATACGCATCGCTATGCCGATGGACGTGAACTGACTGTAAGTACGGACGCTGACGGCACAGGCACTTTAGTCGTAAAAGCTGCGAATGGCGTCGTAGAGATAGATGCAGATATTCAACGCGCTGGTGGCATGGATGGTGCAACTGGAACTGTCACAGAGCAAGTAAACGGCAAAGCCGTTGTATTGAGCGCTGACTTTGGAACTGATGCCAACGGTGCGCCAACTGTAAGTGCGCGCGGCATTCAGTCGATTGGCGGCATAGCAATAGCAAGCTCCGCGCAGTTGACCGCCGAAGACCTCATTGCATTTGGCTTTGACTTCAACGCACCCCAGCGCCAAACCATTGACGCCCTGATCGCCGGCCTGGATCCTGCCACCAACACAGCCAACAACTGGACGGCCCCAGAGTTGGTCGTCGTAAACCTGCCAGGCAATCTAGTCCAGCGCAGCTTGGAGCTAGGGAACGGTACTACTCTCTCAAACATCCGCACCACCAGCGGGCAACTGGTCAGCACAACCGAGATTGAGCAGCTTGCGGGCGGCAACCTACTTACCACTGTTAGAACCCCCGCCAGCGAAGTCATTAGCAAGACCCTGACCGAATACTTTTACGACGACAACGGCGTCAGTCGCATCGAAACAGTCACTACCCCCAGCGGCACGGTACGCAATGCCTTCGATACCGACGGCATACTGGCCAGCAGCAACCCTGTGGTAAATGGCACAAGCAACCTAGCTCAGAACCTCGGCAATCTCACCGACTTCTTGTCCCTGATTAAAGCTATTCAGACCGGTCAGCCTTTACCCATTTTGGCCTCGGGCCTTCGTGTGGCGAACGACCTTACAAACTTGAGCGGGAACGTCAATCTCAACCTCTCCGGAGCGTCAAATGCTGTTGCGGGCGTTCTTAGTATTCTCAGCTTGAACGCGGCTCTGGAGCGTGGCGATGCTTTGGGTGCCATTACAGCAGGTGCACAAGCAATTAACTTTGGTGCCACCGCTTACGCCAACTTTATGGGTGCAGCCGGAACGGAGACCTCCAGTGCTGTTACGCAATTCTTTGGTGCAGACAGTGCCCTCAGCCAACTTGGCACGGCATTGCCTTACCTTAGTTTGGTTAACAGCATCGTCAGTGGCGATCCGATTGGCATCGCGTCTAGCGCGCTGATGTTTATACCTGGCGGCCAGCCTTTCGCGATTGCGCTACAGGTCGCGAGTCTAATTTTCTCCCTCTTCGAAGACCAGCCAGAAATTCCACCACCGTGGGGCAGCGGCCACTTCGTCTGGAATGGGAGCGGGATCTCTACGGAAGCCACAGGAGAGACTGGCGGTAAAGAAGCTGTTTTGAATGTCATGAACAGCGTGCTCGCATCCATGAACGCACTGATCGAGCGGGAACGCCAACAGAATCCTGGGGCGGCCCTAGGCATCATCCCAAATCGCATGCCGGCGATTGGAGAAGACACGAATGGCTTCCGATATACGGACATTGATCCTCTCACTGGCGCGGAGAAACACCCTGCATTGCGCTTTGATACCTCCGGTCGTCCCTACAACGCAGACCCAGGTTCTCCCGAGTCATTTCGATCACTTACCGAGGGCATTGTCCGTTCAGCGATTGCACGGGGTGCCATTGCGCCGTTGTGGGAAGTTCGAACAGCAAAGCTGCAAAGCGATGCAGGCGACCCCAAGGCTGGCCTGACTGAAGAAGAACGTGCCGGGCGCGATGGGCAACTGGCTGCGACCATCACAGGCACGACACAAGCGTTCCGTCCGGTCATGCTCGATCTTGACGGCGACGGCCTAGAGACCACTACCAGAGCAGCTGGTGTCAGCTTCGATGTGGACGATTCCGGCTACCTCAAGAAGACTGCCTGGTTGAAAGCTGATGACGGCTTCCTGGTGCTGGACCGCAATCTCAATGGCAAGACCGATTCGGGCAAAGAGCTGTTCAGCAACGGCACCATCGCCTTGGGCCGTCGCGGCCTGGCCGGCATGGCCTGGGTCGATTCCAACTACGACGGGAGACTCACTGCGGCCGACCCCGTTTGGAATGAGCTCAAGGTCTGGAAAGACCTGAACCAGAACGGCGTTCAGGAAGCAGGCGAAACCCAAAGCTTGAGTGCGCTTGGCGTGAGCGAGCTCAACTACGTCATGAGTACCTTCACTCAAAACGGCGTCCAGAAACAAA
>JAZKHK010000170.1:4334-14723 GCA_040385425.1 Pseudomonadota bacterium | reverse complement strand
AAGACATCGACGCCGTGATGAAAGCCTACCGCCTCTACACCGAGCAGATCGCCGCTTGCGGCGTGGAGCCCCTGCTGTCGATCACGCGGGCCTGGCGCCTGGTGAAGTTTGTCGACAACAACATGCTGGGGCGCACCAAATGCTGCAAATGCGGCGGGCATTTTGTCAGTGAAGCCTACGAGAACTCACGCCATTTCGAGTGCGGCCTGTGCACGCCACCGGCGCGTGCCGGCAAGGGCGCCACCAGCGGCGGGATCATGTTGCACTGAAAAACAGCCTGCTTGCGTTTCATCAAAAACGGCAAGCGGGGCAGGTCGATGGCGTCATGATCGTGTAACCATGTGGGATCAGAATTAATTTTTCAACATCTCGCCTGATCTGAATGTACAAATACGAAGAAACCCTGGTCGCTCCAACCGGTTTGCGCTACACGTCAAAAGAAAACGGTTCGCCCTTCCAGGGCATGGGCAGCGGCGGGGAGACGATGAGCTGCATCAAGTGCGGTCAGCACAAATTGCGCAGCAAGGGCAGTTTCAAGCGTTATGGGCCGGGTTTGTTCTTCTTCTGCGTGGAATGCAAGCCGGCAGCCAAGCAGTAAACAGCCGCCGCTCGCGCGGCCACTCCTCAGTTTTCGACCCGTTCAGGGCTTTCCGGCCAGGTACTGCGCCAGCTTGAGGCTGGTTTGCTTGCGCACCTGGCGGTTAAACCACGGCGTCCAGCCCAGCACAAAACCCGGAATCCCCAAGGCCTGTACCGACCAGCGCCAAAAATTGAAGGTGTCCTTGTGCGAGGCAATCAGGCCCTCGGGCGTGAAGGTGAACTCGGCGTCGATGATGTTATGCACCAGACGGCCCGTGGCGCTGAAGCGGTAATGCGCCTCCCAGTGCACGCGGCCGGTGTCGGCATCGGCTGCCAAGTCCCTGAAGTCCAGGCGCCAGGCTTCGCGCCCCTTGGCCTGTGTGGAGGTGCACAACATGCGCCACATGCCGCCCACTTGATCGCGGCCCCGCAATGAAAAAGCCGGGTCGTCAAAGGTCGCATCCTCGGCGTAGCAACTGGCCATGGTGTCGGCGTCCAGTGCGGCGAAGGCGGTGTAAAACTTGGTCAGGGTTTGTTCAGTGGTGTTCATTCGGTGGTTCAGCTCAGTAATTCCAGTAGCCTGCTCAAGGCGTGTTGCACGGTGGCTGCGCGCACGGCTGCGCGGTCGCCGGGAAAGTGACATTTTTCAGTGATGAGTTGGCCCGGTACGGCCAGGCCGAACCAGACCGTGCCGACCGGCTTGGCCGCACTGCCGCCGGTCGGACCGGCCACGCCGGTGACGGCGACCGCCACTTGGGCCTGCGAGTGGGCCAAGGCGCCTTGCACCATGGCGCGCGCCACGGCTTCGCTCACCGCCCCCTCGTTTTGAATCAGGTGTGCATCGACGCCCAGCAGCTCGGTTTTGGCCTCGTTGGAGTAGGTGACAAAGCCGCGCTCAAACCAGGCGCTCGACCCGGCCAGGTCGGTGCAGGCGGCTGCAATCAGGCCGCCGGTGCAGCTTTCGGCGGTGGCCAGTTTCCAGCCATTTTTTAGCATCAAATCGGCCACTAGCCCGCATAGAACATGCGTTGGTAGCTCTGATTTTGATAGTGATTCTGTCATTGGAAAAAGCGCCAGCCGGCAATCACCAGCAGGGCGCAGGCGGCCGCCACGAGGTCGTCAAACATGATGCCGAACCCCGCCTTGCGCCAGGCGGCAGGGTCGCGGGCGGTATCGACGCCATGGAACAAATTGTCGGCCCAGCCGACCGGGCCGGGCTTGGCCGCATCAAAGTAGCGGAACAGCGCGAATGCCAGCGCTTGCCCAACGATGCCCGCCGGCATAACCAGCCACAACACCAGCCAGAACGCGGCAATCTCGTCCCACACAATGCTGCCGGGGTCGAGCACCCGCATGTTGCGGGCGGTGACGGTGCAGGCCCACCAGCCGACCGGGAGCGAGGCCGCGATCAGCCAGGCCCAGCGTGTGTCATTCATCCACGGCTGCAGCAGCACAAAGCTCAGCCAGGCCCACAGCGTGCCCGCCGTGCCGGGCGCCACCGGGCTCAGGCCGGAGCCAAAGCCCAGTGCCATCCAATGCGCCGGGTGCGACAGCATGAAGCGGACGCTGGGGCGCACCGGACCCAGCACAGGTGCCTGGGTCACGACCGGGGGATCAAAAGGAAGCTCGTTGTCTCGCATGCCGCAATTATCAGGGCGGCGACTTCTTTTCCGCGGGGGCGTTTTTTCCCACGATTCGGGATTGAAATAACTAGAAGATGCGAACTGTTCTCATGTAAGATAAGAACCGTTCGCATTTGCAAGAGACTTTCCGAGCGTCAATGCCTCAAGAGTCCGACTCGGATGCGCTTTCATTTTTCACAGGAAACCCATCATGAATGATCTCGACACGGCACGTCATGCGCAGCCGCCCGCCCGCATGCTGGCGGGCGCCCTGGCCCATCTGGCCAAACATATGGAGAGTGGCTGCCCGCGCGCGGCCTATCTGGCGACGATGCTGCTGGAGCAAGTCATTGCCGATCCACAGACGGACCCGCATCTGCGCCACCATGCCCGGCAACTGGTTGAAATCCTGGAGCGTGATCCCCTGCATGTCACGGCCAGCGATGCCTTGCCAACTTCGCGGCTGCCCGCTGACTTGGGCTGGCGCGGGGCTCAGGCCTTGGCCAGATAGTCCTGCAAGCGGTCCAGCATTTGCCTGGCGCCTTCGGCCGCGCCAAATTCCCGCTGCGCCCGGTCGCGCTCGGCGGCGGTAGGGAAGATCATGTACAGGGTCAGCAGGGTCTGGTCGCCGTACTCGGCAAAGCTGGCCGTGGTGCGGAAGTGCAGGGCATCCTTGGGCAGGTCGTCGCTGTTGTGCGCGTACATCAGGCGTTCCGGCGCCACGACCTCGGTGTACACCACTTTGTTGGGGTAAACCGTGCCGTCCGGGCCCTCCATGCTGAAGCACCACACGCCGCCTTCGCGCACGTCCATCGACACGTTGGTGGTCTTATAACCGTTGGGCTCCCACCAGTGCATCACCTGGGCCGGATCGGTCCAGGCGGCAAAGACGCGCTCGCGCGGGGCGTCGATCAGGCGGCTGATCCTGAGGTGCCGGTCCGCAGCGCCTGATTCGTTGATCACCAGGGTGTCGAGCTGCTCCAGACTTTGCGACCAGCCTTGCAGCATGCCTATTTTCAGCATGGCGTCGCGGATTGCGGGGGAGTCAAACCGAATCTGGATGTTCAGTTGGGTCGCCTCGCCCAAGTTCTCGAAGCTGACCGTCTGCTGCATCACGCCCGCCGGGTTTTTGTCACCCGGCGCCCGGTGGGAGCGCATCAGATCGTGCCAGGCCGACGGATGCTCTGAACAATCCACCGTCATCGCCAGCCGCTCGATCGGCTGCACCTCGCGGAACACGCCCGAGACCGGATAGATCACGCGGTCGGCGCTGCGCATCACGATGCGGTAGCGGCCCCCTTCCTGCACGTCCATCTCGCACTCGGGAATCTCAAACCCGTGTGGCCCCCACCAGCGCTTCAGGTGGTGTTCGTCGGTCCAGGCTTGCCACACCAGCGCACGTGGCGCATGCAGAAGGCGGGTGATATTGAATTCGGCGGCGGGGCGCGAGGTGGGGGTATTCATGGTCGGTCTCCTGTGCTGCTGGGACCAGAATGACGCAACCCATTAAAGCGATTCCGGCATGAATTTTCAAGTCTGTTTTTTGCGGGTACCCTGCAAATCGACCCTGCCGCTGGCCGGGTTTCATGGAATTTTTATACTGATCGAACGAGATTCAGGAGGCTTGCCATGACGATACAGCTTGATCACGTCATCGTGCATTCGCGCAGCAAGGTGGCCTCGGCCAAGCTGCTGGCGGACCTGCTGGGCGTGCCTTGGGAGGCCGAAAGCCTGGGGCTGTTTTCAGCGGTTCACGTGAACGAGGGGCTGACGCTGGACTTCATCGAAACCACGGAGCCGTTTCTGGTCGAACACTTCTGCTTTCGCGTCAGTCCGGATGAATTTGATGCCATTCTCGGGCGCATCAAGGCAGCGGGCATCCCGTTTCGCAGCACCGTACGCGGTCCGATGGACGGGCAGATCAGCACGCAATTTGGCGGCAAGGGCATTTACTGGAACCAACCCGACGGGCACCAGTGGGAGATGCTGACCGTCAGCTATGCGCGGCCGGCGCATTGATGCTCTGCGCCAGTCACGCGGGAGGCGTTAGAGGGCTGCGCCGTAGACCGGCACGCACCGGACTTCGGTCTTCACCGAGTTGGCGATAAAGCATTCTTCATGCGCCTCATGGTGCATCTGGTCGATCTGCGCTCGCGTGGGCATCAGCGCGCCGGAGAAGTGGACTTCCGGTTGCAGCGTGACCACCGAGATGAAGAGTTTGCCCTTCGCATTCTTGCCCATCACCCCCGCTGCGGCATCAAAGTACCGATCAACACAGAACTTGTGTTGGGCCGCGATGGACAGAAACCAGAGCATGTGGCAACTGGAGAGCGACGCCACAAAAGCTTCCTCGGGGTCCACGGCGGATGCGTCCGACATCGGCAGCGGCACGACATGGGGCGACGACGAGCCCGGAATCTCCACGCCCCCGTCGAAACGGATCACGTGCTTGCGGCTGTAGCGGTTGCCAAGGAAGTCCTGCTCACCACGGAGCCAGAGGATTTGGGCAGTGTGTTGGGGCATGGTTGCTTTAGATAGAGGTATGTCGAGGGCTGTCAACTCAAGCATTTTGCGACATGAGTCAATTACCTTGATTTGCGACTCATGTCGCGAGTCGAATACAGCACACGAACTGGAGCGGGAGTTGGTTGCCGTCACCCTCCTGACACCCCGTTGTCAGGAGCCCTGGCGCAGCATCAGGGCTTCTTCAACACATCAGGAGTCCTTTATGAAAAACGCCATCAGCTGGTTTGAAATCCCCAGCACCCAACTCGACCGGGCGCAGGCCTTTTACGAGACCGTGCTGGCCTGCAAAATGCGGCGCGAGCCGATGGGGCCGTCCGAGGGGGCAGTGTTTCCCTACGAGGGCGCCGGTGTGGGTGGCTCGGTCATGGCCGGGCCGACGGCGCCGGTGCCCAGTGCGAATGGCACCCTGATTTACCTCGATGCCTCGCCCTCGCTGGATGCGGTGTTGGCGCGTGTCACCGCCGCAGGTGGGCAGATCGCCATGCCGCGCCAGGCGCTGCCGCCGGGTATGGGCTTCATGGCCCACATCACCGACCTGGATGGCAACCGGGTCGGGCTGCACGCCCTCGCTTGAGGCAGTGGCCATGCGCAACAACTGGATCGCCGTGGCCAGTGCCGAGCACGCCCGCCGGGGCTGTGCCGTGCCCGAGCAGGGTTTCATGCAGGTCTGCCACGGCAAGCGGGCGCCCTTGCAGCGGGTGCAGCCGGGTGACCGGGTGGCTTATTACGCGCCCACGGTCACCTTGGGCGGCCAGGACAAATGCCAGCGTTTTGTCTCTCTGGGTCTGGTGCAGTCGGGTGCCCCTTATGCGTTCGACATGGGCGGCGGCTTTGTGCCGTTTCGCCGGGATGTGGCCTATGTGGCAGCACAGGAGGCGTCCATTTTGCCGCTGCTGGACCGGTTTGAATTTGTGGAAGACCGCGCACACTGGGGCTACAAGTTTCGTTTTGGCTTGTTCAAAGTCAGTGATGGCGACATGCGTTTGATCGCGCAGGCGATGCAGGCGGAGCTGCACTGGCTGGATCTTGATTTGCTATTGTTCTAATAGCTGCCTGCGCACGTATCATGGGGGCTAGAGCCCTAAAACACTCATAAAAACCCTCATGCGCCGCGCCGACCGCCTGTTTCAACTTGTCCAGCTCATCCGGGGCCGGCGCCTGACCACGGCGGCGCATCTGGCGCAACGGCTGGAGGTGTCCGAGCGCACGGTGTACCGCGATGTGGCCGACCTGCAGCACCAGGGCGTGCCGATCGAGGGCGAAGCCGGTGTCGGCTACCGGCTGGGCGCGGGCTTTGACTTGCCGCCCTTGATGTTCACGCAGGACGAGGCGCGGGCGCTGGTGGCGTCGGTCCGCATGGCCCAGGTCTGGCAAGACCCGGCGCTGGCGCAGGCGTCGCAGGCGGGCTTGAGCAAAATTCTCTCGGTTTTGCCGGCGGCAGCGCGAACGGCGGCGCAAAGCATGGCGATTTATGCGCCGCCGATGGGGCTGGAGCCTGCGGTGCAGATCACCTTGCAGACCCTGCGCGAAGCGGTGCAGGTGCGCCGCAAGCTGCGGGTGGATTACCGCGATGCCAGCGAGGCAGCCAGCCAGCGCACGCTGCGGCCCTTGGGCTGTTTTTACTGGGGCAAGGTCTGGACGCTGGCGGCCTGGTGCGAGAGCCGCCATGATTTTCGGACCTTTCGGCTGGACCGTATGGACGGCCTGCAGCAGGTGGAAGGACCGGCAGGGCAGTTCCGGGATGAAGCGGGCAAAACCCTGGCCGATTACCTGCGTGCGGTGGCGCCGCCGTCGGTTCAGGCGAAGTTGTCCAACGAGGCCTAAATAAGGCTTTTGAGGGCTTTTCTGGCGTGTTTGAAGGCGATCTGGCCCCAATACAGGCACGCGGCGTCGGTACACGGTAAGATGCCCGAACTCGGAGGGGAGGAGATTTTATGCACTCGTCATGCAATTGATGAGGCTGATTTACCTCTGAGTACCGCCAGAATAAGTCTTATACCAAGCGCATGCCCAGTCTATGGGGTGCCTTCGCCCCCATGAATCAGCACCTTGCCTTACTCGCAAAACAAGTCAGCACGCTCACAAGCAAGGTTTTTCTAATCCTTTGTTGTCTATGGCCCGGTCTTTCAGGCGCAGTGACGCTGGATCTGCCCGGCAAGTGGTACCAGTCCTCGGCGGATTGGTCCTACCAGCAACAGAGCGAACTCGCCGGTGCGGGTCTGACACCCGTGCCGCAACTGAGTCCGACCGGCGGGCGATTCTGGTACCAGGCCGACTTCAAAATCATCCGGTCCGACACCTATGTGCTGGATTTCAAAAACTCCAGCACCATCGGCCGATTTCGTCACACTCTTTTTAACGCGCAGGGTCTGCTGATTGCGGAATTTGAAGGGGGCATCCAGAGCCTTGCTGAAAACCCTTTTTTCTTGCGGCACGGGCGGGCACTGGATTTGGCAGAAGGTGATTACCGGCTGATTTCAAAGCTGGATTCGCCCTTTTTCCTGGCGCAGCCGCAACCTTATCTGGACACGCTGCGCGATTACCAGCAGGCCATCAAACCCGGCAATGCGCTGGTGCTGATGGGGCTGGGTGTGTTTTTGAGCCTGGGGTTTTATTACGCGGCGCTGGCGGTGGTGCGCCGGCGCATGACTGAGCGCATGTATGCCTTTTTCATCCTCGGGAACCTGCTCTACAACGGCACCGCCTTGCTGGTGTTTCCGGATTTATTGAACTGGCATTGGGTTTACTTGGTCAGTGTGCCGGTCCTGTTTTCCAATATGGCCTACATTGTTTTCGTGAACGCCTTGCTGGACCTGCGGCGAGACCGCCACCCCTCGCTGCACAGTGCCGGCCGGTTCTTGCTGGGCTTGTTCGCTGGTTTTATTCTGCTGGCGCTGATCTACCCCAACTGGTCGCTGGAACTGGACCGTTACGGCGTCGGTTTGCTCATGACTTACGGGCTGGTGGCGGGCATCGTGCGGGCACGGCAAGGCGATGACTCGGCCAAACTGTATCTGGTGGCCAACGGCGCATTTTTTGTGGTGGGTCTGTTCGCGATTTCGCTCAGCCACATGGATTCGCACACGCTCTATGTCGAACATATTGGCCTGCTGGCGGTGGTGCTGGAGGTGTTTCTTTTGGCGCTGGTGCTGTCGTACCAGTTCTCCGTGCTCAACAACGAAAAGCAAAACGCGATCGACGAGGCCCGGCGCAGCCGTCTGATCGCCAAGACGGACGCATTGACCGGCTTGCCCAACCGCTTTCACCTGGACGTTGAACTGGCGCAGCTTCCCCCGCATGGCAGCTTGACCATCATCGATCTGGATGGGCTGAAGCACTACAACGACACCCATGGTCACCAGCGGGGCGATGAGCTGCTGTGTGCTTTTGCGCATCAACTCAAGTGCCTCCTGAGCGAGCAGGCCGTTCTGCACCGCATGGGCGGCGACGAATTTGCCGTCACCTGCCACTGTGGCAACAGCGGGTTGATCGAGAGGAGGGTGGCCGAGACGATCCAGCTGCTTCGCGAGAGCGGTTTTGAAGCGATTGGTGCCAGTTGCGGGTCTGGGTTGGTGCAGGACTACCCGGACAAAGTCCGTTTGAAACAAGTGGCTGATGAGCGGATGTACCAGCAAAAGAAATTGCACAAGCGCCGCGCCACCGATGGCGGCCAGGATGGTCCCGCCAGTGTGACGCCCGAACGGGAGGTTTGAAATCCCCAGCTCCCAACTCGACTGGGCGCAAGCTTTTTACGAGGCTGTGCTGGTCGGAAAAATGTGCGCGAACGATGCGTCTGTGTGGCAGCGCACAGACGCATCATTCACGCGGGCGCACTCTGATTCTTGGCAATGAGTGGGTTGGATGGGAGAAACAACTTCAAGCAAGGAGTTAAAAATGCTGAACGACAAGAATGCAATAGCGACGGTCGCGGTGAAGGATTTGCAGGCGGCTGCCAGGTTTTACGAAGACACGCTCGGTCTGAAGAAAGAGTCCTCGGAGGGTGACGACGTGATCACGTACCGCAGCGGCAACTCGATGCTGAATGTGTACCGGTCCGAGTACGCCGGCACCAACCGGGCCACTGCGGTGACTTGGGCCGTCGGCGATGAACTGGACGGTATTGTCCGGTCGCTTAAGACCAAGGGGGTGGTCTTTGAACACTACGACATGCCGGGGATGACGCGCGAGGACGACATCCATCTGTGTGGCGACATGAAAGTCGTCTGGTTCAAAGACCTGGATGGCAACATCCTCAACCTCGTTAATCGCTAGAAACCGATATCGTGCGGGACGGCGTCCGTCCCTGCGGCTTCAGGCGAAGTGGTCGAACGAGCTGTAGGTGTTGGCGACGGCTTGACCGTTGCCATCGACCAGCCGCAGGCCGCGTTGCGGGTCGATCTGACCGATGCGGGTGACCGGCGTCTGGCTGGTTTGGGCGGCTGCGGCCACCAAGGCGCGGGCGGACGCCGGGGCCGTGAACAGCAACTCGTAATCGTCGCCCCCTGCCAAGGCCCAGCCCAGCCAGGAATTTGATGTTATTTCATTGCCAAATTGGCCTCTAGCCCCTGTGTACTGTGCCTGAGAAGCTATTAAAGTCATAGCAATGTCAGTGCGCACGGTGGCGCCCACGCCGGACTGTTTGAGAATGTGGCCGAGGTCGCCCAGCAGGCCGTCGCTGACATCGATCGCCGCCGTGGCAATGCCGCGCAAGGCCAGGCCCAGCGCCACGCGCGGCGTCGGCTGCTCCATCCGCAAGCGGGCAGCGTCGAACACGGGGCCGGGCACGGACACGGTGCCTCGGAACACCTCCAGCGCCAGCCGGGCATCGCCCACGCTGCCGCTGACATAGAGGTCGTCGCCGGCCTGGGCGCCAGAACGCAGATGCGCTTGCGAACGGCCATTGAGTACCGGCACCTCGCCAAACACGGTGATGCAGATGTTGAGCGGGCCTTGCGTGGTGTCGCCGCCGATCAGTTCGCAGCCGTGGGCGTCGGCGAGCGCCAGCAGGCCTTGGGAGAAGGGTGCCAGCCATTTTTCATCGGCGCTGGGCAGGGCTAGCGCCAGGGTGAAGGCCAGCGGTTGGGCGCCGCAGGCGGCCAGGTCGCTCAGGTTCACCGCCAGCGCTTTGTGCCCGAGCTTGAACGGGTCCACGGTGGAGAGAAAGTGGCGGCCTTCGACCAGCATGTCGCTGGAAATGGCCAGTTGCGTGCCGGGGGCCGGCTGCAACAAGGCGCAGTCGTCGCCCACGCCCAGGGCGGCACGGCGGGCCGGGCGTTTGAAATAGCGTTCGATCAGGTCGAATTCACCCATCGACATCCGCCTTGTTGTCCGAGGGCAGCACGGCCTCCGACGTGGGCCAGAAGAAGCCCAAGGGCGCGCGGCGCCAGCGCTGCCAGATCACTTTCTGGATGCGCGAGCGGTCCACCCCGGTGACGTTGTGGGCGCGCAAGGCCAGCCGGAACGCCATGTAAAAACTCACACCCAGGTTCATGGCCGCCATCACCGGCAAGGCGGCGACACACCACCACAGCGCCGGTTCACGCACCACGTCCCAGCCGATGGCGGCGCAGGCGGCGGCCAGTTGGCCGGTGGACAGGGTGACGTGGCGCACTTCCAGCCCGAGCCCGAAAAAGGCGGCAAATGCCGGCACCAGCCCGAGCAT
>JAZKHK010000170.1:2728-4324 GCA_040385425.1 Pseudomonadota bacterium | reverse complement strand
CCAGCGAGATGTTGGAGGCAAAGCCTGAAATGTTGTCGCGTGTGAAGGCGGCCCAGCGGTGCGCGCGCGCGACCCCCAGCGTGGCGGTGATCCTGGGGTTGTAGCGCATGGCGGAATCCAGCCGGTGCAGTACAAACCAGTTCTCGACCCAGCCCGCGATGATGCTGGATGCAAACAGCAGCACGCCGGTAAACGCTGCAAACAGGGCCGTGGGGCCGAGCAGCGAGAGGGAATGGAAGACGTGTTCGGCCTCTTTGGCGTCGATCATCGGCCGGCCCAGGGCCAGTTGCATGGCGCCGGACATCAGCAGCACCACGGGGAACACCGCCAGCACATTGCCCAGCACCGCCGCCACCTGGGAGCGCATCAGGTGCGTGACTTCGTCGGCAAAGTCGTCCAGCGCGCCCGGGTGGCTCAAGTCCTTGAGCTTGGCGGCCATGGCCGGTGCCGTCATGGCGGGTTGCTTGGTGGCCAGCGTGCAGTGCAGCAACTGGATCACGACAAAACTCGCCGCATAAGCCACGCCGGCCCAGAAGCCGCCCCAGAACGCCGACAGCCCGAGCGCCATCACGGCAAATTTCATCCAGGTGGTGACGGCGGTCAGCGCGCCGCCACCGGCCGCTTTGCCCAGCATGTCGCGGTATTCGCCCCGCGTGCGGGTGATGTAGTGCTCGCCGGTTTCTGAACTGCGTTCGGCCACCTTGGCCGCCAGCAAGGAGGTGTTGGAGGCAATGAGCACGCGCACACTGCGCCGCTCCTGGCCCACGGTGACCAATTGCGAGAGCAGGCGCGCCGTGCTGCTGGCCGGGTGCGCGGACATCAGGCAGTCCACCAAGGCCCGGATGCGCAGCACCCGTTCACGCAACTGGCGCAACTGAAACACCAGGTTGACGGAGATGCCGTGGGCGTCCAGGTGGGTATAGACCGTGGCGGCGGCACTGCGGCAGGCTTCCAGTTGCTCGCGGAATTGCTGCAGCGCGGCCTGGCGCGCCTCGCTGTCGTGCTCCGGCGAGGCCAGATAGGCGTCGCGCACCGCGTCGCAACTGCGGTCCAGCGCATGAAACGGGCCGGCCTCGCGCGCCGATGCGCTCATGCGCAGGCGCAACTCGGGCGAAAAGCCGGTGGCGCGGACCTGGCTGGTGCAAAAGTTGATGGCTTCCAGCACCGTGTACTGCCAGGGCGAGATGCCTGGCTGCGCCGCGTCTTTTGAAGCGGGTAACTGGATGAAGGCCGTGATACGCGCCAGCGTGGCTTCGTCCAGCGCGGCCAGCCATTGGGCGTCAAAGCCGTGGCGCAGCACCAAGGTGAACAGCGCGGAGGCGTCCGAGGTTTCGGGCGTGCAAGGCAGCAGTTTGAGGCGGATGCGTTCCGCCAGTTCGCTGGCAAAGGCACTGCGCGAGGCAAAGCCGTAGTCGGCCAGCAGGGTCGTGCCATCGATAGAGTCCGACAGCGCCTGCCACCAGGCCTGCCGCCCACAGGGAGCCGTTGTCCGAGTCCTCTCCGAGCTCTGAGGCCTTCTGCTTGCGGCGGACCCACCACGACAACACGCCGCCCAGGAAGATGCTCGGCCAGTTGTTGATGGGCAGGTACAAGCCG
>JAZKHK010000170.1:0-2718 GCA_040385425.1 Pseudomonadota bacterium | reverse complement strand
AACGCCCCGAGCACCGACACCGGCAGGCCGACCACGATCCAGAACACCGACTCCAGCCGGAGGAAGAGGCCGATGCAGATCAGCACGAGGATGAGGCTGCTGCGTGCATTCTCCAGCAGGAGCTGGATGCGGGAGATCGCGGCCGGGACCGAACGGCAGTCGCCGCGGATCCAGTCAAACAGGGCAATCAGCCACAGGTGCCGCTGCACCATGTCGGCTTGGGGATTGATCGCGTCCAGCAGTTCAGGTAGATCGTGCAGCGGCTTCGTCATGCAGGCAATAGTCAATGAAGGGTGCGAGTGCCGCCATTGGCGCTGAGGGCGTCCAACACGAACATCGGCACATCGGTATCAAACTTTTCACCATCTTCGGCCACGCAGAAGAAGCTGCCGTGCATGGTGCCGGTGGGCGTGTTCAGGCGCGTGCCGCTGGTGTATTCAAAAGCCTGGCCCGGTTTGAGCAGCGGCTGCTGTCCCACCACGCCCAGGCCCTTGACGCGCTCGGTGTGGCCATTGGCGTCATTCACGTTCCAGGTGCGCGAGATCAGTTGCGCCGCCACCTGGCCGGTATTGGTGATCGTGATGGTGTAAGAAAACACATACAGCCCCTGTGGCGGCGACGATTGCTCGGCCATGTATTGGGGGATGACTTCAACTCGAAATTGGTACTTGGACATGTTGCGATGCTACCTGCGAAAATACGTGGCTTGTCTTCCCTGTCGTTTATCCCCCATTATCAAAGCTTATCGCCATGACATTCCGCATCGCCCCTTCTCTTCTGTCCGCCGACTTTGCCCGTCTGGGTGAGGAAGTCAAAAACGTCATTGCCGCCGGCAGCGACTGGATTCACTTTGACGTGATGGACAACCACTACGTGCCCAACCTCACTTTCGGGCCGATGATTTGCAGCGCGCTCAAATCGCACTCCAAAACCGCCGCCGGTGTCGCCGTGCCGATCGACGTGCACCTGATGGTGCAGCCGGTCGATGCGCTGGCGCTGGCGTTTGCCGATGCCGGGGCCGACCTCATCAGCTTTCACCCCGATGCGTCCGCCCACGTGCACCGCAGCATCCAGGTCATCAAGGCCAAAGGCTGCCAGGTCGGGCTGGCGTTCAACCCAGCGGAGCCGCTGGACGTGCTGGACTGGGTGATTGACGACCTCGACATGGTGCTCATCATGAGCGTCAACCCTGGTTTTGGTGGCCAGAGCTTCATTGACTCGGCCCTGCGCAAGATCGAGGACGTGCGCCGGCGCATCACCGCCAGCGGCAAAGACATTCGCCTCGAAGTCGATGGCGGCATCAAGGTCGACAACATCCGCCGCGTGGCCGATGCCGGCGCCGACACGTTCGTGGCCGGCAGCGCCATTTTTGGCAAGCCGGACTACAAGGCGGTGGTAGATGCGATGCGGCTGCAATTGGGCGCATAACCGCTTTATGAACTTCAATTTGCTTGAAATAGACGCCGTCATCGTCGATCTGGATGGCACCATGATCGATACGGTGGATGATGTCCGTTGCGTCATCAATGGCATGCTGAGTGATTTGCCGCCCCCTTTTGCCAGCGTGCAAGTGGACCGCGATCTGGTGCTGCGCTTGGTTGGCAAAGGCTCTGAAAACTTGATCAATAGCGTTCTGGCCCACGTCCACAGGACTCAGGCAGCTATTGATTCAGGAGCAAGTGACTTGTCGGCGGAGGCCCTGGCGCTGCTCTACAGCCAAGCCTGGCCCAGTTTTCAGCGCCATTACCTGGCGATCAACGGCCAGCATGCCGAGGTTTATCCCGGTGTCATGGCCGGGCTCCAGAGTCTCAAGGACCGGGGCTTGAAGCTGGCCTGCCTGACCAACAAGCCGACCGCGTTTGCCGTTCCCCTGCTCAAATCCAAGGGCCTGGAGGACTTGTTTGAGCTGACCTTTGGTGGCGATGCCTTTGAGCGCAGAAAACCCGACCCGTTGCCCGTGCTTAAAACCTGCGAAGCGCTGGGGAGCGCACCGCATCGGACCCTGATGATTGGCGATTCCAGCAACGATGCGCAGGCGGCGCGTGCAGCCGGTTGCCCGGTATTGTTGGTCACCTACGGCTACAACCACGGCGAACCCATTCGCGCGGTGGATGCCGACGGCTTCACCGATTCATTGCAAGTCTTGGTGTCAATTTAAACGGTTTATCCGCCGCTATGAGCGCTGTCGTGGGCAGCGCCATGGCGCGGTGGCCGTCCTGTGCGCCGAGCTTGAATACCGCCACCGTTTGCACCAACTCGTTGGCCTGGGACTTGAGGCTGCTCGCGGCCGCCGCCATCTGCTCGACCAGCGCAGCGTTTTGCTGCGTGCTCTGGTCCATCTGCGTGACGGCTTCGCCCACCTGTGCCACACCCAGGCTCTGCTCGGTGCTCGCCGCGCTGATCTCGCCCATGATGTCGGTCACGCGGCGAATCGAACTGACCACCTCGGTCATGGTGACGCCGGCCTGGTCGACCAGCGCCGTGCCCTGTTCGACGCGCTCCACGCTGGCGCCGATCAGGTTTTTGATCTCCTTGGCTGCTTCGGCCGAGCGTCCGGCCAAGCTGCGCACTTCGGAGGCCACGACCGCAAAGCCACGGCCCTGTTCGCCGGCCCGCGCTGCTTCCACCGCCGCGTTCAAGGCCAGGATGTTGGTCTGGAAGGCAATGCCGTCGATCACGCTGATGATGTCGAAGATGCGCTTGGAACTGTCGTTGATG
>JAZKHK010000169.1:0-25697 GCA_040385425.1 Pseudomonadota bacterium | reverse complement strand
ATTGCTCTGGATATTCTGCCTATGGAGCCTATTGTAGGAGTCGTCTTTTTACAGGGCGATTTCCGTGAGCAAGAGGTATTACAGCGACTTGAAACAGAAATGCAGGGCCGACTGGCTGATGTGGTGGTGTCCGATATGGCCCCCAATTTGTCGGGTATTTCGTCAGTGGATACCGCGCGTATTGAAAGTCTGGTGGAATTGGCCATTGAATTCGCCCAAAATCACATGAAACCGAACGGTGCCCTGGTTGCCAAAGTTTTTCATGGTGGGGGTTACGATGTATTGGTCAAAAAATTCAAGGAAACATTTTTGGTAGTCAAGCCGCTCAAGCCCAAAGCTTCGCGCGATAAATCGTCCGAAACCTTTCTGATCGGTATTGGTTTGAAGCCAATTTGAATTCCCTCCAGAGTCTATGGCTGATAACTGGAAAATCACATCCAGCACGCCTTGAAACGCCTAAAATGGCGCCCACTTATGTTTTGTTTCCTAATTTGCTTCCCTATTGGAGCCTCGCTTGAATAATCAGTGGTTCTCAAAAATTGCCGTTTGGCTTGTTATCGCGCTTGTACTCTTCACTGTTTTCAAACAGTTTGATACGCGCGGTCCGGCGAGCGCCGGGTATCTGGGATATTCCGATTTCCTGGAGGAAGTGCGGGGCAAGCGCATCAAGAGCGTCGTCATTCAGGAGGGCCAAGGTGGCACTGAAATCATTGCGGTCACCAACGATGACCGTAAAGTCAGAACAACGGCTACTTACCTGGATCGTGGCTTGGTCGGCGATCTGATTGCCAATAACGTCAAGTTTGACGTCAAGGCGCGTGAGGAAGGCTCTTTGCTGATGACCTTGTTGGTCAGTTGGGGGCCCATGCTGTTGCTGATTGGTGTTTGGGTTTACTTCATGCGCCAAATGCAGGGCGGTGGCAAAGGCGGGGCTTTCAGTTTTGGGAAAAGCAAGGCCCGCTTGCTGGATGAAAACACCAATATGGTTACTTTTGCCGATGTCGCCGGTTGCGATGAGGCCAAAGAAGAAGTCAAAGAAGTCGTGGATTTCTTGAAAGACCCCGCAAAATTCCAGAAGCTGGGTGGTCGAATTCCACGTGGCTTGTTGCTGGTAGGCCCTCCCGGTACCGGGAAGACCTTGCTGGCCAAGGGCATTGCCGGCGAAGCCAAAGTGCCCTTCTTCTCGATTTCCGGTTCTGATTTTGTTGAAATGTTTGTTGGCGTGGGTGCCTCTCGCGTCCGTGACATGTTCGACAACGCCAAGAAAAATGCGCCTTGCATCATCTTCATTGATGAAATTGACGCCGTGGGCCGCCAGCGTGGTGCCGGTTTGGGCGGTGGTAATGACGAACGCGAACAAACCCTGAACCAGATGCTGGTTGAGATGGACGGCTTTGAAACCAATGTTGGCGTGATTGTGGTGGCCGCCACCAACCGCCCTGACATTCTTGACGCCGCCTTGTTGCGTCCAGGTCGTTTCGACCGTCAGGTGTATGTCACGTTGCCGGACATCCGGGGCCGTGAGCAGATTCTCAATGTGCACATGCGCAAGGTGCCCTTGGGCCAGGACGTCAATGCGGGTGTTATCGCCCGTGGTACTCCGGGCATGTCGGGCGCTGACCTGGCCAATTTGTGCAATGAAGCGGCCTTGATGGCGGCACGCCGCAATGCGCGAACCGTTGAAATGATGGATTTCGAGAAAGCGAAAGACAAGATTTTGATGGGACCTGAGCGCAAGAGCATGGTCATGCCGGAAAGTGAACGCAAAAATACGGCGTACCACGAGTCGGGCCACGCCTTGATCGGCAAGATGCTGTCCAAATGCGACCCCGTTCACAAGGTCACCATTATTCCTCGGGGTCGGGCCTTGGGGGTCACCATGAGCTTGCCATCGCAGGACCGTTACAGCTACGACAGCGAATACATGCTGCACCAGATCAGCATGCTGTTTGGTGGCCGTATTGCTGAAGAAGTGTTCATGAACCAGATGACAACGGGTGCCAGCAACGACTTTGAACGTGCTACCCACATTGCGCGTGACATGGTCACCCGTTATGGCATGACCGACGCGTTAGGCCCCATGGTTTACGCCGAGAACGAGGGCGAGGTGTTTCTCGGCCGTTCCGTGACCAAGACCACCACGATGAGCGAGCAAACCATGCAAAAGGTCGATGCCGAGGTTCGCCGCATCATTGACCAGCAATACAGTTTGGCGCGTAAGCTCATTGAAGACAACCAGGACAAGATGCACGTCATGGCCCGGGCCTTGCTGGAGTGGGAAACCATTGACAGCGACCAGCTCGACGACATCATGGCTGGCAAAGAACCCCGCCCGCCGAAAGACTGGACGCCCCGCATCCCGTCCTCCGGTGGGGATAACAGCAGTGGCGGTTCACCGGCTATCAAACCCGACGCAGCCCCCACGGCGGCGTAAAGCGGTATCTCTTGATAAAACGGGGCTGGAAACAGCCCCGTTTTTTTGTTTTAATTTTGCTTCATCCAACCCGCCTCTTTCTCCATGAAATGGAATACCAGTCGATACGCTATTGGTTTGACGACGCCCAAAGTCATGGGCATTGTCAATGTCACCCCGGACTCGTTTTCAGATGGCGGGCAGCATGACTC
The DNA here is from genome assembly GCA_040385425.1 of Pseudomonadota bacterium. Taxonomy (GTDB): domain Bacteria; phylum Pseudomonadota; class Gammaproteobacteria; order Burkholderiales; family Burkholderiaceae_C; genus Rhodoferax. Next base: position 23,072 of record JAZKHK010000169.1, on the reverse strand, counting down.
AACGGCGGGTGCTTTGCAGCATTGCGAAAAGCTGCTTCAAGAGGGGGCCGATATTCTGGACATCGGCGGAGAATCAACTCGCCCGGGCGCCCCGCCTGTCACGCTGGCAGAAGAACTTGCGCGGGTGCTGCCGGTGGTGCGTGGCGCCGTCAAGCTGGGTGTGCCGGTGTCTGTCGATACCTACAAGCCTCAAGTGATGCAAGCCGTGCTGGACCTTGGGGCCGACATCATCAACGACATCTGGGCCTTGCGCTGGACCCCGCCTGATTCCGGGTCTGCACCCTTGGATGGTATGCAAGTCGTGTCGCGCCACCCGAGTTGCGGTGTCTGTTTGATGCATATGCACCGCGAGCCTGTGACCATGCAGGTGTCCCCTATGGACGGCGATGTGGTTGTGCAAGTGCTCTCATTTTTAGAGCAAGCAGCGCAGCATTTACAAGGGCTAGGCGTCGAAAATAGTCGAATAGTCATCGATCCCGGCATTGGGTTTGGCAAAACTGTGGCGCAGAATTTTGCGCTGCTGGCACGGCAAGCCCAATTGCTGGCGGGCGGCTATCCCCTGTTGGCCGGCTGGTCGAGAAAATCATCGTTGACCGCGGTCACAGGCATTGACACAACTTCACTGTCAGCGCAGGCGGTTCAGGAACGCATGGTTGCGAGTGTGGTCGCCGCTGTGTTGGCTGTCGAACGTGGGGCTTCCATCGTGCGGGTGCATGATGTACGGGAAACCGTGCAAGCACTCAAAGTATTGAGTGCTATGAAATAAATAGCAATAAGTTAAGCAAATATAAGGGCTGGATTAGAAAATGACTAGAAAATACTTTGGAACAGACGGTATTCGTGGCACTGTGGGGCAAGCCCCGATCACGCCGGATTTCGTGTTGCGGCTGGCGCATGCGGTAGGGCGTGTGCTCAAGAAATCTGAAGCGCGACCGACCGTGTTGATCGGCAAAGACACCCGCATCTCAGGTTACATGCTGGAGAGTGCGCTGGAGAGCGGCTTTAACTCTGCTGGTGTCGATGTGGTTCTCCTGGGACCCTTGCCCACACCTGGTGTGGCTTACCTGACTCGGGCGCAACGGGCATCACTGGGGGTGGTCATCAGCGCCAGTCACAACCCTTTTCCTGATAACGGCATCAAGTTTTTCAGTGCCCATGGCTCCAAACTGTCGGATGCCTGGGAACGTGAGGTCGAAGCGGCTCTGGACGAAGCACCGGTGTGGGCCGACTCTGCCAATCTGGGCAAGACCCGTCGTCTCGACGATGCGGCAGGGCGCTATATCGAGTTTTGCAAAAGTACTTTTGCCAATGACCTCACGCTCAAAGGCATGAAGATTGTGGTCGATGCCGCGCATGGGGCGGCTTACCACATTGCGCCCAAGGTGTTTCATGAACTGGGTGCCGAAGTCGTGGCGATAGGCTGTTCGCCCGATGGTTTGAACATCAATCACGAAGTAGGTGCCACCCACCCGGAAGCGTTGATCGAGGCCGTCAAGACCCACAAGGCCCATTTTGGCGTGGCCCTGGATGGCGACGCCGACCGCCTGCAGTTGGTGGATGCCGACGGACGCCTGTACAACGGCGACGAGCTGCTTTACCTGATGGCGGATGACCGTCTGGGCCGGGATGAGCATGTGCCGGGCGTTGTAGGCACTTTGATGACCAATATGGCGGTAGAGGTCGCGCTGAAGGACCGTGGCGTGCAGTTTGTGCGAGCCAAAGTGGGCGACCGGTATGTGCTGGAGGAGCTTGAAAAACACAAATGGCTGCTCGGTGGCGAAGGCTCCGGCCACTTGCTGGCGCTGGACAAGCACACCACGGGGGATGGTCTGATTTCTGCCCTGCAGGTGCTGCAAGCCTGCGTTCGAAGCGAGAAAAGCATGGCCGAGTTGCTGGCCAGTGTGACGCTGTTCCCGCAAATCCTGCTGAATGTCCGCTTGAAGCCGGGCCAGGACTGGCAAGCCAGCCCTCGACTTGCCAGCGAAACCCAGGCCGTGGATGCTGAATTGGGCGATACCGGCCGATTGCTGATACGCGCCAGCGGCACCGAACCCTTGGTGCGGGTGATGGTCGAGGCGCGTGATGCCGCACAGGCCCAGGCCTGCGCCCAGCGGATTGTCGATACGCTTTTGGTTTGACCGTGCCGCAAACTTCATCTTTGCGTATTTGCCGTGCGGACTATGCCAATCCTGTGCATGCCGATGCGTTGCTGACTCTGCTTGATGCCTATGCCAGAGATCCGATGGGCGGTGGTGAGCCCTTAAATGAATTTGCACGGACCAATCTGGTACCCGCACTCGCGGCTCGCCCACAGGCTTTCAGCGTGCTGGCATTTGGAGGGGAGGCTGGAGATTTGCCGATTGGGTTGGTGAACTGCTTTGAAGGGTTTTCCACCTTTGCTTGTCGGCCTTTGATCAATGTGCACGATGTGGCGGTGCTGCCGGGCTATCGGGGCCAGCGCATCGCAGAAAAGATGCTGGGGCGGGTTGAAGAAATCGCAAAGGAGCGGGGTGCCTGCAAGCTCACACTGGAAGTGTTGCAGGGCAACGCGGGTGCCATCAAGCTCTATACCCGCGTTGGATTTGCCAACTACCAGCTTGATCCGACCAAGGGACAGGCTCAATTCCTACAAAAATGGCTCGCTTAACGGCGTTGATGGCAACGTAGCGATTTGAAAATCGGGGTAGTTTTTTTATAATTTTCAAATGAACTGGCTTCGCAAACTCCCAGGCTTTCAGCAAACCCCATATGGGTTGGAGTGGCGTTTGCTGTGTCTGATGCCAACAGTGTGTGTGGCGGGAACGCTGTTGCCGGCATTGATGTCTTTTGCAGCCCGTTTTTTGATCACTGACGGCAGTGCGGCCGAGTTGGCCCGACGGGTTCAATTGTTTGACTATGTGATGATCGGATTGGTGATTTCCATCTGGACACTGGTTCTGATCGTTTCCATTGGATGCGTTATCGTCTGGCTGATGAAAGGCCCCGCCTACGTGGCCGATGGCTACGAGGTATCGCACAGCGACTTGCCGAAGCCATGATCTCGTCCCCGGAATAGAGGGATGTGATCGTTCTGTCATCAAACTGCCACGACCTCGCCATGAAGTCGTCATGGAAGGCAGTGAATATCCAAGGATGCAAGAAAGAATTTTCTTGATCAACCATCCGAGGAGAAAGAAATGAAAGAACTGCCTAACCCCACTTTCGCACTGTCCCCGCTGTCTTTGCCCAAAGGCTTGCTTCATCGCTCCAATCCCTACCTTCATGGAACGAGTCAAACGACAGTTCCTCAAACAGAGCGCGGCAGTCTGGTGGTTTCGTGGGCCAAACACGCAGATGAAATCCGGCAAGCGCAACGCTTGAGGTTCAAGGTTTTCGCAGATGAGATGGGCGCCCGCCTGGACACGACATCACCCGGTTACGACATTGATTTGTTCGATAACTACTGTGAACATCTTCTGGTACGAGATGAACTCACCCATGAGGTTGTAGGAACCTACCGACTGCTCACGCCGGTCCAGGCCAAACGTGTGGGCAGCACCTACAGCGACCTTGAATTTGATCTCACCCGCCTGCGCGGCCTGCGTGAGCGCATGGTCGAACTGGGGCGCAGTTGCGTGCATCCCGACTATCGCCATGGCGGCGTCATCATGGCCTTGTGGGGTGCCTTGGCGGAGTTCATGGTGCGCAACAAGCTTGACACCATGATCGGCTGCGCGAGCATTCCCATGTTGCACAGCGGCATTGTCAGCGGTGATGTTGCAGCCAGTATCTGGCATCAGCTCAAGCAGACCCACATGGCTCCCATTGAGCATCATGTGCGTCCGCGCCTGCCACTGCCGGTAGAGCAATTGGATAGCAATTTGATGGTGGAGCCTCCGGCATTGATCAAAGGCTATTTGCGCCTGGGCGCCAAAATTCTGGGTGCGCCCGCCTGGGATCCGGATTTCAATACGGCTGACCTTCCCATGATGATGCGCATCAATGATTTACCTTCCCGCTACCGCAAACATTTTCTGGGGGTGTGATTCGGAAGACCATTGAGTTACGTTTGTCATACGATTGACATCAAACCCGTCAACAATCAGTCATCTATTTGTAACAAACGGGTTTGACACTTCATGTCTTCTTCCATTCGTCAGTTGAGTCAGTCGAAATTGACACAGACATCTCACCCTGTTGTGCTTCTTGATCGCGATCACAGTATTCTTGCGTTCAACGAGCGGGTGCTGGATTGGGCCTATCGCAAAGACGTTCCTCTGCTGGAACGCCTGCGTTACCTGTGTATCGTGTCTTCCAATCTGGATGAGTTTTTCGAGGTTCGGGCTGAACCGCATCTGGCCGCGAATCAAGGCAAGGACGAAAAAGGACTCTACACGATAGAGTCATTCAAAAGACTGGCAGACATCGCGCACACGCTGGTGGCGCGCCAGTATGCGCTGTACAACGATGACTTGACCCCTGCGCTTGAAAAACAGGGCATCCGAATCATTTCTCATGGCGACCGCAATGACGTACAGCGGCGGTGGGTCAAACAGTATTTCGAGCGTGAAGTTCGTCCACTGTTGATTCCTGTGGGGCTGGATCCGTCGCACCCGTTTCCGCAAGTGGCCAACAAGTCGCTCAATTTCATCGTGCGCCTGGGTGGGCGCGATGCGTTTGGACGTGAAAACGAAATTGCCATTGTCAAGGTGCCGCGCGTTTTGCCACGCATGATCCGTATGCCTGAAAAGGTGTGTGGCGGCATTAATTTCTTCGTCTCCTTGTCTAGCGTGATTCGTGCGCATTTGACGGAGCTGTTTCCGGGCCGCGATGTAGGACAGTTCTCGCAGTTCCGGGTGACCCGACACTCGGATCTGGCCGTGGATGAGGACGATGTCAAGAATTTGCGCACGGCATTGCGGCAGGGTTTGCAACATCGCAATTTTGGTCAGGCGGTTCGCCTTGAAGTGTCGGCCGGGTGTTCTGAATACCTGTCGGCTTTTCTGGTCAAGCAGTTTGATTTGCCGGAGCAGGCTTTGTACCGTGTGCCCGGCCCGGTCAATCTGGTTCGGCTGACTCAATTGGTGGATCTGGTGGATGCACCCCAGCTATGCTTTCCCTCCTACAGGTCTTGTTACCCGACCCAGTTGACGCCCGGTGTCTCGTTCTTTGATCAACTCAAACAAGGCGATGTCTTAATTCACCAGCCCTTTGAGAGTTTTGACGGCGTATTGGCTTTTTTACGCGAAGCGGTGAACGATCCGCAAGTGCTGGCGATCAAGCAGACCATTTACCGCACCGGCAGTGATTCGGCCCTCATGGACTTGTTGCGTGAGGGGGTGCGCCGTGGCAAAGAAGTGACGGTGGTGGTGGAGCTGAAGGCCCGCTTTGACGAAGAGGCCAACATCAACTGGGCCGAAATGCTGGAGTCCATTGGGGCGCAAGTCTTGTATGGGGTGGTTGGGCTTAAAACGCACGCCAAAATGATGCTCATCACGCGCCGTGAAGGCAAGCAGCTCAAACGCTACGCCCACCTGTCCACCGGTAATTACAACCCCCGCACTGCACGTTTGTACACTGACTGGAGCCACCTGACCGCCGACACGGAACTCACCACCGATGTTGAAAACGTCTTCGTTCATCTGGCCAGTCACAGCCGTTTGCCCAAGTTGAACCAGGTCTTGCTGGCCCCGTTTTATCTGCACGCCAAGCTGATCGAAAAAATCAATGCCTTGGGCGTTGCCGCCGCTGCAGGTGGGGAAGGGCGAATCGTTGCCAAGATGAATGCTTTAACGGACGAGGCGCTGATCCATGCCCTGATCCGCGCAGGGCAGCAAGGCGTCAAAATTGACCTCATCGTTCGGGGTGCCTGCATGTTGCCAGCCCAGGTGCCGGGTGTGACAGACAACATCCGGGTCCGCTCCGTGATCGGACGTTTCCTGGAGCACTCGCGGGTGTTTTACTTTCGCCATGACGAGGTGGAAGAGCTTTATCTTTCCAGTGCCGACTGGATGAACCGCAACATGATGCGCCGGGTGGAACTCGCCTGGCCGGTGACCGATCCCGTTCAGCGCCAGCGCATTGTGGATGAATGTCTGGTGGCGTACCTGTATGACGGTGTGGACGCGTGGGACTTGTTGCCGGATGGTACGTATGCCCGGGTCAAATCGGAGGGTCGTCGTGTGGCACACGGTGCACAAGCCGCCCTGATGGTGCGTTACACCGGACGGGGAGACTGACATGGATCTTGTCTTGTGGCGCCATGCGGAAGCTCAAGAATGGATGGAGGGTTGCGATGACATGGCGCGCACGCTCACCTCGCGCGGCGAGAAACAGGCCGCACGCATGGCGGCCTGGCTGGATCGCCAGCTGCCTGAAAGTACCCGGATACTGGTGAGTCCTTCGCGGCGTACCGAACAAACCGCCATCGCATTAGGACGCAAATACAAACTGAGATCCGAACTGGCCCCTGATGGCACTGTGTCCCAATTGCTTGAGCTGGTGCAATGGCCGAATGCAAAAGGGACCGTGCTGGTGGTTGGCCATCAGCCCACCTTGGGGCAAACCATTGCCCAATTGCTAGGTCTGAGTGCCACCGAATGCGCGGTGAAAAAAGGCGCGGTCTGGTGGCTGCGTTATCGGGAGCGTGAAGCCTTGTCGCAAACCGTGGTGGTCACTGTTCAATCGCCGGAACTGCTTTAAGCGGACTGGAGCAGAGTCAAATGACCGCTCGTTTGGATGCAAGCACCTCATCAACCCGATTGCGATCCATGTTGACGACTTCAAATTCCCAGTCGTTTTCGATAAATTTTTCGGCCCTTTTGGGAATTTTCCCCAATGACGTCACTACGAAACCACCGACCGTGTGATAGCGCCCCTGGGTATCGTCCGCCAAACTGACAATGCCGAGTTTTTCCTTCATTTCATCCATGGGCAACAGGCCGTCCAGCAACCACGAGCCATCGTCGCGTTGCACGGCCAGCGCCTGATCTGGGTCCATGGCGCCCGGCATCATGTCCCCGGCCACGGTTTCAAACAGATCGCTCAGGGTCACAATGCCCTCGGTCACGCCGAATTCATTAACGACAAAGGCAAAGTCAGCGCTTTGTTCCCGGAAAATGCGCAACAGCTCGATCAGCGTCAAGGCTGAAGGTACGAAGACAGGCGGGTTCATCGGCAGATCGACGAAGTGGAATTCACCTGAAAGGGCCGCCTTGAGCACGGCGCGACTCTCCGCAAGGCCCAGTACCTGCTGCAATCCGCCTCGACAGATGGGGTAGCGTCCATGGGGCGCTGCGCGAATGGTGTTGAGGTTGTCCACATGAGGAATCGCCAGGTCGATCAGGGCTACATCCTTGACCGGCGTCATGACTGCCGCAAGATGCCGGTCTTCAAGACGAAACACGTTCCACAACAAGTGACTTTGTTCCTTGCCAATCGATCCTGACAGTTCTCCTTCATCCACCAGCGCCAGAATGTCTTCAATGCCGGTGACCGCCGGGGCGGAGCGGAACGGCAACAAGTTAAGCACCAAGTCGGCACACCAGGACAGCAGTTGAATTGCCGGCGCCAGCATCATGATGAACCAACGCATAAAAGGCGCTACCCCGATGGCTACTTTCTCAGGATAAGCCAGCGCAATACGCTTGGGAATGATTTCCCCAAAAATAATGGCGGCGGCTGTGACCAGCGAAATAGTCAGGGCAAAGGCAATTTCATCCTTGATCGCCGACAGAGCTGGCAAATAGAGAAGAATGAAGGCAGACAGATGCGCCGCCAGCGCCTCTTCGCCAAAAATTCCTGACAACAAACTCGCCGTCGTCAAGCCGGTCTGGGTGGCGGCGATAAACCGGCTGGGCTTATTCTTGATCGCCAATGCACAGGCTGCAGCCTGGTCTCCCGTATCAGCCAATAGTTGCAGACGGGATTTGCGCGAAGCCGCCAATGACATCTCTGCCAGGGCGAAGAATCCGCAAGCGGCAATCAAAAATACAAGGATAAATAAGGGTGTCATCAATTTCTACGTTTTTCAAAGGCTTCGACAGCTTGTTTGACCGAGACAAAAAATTGTTGACGACCCAGAGCCTCTGACAGTCCGACCTTGGCGAGCTCTTCAAGAAAGGGGCGGGGCGCATCGGCAATTTTGATCTCGACGCCTTGATCAGCCAGCTCCCGGTGCAGTTTGGCAAAACGCTGGGCTGCCGTCACGTCCATGCCGGTAATCGCTTGCGCATCAATGACCAGCCATTCCAGTTCCGGTCCCGCCGCTTCAACCAGTTGACGAATGCGCTCCACAACATAGCGGGCATTGGCAAAAATCAGCGGAGCATAAAGCCGATAGACCATCACACCCGGTATCTCTTCTGCTTCATCTTTGTCAAGGCAATCATGGAATTTTCCATCGCTGATCAAGCGGCGCAGAACCGCATCACGCGGCCGTGAAATTTCAACCAGGACCGCAATCAGTGATATCAGCAAGCCGGCGATGATGCCTGTGACAACGCCAGCAATCAGGATCACCAGCGTGACCCCCATGGCGATGCTGAATTCGTTCCGATCTATCTTGTAGAGACCGCGCAAAGAAGCGACTTCAAGCATGCCGACCGCTGTCACGATGAGAATCGCACCCAAGGCAACCCTTGGCAAGAGTGCAATCAAGTCAGTCAGGAACAGCAAAAAAACAACAAGTCCGGCGGCCGCAATCAGTTGGGTCACCTGCGTGCGGCCACCGGTTGCATCAACGACCGAGGTGCGGGATTGGCTGGCGGATACGGGAAATCCTTGCCACAGTGCCGCCAGAATGTTCGCCGAACCCAAAGCCGCGAGTTCCTGATTGGGACTCACCTCGTAGCCATTTTTTTCGGCAAAGGCCTGTGCCAGAAGAATGCCATCTGAAAATGCAAGAAAGGCAATAGCCACCGCCACGGGGGCCAGCACCGCAATGTCGGACCATCGCAGGGCAGGCATCACAAATTGCGGCATGCCTGAAGGCACGGCGCCCACCAGCGCAATACCATGCATGCTCAAATCTAAAAAGTAGTTGGCCAGCAGGGCGACTGTCGCACACAAAAGTGCGCCTGGTACACGCGGTAGCCAGCGTGCCATGGCGGCGAGCAATGCCATCAAGAGAAGGCCGAAAACCAAGGTGGGAATATGGGTCGAGGGCAATTGCGCGATGAGCATGAACAACAGCGGGAAAAACTCTTCGCTTTGCGTCTTGACAGCAAATAGCTTGCCGAGCTGAGTCGAGATCAGAATCAGTGAGGCTCCGTTGAGGTAGCCCACCAGAACAGGGCGCGACAAGAGGTCTGCGATGACGCCGAGCTTCAGCCGTGCCGCCAGCAGCAACACGGCGCCGGAAAGCAGACTGAGCTCGGCGGCCAGCACTGCCAGGCGCGTCGGATCGCCTGTGGCCAAGGGCAAGATAGCTGAGCCCACCAGCAATCCGATGGCTGCATCCGGGCCTGCGATGACATGGCGCGAGCTGGCAAACAGCGCGTAACCAATGGCCGCTGCCAGTGCGGCGTACAGACCGGTGATCGGCGGTAAATGCATCAGTTCCGCATAGGCAATGACCGATGGAATCATCACCACACATGCTGACAGCCCTGCCACCGTATCGTTGCCGAGCCAGCTCATCTGGTAATGACGCAACGTGTCGAGCAAGGGCCAATAGGAATGAATGTGCTTGCGTTGGTTCCCGGATTTCATGGTGTCTCCCAGGCCAATGAATTTACACGTGGAGCAAAGTCCGCTCGCCTTCCGACTGACGCAGGCGATGCGCGAGGGTCCGGGAAATAGCCGTGATCAACAGAAAAGCCAGTTTTTTGTGATCTTCGGCGAGCTGATTGAATTGATCAAACGAGAGCACATACAAGTCGATATCGGTGTTCGCAATCGCCGTATCACTGCGGGTCAGGTCATCCAGAAAAGCCAGGCCACCGAAAAAATCTCCGCGTCCGTAAGTGGCGAGATGGTGCAATTGCCGGCTGCCGCCGATTGACGCCATGATGCGGGCCGCACCACGGCGAATCAAATAGAGATTGCGATCATGATCGCCGATGGCGTAGATGGGTTCCCCGGATTTGACGGTGCGCTGTTCCATGCGTGCTTGCAAGTCGGCAATGGTCGCATCCTTGCGTCCCTGGAATAAATCCATTTCCTGCAACTGCAACGGAATTTCCTTGCTGGCAGCTTGTCTCTGGTCGCCGACCAGACGATCCTCAACCCATTCAATGGCGGACTCCATGGTCGGGAAAACCTGCACCGTATCACTGTCATCGATGAAGCCGGTCTGTTTGAAGAATTCCAGTAAATTCTGCCCATTAGGCAATTGCTCGCGCACATTGCTCACCAAAAAAGGCACACCGCGTTCGCGCAGCATGTCGCGCACCTGCTTGAGCATGTGTGCGGCGGTGATATCCACGGATTGCACTCGTCGCAGGTCAAGAATGAGGTAGTCGCGCACCTTGATTTCGGGTTCAAGTGCCGCGTAAAGCTCATACGTGGTGCCGAAAAAAAGACTCCCTTGCAATTCGAAAATAATGGCTTTGTCGCCTTTGTCAGCAATCAGGCGCATTTCGGCTTCGGGGCGATGCCAGGTGGACGAGCGCTGGCTGACAAAGGTCTTGTGCCGAACCACTGTGCCCCCCACTTGTTCGCGTACAAAAAGCAGAATCGACATGGCGACACCAGCCGCAGAGGCTGCGATGAGCCCGACCGTCAATGCAACGCCAATCACAACGACTACCACTGCAAAATCGAACACGGTAGCGCGCGACTCCAAAAAATGCAGGGGCTCCGTGTCAATCATGCGCAGGCCGACGACGATCAGAATCCCCGCCAATGTGGCCACGGGAATCCATGCGATGAATGTATTCAAGGCGAGTGCTGCTGCCAGCACCAGCACACCTTCAATAATGCCGGAAACCCGGGTTTTTGCACCGCTTGACAAGTTCACCATGGTTGCGCCCATGGTGCCCGCACCGGGAATGCCGCCGATCGTGGACGAGGCAATATTGGCCAAGCCTTGCGCAAAAAGTTCGCGGTTAGGTTCGTGGCGCGTACGTGTCATCTGGTCGATCACGACGCAGGTTTTCAGCGTATCGATGGACAGCAAGGCAGCCAGGGTAAGCGCGCTGCCAAAGAGGGCTGCAATCTGGGTCAGCTTCAATTCGCCGATCTCGGACCAGCGTCCGGTAATGGTGGCGATGTAACCTTCGCTGGACGCGTTTAACGCGCCAAGCACCAACGGGTTATTGCTGAGCGTCAGCATTGACGCATCCGTGCTGGCAAGCCCCACGTAGGTCAGCCCTCCCGCGAGGATGCCCATGATCGTGCTGGGCACTGTTCTGGTTAATTTGGGTGCCAGCAGCGCAACCACGACGGTTGCGGCGCCCACGGCAAGACTGCGCATGTCCCACAAGTCGGGCGAGAAGGCGACTCGCCACCAGGCGCTGTCAGGCGCCGCGCCTACAAATGCTGGTATCTGGCTGCCAATGATGATGAGTCCCACACCGCTCAAGTAGCCACTGACCACCGTGTAGGGAATGTATTTGATCATTCGCCCAAGGCCGAGAAAGCTCATCAGCATCTGGATCAGGCCCGTCAAAATACCGAGCACGCTTAACAGCAGGACAATGCTTGACGGGCTGGCGCCTTGCTTGACCAGTTCAATGGCAAAGGCAGAAAGCACGGCCGCAGCGGGCGCACATGGCGCACTGATCAAACGGTCGGTGCCGCCAAAGGTCGGTGCAATCAGCCCCAACGCGGTGGCACCGAGAATGCCGGCTAATGCGCCGAACACTGCGTACTGCGGACTGATCGCTGAATAAACCGTGACGCCAAAAGCCACGGCAGCCGGCAAGGCGACCAGCATGGACGCCAGCCCACCCCAGAAATCACCTGGGACTTTAAATCTGTCCGAGAGTCTCGACAGGTAAATCATGAGGTGGCTACGTGATTACTCCGATTTGGCTTTGGTGGGGCGCCCGGTTTTGATGGTTGGCACGGCTTTCAATGCCGCCAAAAATGCGGAGTCTGACATGGCGGCCAATGCCTTGACGCCGGCCCGAATCAATTCGCTCTTTTTAACGGAGCTGGCCAATTTGCCAGCGCGTTGCTTGAGATCATCCAGCACGGTGTATTCAGCTTTGGGAATGGTAAAGCTGTCACGCACCAGTTTTGGTTTTTTCCCCTTGCTGGTTTTTTCGACCTTGGAGGGGGTCACTGCTTTGATTGCCTGTTTGGCCGGTGTTTTGACGACCGCCTTGCTAACGGTCTTGACCGCTGCCTTCACAGGTGTTTTGGCTGCTGCTTTCGCGACGGTTTTGGCAGGTGTCTTGACGGCTGGTTTGATGGCCGTCTTGGCAGGTGCGCGGGCGACCGTCGTTGATTTTTTTGCCGCACGCTTTGCTATGGCGACCTTGGGTGCTGTCGCAACCGGCGCGATGGACGCGGGCAAAACAGGGGACGCCGTCTTGGCTGGAGCGGGCTCTGTTGCGACGGTATTTGCTTTCGCGACATCGGCGGTTGCGGTGTTGTTATTGGTTGCGACCATGGCTGAAACTCCTTTGAATAAACGAAATATACAGTTTATATCGTTTATCGAAAAACAGTCAAGCGGATGAATTACATGAAGCGTGGACTTGTCACACCCTCGTCATTCATTGACTTTAGACTGAACTCATCTAATTTATGGACGTTGGTATTCAATGAGCACTCTTCGGCTGGCGACGACTACGACAGCAATACCCATGATGGCAGCTTATCCGGTTGATCTGGATCGAAGGTTCGATACCAGTGCCGCGTCAGTGCCCATCGCCATGCATTCAAGCTCGGTGCGGCGAGGGCGGGGCCCTCTGGCTGGTTTGATGCGCAGTTGCGGGCTCTACTCCGTGTTTCAGCCGATTGTGTCGCTGGGTGATGGCGCCATCTATTCGCACGAGGCCCTGATCAGGGGGCCGGAAAAAACTTCGTTTCACGTGCCAGATGCCTTGTTGGCGGCCGCTGCACACGAAAATTTGAACTTTGAGTTTGAAAACTTTTGCGTCACCGTGGCACTTGCCCGCTGGGGTGAACTGCGCGAGTCCGGGCGCTTGTTTGTGAATATCAGTGCCGAGGTGCTGGTGCAGGTGATGAAGCACTGCGGACGCGATGTTCTGTTGGAGTTGATCGGTGGGTTTGGTGTTCTGCCCCGCATGCTGGTGCTTGAAATTACCGAGTATGAGCGGGTGAGCGACATGGATTACCTTGCCAATGTCGTGAGCGAAATTCGCTCTGCCGGCGTCTCACTGGCACTCGATGATTTTGGCGACGGCCGCTCAAGCCTTCGGCTGTGGTCGCAACTCAAACCCGAGTTTGTGAAAATCGACAAATACTTCACCAAAGACATCAGCCAGCACGCGGACAAGCTCAAAACGATTCAGGCCCTGCAGCAAATCGCCGCCATCTTTGGTACGGCACTGGTGGCCGAAGGCATTGAAACCGAAGAAGACATGCGCGTCTTGCGTGACTTGGGCATCACCTATGGGCAAGGTTATTTTCTGGGCCGACCGGCCTCGCTGCCGCGCGAGAAAATCGAAGAGCAGGCACTGGATGTGATACGCGACCGTCGGGTGGCCGTGTTTCCCGAACAGCGCCGGGCCTCCAATTCAGGGTCGCTCAGCCGTCTTGCGGTGATGGCGGCACCGACCGTCGGCCTGACCTCGACCAATAAAGAGTTGGCAGCGATTTTTTTGGCCGACAGCAAGCTGCATGCGGTCGCGGTCCTGGACGGCACCCGGCCCGTGGGCATCATCAACCGCCCGCTGTTCATGAACGAATACAGCAAGCTCTATTACCGGGAAGTCTCAGGGCGAAAGCCATGTCTGGTGCATGCCAATATGGCTCCCCGGTTGATTGAACGCAACCACAATGTGGACGAACTGGTCGGCATCCTGACATCGGATGACCAGCGCTATCTGGTGGACGGTTTTATCGTGACGGACAACGGGCGTTATGAAGGCCTGGGAACGGGCGAGCAACTCGTTCGCTCCGTCACCGAAACGCGGATTGAGGCGGCCCGTCACGCCAACCCCCTGACGTTTTTACCCGGCAATATTCCGATCAGCCAGCATATTGAGCGGCTCTTGAACAGCGGCGTTGAATTCGTGGCCTGCTATGCCGACCTGAATAACTTCAAACCCTTCAATGACCAGTACGGCTACTGGCGCGGAGATGAAATGATTCGCCTGGTGGCCCGGCTGGCCTTGGCTCATTGCGACCCGCAGCGTGATTTTGTCGGGCATGTGGGCGGCGATGATTTCATCATCCTTTACCAGAGCGCCAACTGGGAGTCGCAATGCCAGAAAATTGTGAACGAGTTTGCCGACCTTGCCGTTGAACTGTTTGACGAGGCCGCCCGCAAAGCGGGTGGCATTCAAGCAGAAGACCGGTTTGGGGTGTCACGGTTTTTCCCGTTCACCACCTTGTCCATCGGGGCCGTCAAAATTCACCGTGATGAATTTACCTGTGCCGAGCAGGTGGCCTCGGTGGCCGCACGGGCCAAGCACGACGCCAAGACCTTGGGCGAAGGCCTGGTGGTGCGCAACGCCTCGGATCTCAGAATCCAGTAAGCGTCAGTGACCAGGGTGTTTTTTGCCACGCCACCATCTCTTCGCGTAGCAGGTGGGCCGATTGGGGGAACGCCTTGGCCCATCCCGTACGGCAGCTCAGGATGAAGTTGCTTTCATTCCCGGCTTCACGCGTCAGTGTCAATCCCTTCAAGTCGGGGTCGCGCCGGGCGTGGCACAAGATAACGGCCAGACGCAGGGTGAGCAACTGTTGCACGAATATCTCGTCTTCAAAATTTACTTCGAGTTTGCGCAGTTTCCCCCGGTGTCCCAGCACCAGCAGACTCAGCGTGTGCAATTCGCCCAAAGCGAACCCCATGACATCGGCGTTGTCCAGAATATAGGCACCGTGCTTGTGGTAATCGCTGTGCGAGATTTGGCTGCCGATCTCATGCAACTGACCTGCCCAGTTCAGCTTTTGATTCAAGCGTTCATGGGCTAGCTTCTCGGGCTCCGCAGCTTGCGCCTGAAGCTGACGAAACAGATGGTTGGCGACGTTGCCGACGCGCTGGCCATGAGTTGCATCAGTCCCGAACTTGGCCGCCAACCGCAAGACCGATTTGGCGCGCACATCCGTCTGGTCCGAGGTGTCGCCCATCAAGTCAAATATCAGCCCGTGGCGCAGGCCGCCTGTCGCTTGTTGCATTTCGTCGATCTGCAACAAATCAAAAAGGGCCCGCAAAATGCTCAAGCCCCCGCCAATGATGGCGCGCCGGTCATCCCGCATACCGGGCAAACGAATGCGATCCGTACTTTGGGCGCTAATCAGTTTGTCTTGCAGCCAATCCAGTCCGGCCCGGCTGACCGAACCTGCGGGCCAGCCTGCGGCAGCCAACACATCGACCACTGCGCCCACGGTCCCCGCCGAGCCGTAAGCGATATCCCAGGTATCGCGCCGGTAGGCATTGAGTGCTTCGTCCAACACCGCCTTGGCTGCAATTTCAGCCATTTGAAAATTGTGCTTCGAGAGCTGGTTGTCCGCAAAATAGCGCGTGGACCAGGCAATGCTGCCCACCCGGTAGGACTCCATCGTCTTGGGCTCGAACCCCTGGCCCAAAATAAGTTCGGTGGAGCGTCCACCAATATCAATCACCAGGCGGCGCTCGTTTCCTTGGGGCAGTGTCTGTGCGACGCCCTGGTAAATCAGCCGCGCTTCTTCGCGGCCCGAGATCACGTCAATCGGAAATCCCAATACGGCATTGGCGCGCAGTAAGAAATCATCACGGTTACGGGCCTCACGCAAGGTTTGTGTGGCGACGGCACGCACTTCTATGCTGCTGAACCCGGCCAGGCGTTCGCCAAAGCGAGCCAGGCAGTCCCAGCCGTTTTGCATGGCTTCGGGCGTCAGATTGCGTTCATCATCAAGACCGTTGCCTTGACGAACGGTTTCCTTCAAATACTCAGTGCGGTAAAACTGACCATGCTCCATGCGACCGATTTCAAGGCGAAAACTGTTCGACCCCAAGTCGACAGCTGCCAGGCGGGTTCCATCTTTCATCACTTTTGTTTCCTGTATTTCGGCGTGCAGCATAGCATTTGGATGTGACACGACGATTGCCAACCCAACCAGCAGTCACACACGATCTTGTTCCTGCTATTTTCGATGCCAGGGTGGTTGAGATCACCCTACATCAATCATTGACTTGTGCTTGGTTCCGAATAGGACGGCGGTTCCATGTTGAAATCGCCAAAATACCGAGGACAGCATGACACCGGAACTAAACGACAAGTTGGAGGATACCCATTCAAATGCGCTCATCGTCCCGAATGGCCGCGTTGATGAAGGAAAAAAAGCGGACCAGAAATTCAAGGATCTTCTTGAGTCGGCGCCTGATGCCATGGTTATCGTCAACCGCGCAGGTGAAATGGTGCTGGTCAACACCCAGGCAGTCCAACTGTTCGGCTGGAGCCGGGATGAATTGCTGGGGCAAAAGATTGAAATCCTGGTGCCCGTACGTTTCCGAAACCATCATCCAGAGCATCGAAGCGGATTTTTTGCGCAACCGCGTGCCCGAGCGATGGGCGCAGGCCTGGAATTGTTCGGGTTGCGCAAGGACGGCACCGAATTCCCGGTCGAAATCAGCCTGAGCCCGCTGGAAACCGAAGAGGGGCTGGTGGTCTCCAGCGCCATCCGGGATGTGACCGAGCGCAAGCGGTTTGAGCAGACCTTGCGGGATAAAAACATTGAACTGGAAAACGCGGCGCTGGCCAAGGACCGCTTCTTTGCCAGCATGTCACACGAATTGCGCACCCCCCTCAACGCCATCATCGGCTTCACCGGGACGCTGCTGATGAAGCTCCCCGGCCCGCTCAACACGGAACAGGACAAGCAGTTGCGCATTGTCCAAAAGGGTGCACGGCATTTGCTGTCACTGATCAACGACATGCTGGACCTGGCCAAACTGGGGGCCAACAAGCTGGAATTGAAGCCTGAAATGCTGGACTGCAATGGCGTGCTGGAAGAAGTGGCGGCGTCCCTGCGACCTGAGGCCGAGAAAAAAGGCTTGAACTTCACGGTCTGCCTGCCCGATCCGGTGGTGATGCTAAGCATTGATCGCCGCGCCCTGACCCAGATCATGATCAACCTGACCGGCAACGCGATTAAATTCACCGAGCGCGGAAGCGTCTGCTTACGGCTGGCACAAGGCACCACGGCGGATGGAGAAAGACTTGTGTTCAGTATCGAGGACACCGGCCCGGGCATTGCCTTGTCAGACCAGCCCCGTCTGTTTGAGGCGTTCTCCAGGGTGGACGCAGCCGATCGGCGCAAGCTCGAAGGCACCGGATTGGGCCTGCATCTGAGCCGCAAGCTGGCCGAGCAGTTGGGCGGCAAGATCACCTTTCAGAGCGAGTTCGGAAAAGGCAGCACGTTCGCACTTGAGTTGCCGGAGAACTAAGCTATGCCCGCCTGCATCCTCATCATCGAAGACGACAGCGCCAGTCGTGAACTGGTCAAATACCTGCTGGAGGCCACCGGTTATGCCGTACTGGACGCCGAAGACGGGGGTGTCGGCTTGCGCCTGGCCCTGGAGGCGAATCCGGACCTGGTGATCTGTGATTTGCAGATGCCGGTGATGAACGGGTACGAAGTCATAAAGCATCTGCGCGAGAACGCTGACTGGCGCCGTGTGCCTGTGATTGCCGTGACGGCATTTTCCATGGAAGGAGATCGTGAAACCGCCATAACGGCTGGTTTTGATGACCACATCACCAAGCCCATCACCCCTGAGACTTTCGTGGCGCAGATCGAAGCGTTTTTGCCGCCCCAGCTCCGGGTCAGACGCCCAACCTATAACTGACAAGGAATAGTCCATGGCCAAGATACTGGTGGTCGATGATCAGGACGATAACCGCGCTTTGCTGGTGACGCTGATCAACTACCGGGGCTACCAGGCGTTTGAGGCTGCTGATGGTGCCGAAGCCCTGGCACTGGTGCGCTCCGAGCACCCGGAACTGGTTATTTCGGATGTGCTGATGCCGACCATGGACGGTTATGAATTCGTGCGGCAACTGCGGGCCGATCCGGCCATCGCCGCGACCGAGGTTATTTTCTACAGTGCGCACTACCGCGAGCGGGAGGCCCACAACCTGGCCAAGGTCTGCGGAGTCTCGCGTGTGTTGATCAAGCCCTGCGAGCCGGAAGACATCTTGCTCGCCATTGATCAGGCCCTGGCCCATGCACCGGAACGGGTGCCGTCACCCGATACGCGTGAGTTCGACCGCGAACACTTGCGCCTGATGACCGACAAGCTCTCCAGCAAAGTCCTGGAACTGGAAGCCATGAACCGCCGCCTCGGTGCCCTGTCGGACCTCAATTTGCAACTCGCCTCGGAACGTGAACCGGGCCTGCTGCTTGATAAATTCTGCCGCAGTGCGCGTGATCTGGTCGGTGCCAAGTACGCGGTCGTCTGCGCCAATGGACAGAACGGCGACAAGAGCAGCTTGTTCACCAGCGGTATTGAGGCCGCGCTGGCCAGCCAACTGGCGTGCCCGGACTTCGACCGGGGCTTGCTCGGGCAGGTGTTTGCCGAAAGCCGCTCCCGGCGCATGACCCATGAGGATGGCGACGCCATGAACGCTGGCTTTCCTGCAGGTTACCCGCCCTTGTTTTCGAGCTTGATGGCCCCGGTGGCCTCGGTGTCCCAGACCTATGGCTGGATCTGCCTGGCAGACAAGTTGGGTGCACCTGAATTCACGCAGGAAGACGAGCAGATCCTCTCCATCCTGGCCGCGCAGGTGGGGCGCATCTATGAAAACGGTCGCTTGTACAGTGAGCTACAGCGGCAAGATGATCAATTGAAGCTGGAGATCGAGGAACGCAAGCGCACGGCAGACGCCTTGCTGGCGAGCGAGGCGGGGCTCAACCGGGCCCAATTGGTGACCAAGCTCACGCATGTGATCACGGGCCCGGATGGGGCTTTTGAAAGCTGGCCTGAAACATTGCCCCAGATGATCGGAATGGATCATGCACACATGGTCAAGGACTCGCGCGAATGGCAAATGAGGGTGCATCCTGAGGACCAGAAGTTATTTAACGACAAGGTCAATGAGGCCCGCGCCAAGGGCGCGCGCATGGACCTGGACTACCGCTTGCGGCGTACCGATGGCGCCTGGTTGTTCATCCGCCAGGTGATGGAGCCCCTGCAGGGGCTGGCTGAGCCGGGGGATCGTGTTCGTTGGTTCAATACGATTCAGGACATTACCGAGCAAAAACGGGCCGAGGATGAGCTGCGCGAAAGCGACCGCCGCTTCAGTGACTTGCTGGGCAACGTGGAGCTGCTATCGCTGATGCTCGACCGCGAAGCGAACATCACCTACTGCAACGACTACTTGCTGCGGCTGACGGGCTGGCAATACGAGGAGGTGTTTGGGCGCAACTGGTTTGAGCTGTTCATTCCCCCCGAATGCCAGGATGTGAAAGACCTCCATGCGGCGCTGCTCAACAATCTGGCCTCTTCCAACTGGCATTTCGAGAATGAAATCCTGACCCGCGCGGGCGCGCGTCGGCTCATCCGCTGGAGCAACACCGTCCTGCGCTCAGCGGCCGGGGAAGTGACCGGCACGGCCAGCATCGGCGAGGACATCACCGACCACAAGGAAGCGGAGAAAAAGATCAAGCGGCTCAACCGGGTGTACGCCGTGCTCAGCGGCATCAATACGCTGATTGTGCGGGTGCGCAACCGTGACGAGCTGTTCCGGGAAGCCTGCCGGATCGCGGTCGAGCTGGGTCAATTCAAGATGGCCTGGGTCGGCGTGGTTGATCCGGTGGCGAAGCGGATCGAGTCGATTGCTTCAACGGGGGCGGACCCGGAGTTCCTGGCGCTCATCAAGAGCAGTTTTTCCCCGGGCGAAGTTGCACCGATGGAATGCGCCATGACTGCAAATGCCGTCCGGGATAAGAAAGCCGTGGTGGCCAACGACTTGCGCGACGACCCCGGCAGCGTGTTCAAGCAGGCCCATCAGGCGCGCGGAATTTCTTCGCTGGCTTTTCTGCCGGTACTGGTCTCGGATCAAGTGGTCGGCCTGTTCGCCTTGTACTCTGACGAAACCGGGTTTTTTGATGCCGCAGAGATGAAGCTGCTGACCGAGCTGGCGGGCGACATCGGGTTTGCGCTGGACCACATCAACAAGGAAGAACAGCTCAACTACCTCGCCTACTACGATGAGATCACCGGTCTGCCCAACCGGACGCTGTTTCTGGAGCGCGTCAGCCATCTTTGCACGCACGCCAGCAAGAAAAGCCTGGTGGCGCTGGCCGTGGTGGATATTGACCGTTTCCGCATCATCAACGACACCTTCGACCGCTTGGCCGGCGACGAATTGCTCAAGCTGGTTGCCCAACGCATCCAGCACAGCAGCATTGGGTTTGACACCGTGGCGCGAGTCGGCATCAACAGTTTTGGCGTGGCCCTGCGCGAGCCGCGCGACGCCGGCAGTGTGGCGCTGTGGCTGGATCAGTTGTTGCACGATTGCTTTGCCACGCCGTACCGCTTGCGCGACGCCGACCTGAGAATCGCCGGCAAAGCCGGTATAGCGATGTATCCCCTGGATGGCGATGATGCCGAGACGCTGATGCGCAATGCCGAAGCCGCCCTCAAGCGCGCCAAGCGATCCGCCGAAACCGTGCTGTTCTACACCCCGGAGATGAACACCCGGGTGGCCGAAGCGCTCAACCTGGAAAGCCGCTTGCGCACGGCGCTGGAGATGGACCAGTTTGTGCTGCACTACCAGCCCAAAGTGAATCTGGCAACCGGCAAACTGACCGGCATCGAGGCGCTGATCCGTTGGAACGACCCGCAATCGGGCCTGGTCTGGCCGGTGAACTTCATCCCGATGCTCGAAGAAACCGGCTTGATTTACGAAGTCGGGCGGTGGGCCTTGCACAAGGCCCTGGAGGACAACCGGCGCTGGCGCGCGGCGGGCCTGATGCCGGTGCGCATCGCCGTCAATGTGTCGCCGTTGCAACTGCGCCACCGCGGCTTCATCGAGGAGATCCGGCAGGCCATCGGTGGCGATGCCCAGGTGGCGGCGGGGCTGGAGCTGGAAATCACCGAAAGCCTGATCATGGAGAACGTCAACCACAGCATTGCCAGCCTGCATGAAATCCGCGCCATGGGGGTCACCATTGCCATTGACGATTTCGGCACCGGCTTCTCTTCGCTCAGCTATCTCGCCAAGCTGCCGGTGGACACGCTGAAAATCGACCGTTCCTTCGTGCTTGACATGACGGACGGACCGCAAGGTCTGGCGCTGGTATCCACCATCATCAGCCTCGCGCACGCGCTCAAGCTCAAGGTGGTGGCAGAAGGGGTTGATGCCGAAGAGCAGCAGCGACTGCTGCGTTTGCTGGGCTGCGACGAAATGCAGGGTTTCCTGTTCAGCCAACCGCTCCCCAACGACTTGCTCGAAATGAGCCACCTGGCGCCCGCGCTTTAAAGCACCGTCAAGTGCCGGCCCGCATCCCCCATTTGGGGGATGGTCATCCTGCATCGCCTTCGGTAAAGTCAACGCCAAGGGACGGGCCGCCAATTTCAGACAACAAACCCACTCAACATGGCCGCCAGCTGTTCGCCGGTCTGCGCCGAGAATGGCTTAGATTTTAAATTCTTTGCAACGAAATAGGCCTCCAGCTCACGTGTTCATTGATGTTGAAGCTATCTATTTCGTAGCGTTTGCCTGGCTGGAAGGTTTGAGGCTGAAGCTGGAATCAACATGACAACGCAAAACAACACCACACGATCCAACCCAAGGGATAACATGAAACGACAAGCACAAACGCTATTTCAGAGCATTGGAGTGACCTTGACATTGGCATTCAGCTTGAGCGCTCATGCCGGTCTGTTCGGACTTGCAAAACGGGGATTGATCTTGCTGGCTGCCATCAACCTATGGGCGTGCGCGGGACTGGTTCCGTACGTCAAGAGCTGGAAGGAAGAGGTCCAGCTGCACGATGGCCGGGTGATCGTGGTGGAGCGGCTTTTGAAGTTGAATGGCTATCCCACGCTGGATGCGCAGGAACGCGCTGTGCGGAGTGAAACGGTGACCTTCAGTTTGCCAGGATCAAATAAAAGGATTTCGTGGCAAATAGAGTATCGCGACGACGTGCCCGAGCCCAATGGCGCAGGCCCGCTACTGCTGGATGTGGTGGGGGGCGTGCCCTACCTTGCGACCAGCCCAGCCGGCTGTATTGCCTACAACAAATGGGGGCGACCGAATCCGCCCTACATCTTGTTCAAGTACATCAATGATGCATGGCAACGCATTGCCCTGGAAGAATTTCCGCCTGAACTTGTCCATGCAAATCTGATGAGCACGCCAGACTCCCGCTTGCTCCAGCCCTACTACACGCTCGAGCAGGTTAAGGCGCAGATGCAAGGTCGCAATATCGCTGATGCAGCTAAAACCATCCTGCGCGAAGCGATGCCGAACTACGGTAAAGGTTGCGGTGAAATGGTTTACAACGGAAACGGTGGCTGGATTGGAAAAGGTTTTTTTAGGAAACAGCCTTCTTCAGAGGCTTGTTTGAAGTACTGTGAACAAGAAAATATTTCTACTCAATATTGTCCATGTGATTCGATTTTTAGAGGGAAAAAATAATGACTACGATTGCTGAAATTAACTATGCACTAATGGCCGGGGCCTCTTATATTTCTACTCGCGCTGAAGTAAATTAATTTCCGGTGCCGAGTGGCTGGGCGGGAACAAAACACGATAAGACCTTGCTGGGCAGCCAGGTGCAAATCTGGTGATGTGACGACGGCCCACTGGCATTAGTGCCCCGGTTTTCCCTTCACTCCCGCAAAATCATTTGTCCCCGAATCTCCCCGGTGGGGTGGGCGGCGGTGTGAATGTTGGCGTACCACTTGCCCGCCAGCAGGTCGGCGGCCTGCGCCGGGGTCAGCGTGGCCCGGCCTTCCAGCGGGCTTGTAAGTGAATTTTTCAAGGGCAGGGCAACGCTGGCGTTGCTGCCAATGGCGGCAG
>JAZKHK010000168.1:0-6920 GCA_040385425.1 Pseudomonadota bacterium | reverse complement strand
CTTTACTCAGTTTGAAACCCCCGATGAATGATTTTGCAAACCACGTGAAAAAACGCATCGCCATCCTGGGCTCTACGGGATCAATCGGGGTCAACACGCTGGATGTGATCGCGCGACATGCAGACCGTTTTGAGGTCTTTGCCCTGAGCGCTTCAACGCAAATTGACTTGATGTTGCAGCAATGTGTGCAGTTCAAGCCGGTATTTGCCGTCATGGCGAGCGAGCCGCATGGTCGTGCACTGGAGCAGAAGTGTCGGGATCTTGATTTGTCGACGCGGGTTCTTTGGGGCTCAGAAGCCATCACCATGATTGCTTCCCATGAACAGGTCGATACGGTCATGGCTGCCATCGTCGGCGCTGCCGGCTTGGCATCGTGCCTGGGAGCTGCCCGTACCGGCAAGCGTTTGCTATTGGCTAACAAAGAAGCGCTCGTCGTGGGTGGCGATTACTTTATGCAGGCTGTGGCAAAGGGCGGCGCGAAACTATTGCCGATTGACAGTGAGCATTCCGCCGTTTTTCAATCCCTGCCGGATGATGCAAGTGCATGGGCAAGTCAGATTGACAAGATTATCCTGACGGCTTCAGGTGGACCTTTTCGTCAACGCGACCCTCAGACCTTGCGTGATGTGACACCTCAACAAGCTTGCGCCCACCCCAATTGGGTCATGGGACGCAAGATTTCTGTCGATTCGGCCACCATGATGAACAAGGCGCTGGAAGTCATTGAGGCACGCTTTCTTTTTGATGTCGCGCCCGCTCGGATCGAGGTGGTGATTCACCCGCAAAGTGTCATCCACTCCATGGTGCAGTACAAAGACAACTCCGTGGTCGCACAACTCGGCACGCCTGACATGAAGGGGCCCATTGCCTATGGCTTGTCATGGCCGGACCGCATTACCTCCGGTGCCGCGGCACTGGACTTCAGGTCCCTGGCAGATATGACTTTTGAGTCGATGGACTCGCATGGTCATGAGCAACGCTTTCCGGGTTTGAAGCTGGCATGGTCCGTGTTGAATGCGCCTTCGGGTTCGACCGCCGTATTGAATGCGGCCAATGAAGTGGCGGTAGCCGCGTTTCTTGACGGGCAAATACGGTTTGATCAAATTCATGCAGTCAATCTGGAAGCGCTCGAATCTGTAGCAACAGCCAGTCCGCAATCATTGGAAGATCTGTTGGCGCTGGATGCGCGGTCCCGTGAAGCTGCCCAGCAGGTGGTTCGGCGGCTTGGTGTCTAACCTCTACTCTTTGAAAAAGACATGTTGACCCTTGTCGCATTTGTTATTGCCCTTGGACTGTTGATCGCAGTTCACGAATATGGGCACTACCGTGTGGCTGTCGCTTGTGGTGTCAAAGTGCTGCGGTTTTCCATCGGTTTTGGTAAAACCCTTTATCGCTGGCAGCCCAAAGGTTCCCCCACTGAGTTTGTCATTGCAGCTTTCCCGGTAGGGGGCTTTGTCAAGATGCTTGATGAACGTGAAGCGCCCGTGCCTGACGATGAGCGTCATCTGGCTTTCAATACCCAGCCTTTGCGTTCGCGGGTGGCCATTGTGGCGGCTGGCCCCGTGGCTAATTTGCTGCTGGCGGTGTTGTTATATGCCGTGGTGAACTGGGCGGGCGTGCAACATCCCGCTGCGATTCTGGCAAAACCGGAGGTTGGGTCTATCGCTGCACAGGCCGGATTGATTGGCGGTGAAAAGGTGCAGCGAGCCGGGTTTGAAGGCAACGACCTTCAAGAAATCGCATCGTTTGAAGATGTCCACTGGTTTTTGACCCGGGGTGCCCTGGAGGGCCAGGATGTGCATCTGGAAGTCATTCGCACTGAACAAGGTGGTTCGCCCAGCGGCGTGTTGCTGAAACTCAGCGGGATGGACGCCAGTGAAGCGAATGCTGATTTATTTCGAAAAATCGGGATTTTTGTTCCTTTTTCTCGCCCCGTTATGGGCGAGGTGACGGTGGGTGCAGCGGCCGACAAGGCCGGGTTGCGGGATGGCGATATCGTGCGGCAGGTGGGGGCGGTTCCAATCGTGGACGGTCATCAATTGCGTCAATTGATTCGGGCGTCGGTATTGAATGGAGAGGCGCAGTCGGCGGTCTGGAAAATCAAACGTGCAGGCACAGACCTTGAAGTCACCGTCAAGCCCGAGGTCCGTCAGGATGGCGAGCTTGTCGTCGGGCGAATCGGTGCTTATGTGGGATCCTTGCCCGAACTGGTGATGGTGCGCTACGGGGTGTTGGACGGTTTGTGGCGTGGCGTGACTCGCACCTGGGATGTTTCGGCACTGACGCTCAAAATGATGGGGAAGATGGTGGTTGGCGAGGCGTCGCTCAAGAACCTCAGTGGTCCCTTGACGATTGCCGACTACGCAGGCAAGTCGGCGGGCATGGGGCTCACGCAATACCTGGTATTTTTAGCCTTGATCAGTGTGAGTCTCGGTGTTTTGAATTTGCTCCCCTTGCCAGTTCTGGATGGCGGGCACCTGATGTATTATCTTTGGGAGGGCATCACGGGAACGCCCATCTCTGACACTTGGATGGAGCGTTTGCAACGAGGTGGCGTTGCGCTCTTGTTGGTCATGATGTCGATTGCCCTGTTCAACGATATCACCCGCTTATTTGGCTAATTGTTTGGTGTTAACAATTGACACCAGCTTGACTTCTTATTACTAAAAATGCAATTTAATCGATCTCAATGGCGCTCTTTGTCTGCCATGGCTTCTCTTGTTCTGATGGCTGGCACGGCGTGGGCCGTCAACCCTTTCACGGTGCGCGATATTCGTATCGAAGGCTTGCAGCGAGTGGAGCCAGGGACCGTCTTCGTGTCGTTGCCAGTTCGGGTTGGCGATGAATACAACGATGAAAAAGGATCGTCTGCAATCCGGACGCTTTTTGGTTTGGGTTTGTTCAAGGATGTACGCATCGAAGTCAGTGGCGATGTCCTCGTGATCATTGTGGAGGAGCGCCCCACAATCGCTGATGTTGATTTTGTCGGAACAAAAGAGTTTGACAAGGACGTGCTCAAGAAGGCCCTGCGCGATGTGGGTCTGGCCGATGGTCGCCCTTTTGACAAGGCACAACTCGACCGTGCGGAACAAGAACTCAAGCGCCAGTACATCAACCGGAGTTTGTACGCAGCCGAAGTTGTATCCACGGTCACCCCCATTGAGCGCAACCGGGTGAATTTGACATTTACGGTGGTCGAAGGTGACCCTGCAAAAATCAGCGAAATCCGAATCGTCGGAAACAAGGCGTTTGAGGAGTCGAAGCTGCGCAAGCTGTTTGATCTTGACACCGGTGGCTGGCTGAGCTGGTATACCAAATCAGATCGCTATTCACGTGCCAAACTCAACGCTGATATTGAATCTTTGCGCTCTTATTATTTGACGAATGGCTATCTGGAGTTCAAGGTAGAGTCGACACAGGTCGCAATTCTGCCCAATAAAACGGACATCGCCATCACGATCAACAACACCGAAGGCGAACGCTTTGTCGTCAGCGGCGTCAATGTCACGGAAGGTGAGCGTTTCGTGGTGTCGGGCGTCAAGCTCGAAGGTAATTTTCTTGGCAAAGACGATGAGTTCAAATCGCTGGTGACGATTCGCCCCGGACAGGCTTATAACGCGGATGAAGTGGCAAAAACCACCAAGGCGTTCACGGATTATTTCGGTAACTTCGGTTTTGCATTTGCACGGGTTGAAGCACGCCCTGAAATCGACAGAACCAACAATCTTGTCACCTTGGTGTTGCAGGCCGACCCGTCTCGCAGGGCGTATGTACGAAAAATCAATGTGGCTGGCAACAACCGGACCCGCGATGTCGTGGTGCGCCGGGAATTTCGGCAGTTTGAAGCCTCTTGGTATGACGGTGACAAGATCAAGCTATCGCGTGACCGTGTTGACCGCTTGGGCTACTTCAGTGATGTCGGCGTCGAAACCCAGGAAGTTCCTGGTTCACCCGATCAGGTGGACCTCACCATGAACGTGGTTGAAAAACCGACCGGGAGCTTGAGCTTGGGCGCCGGGTTTTCAAGTGGCGACGGACTTGGACTCTCCTTCGGTCTGAATCAGCAGAACGCATTTGGTTCTGGCAACTCGCTGGGCGTGCAGATCAATACCAGCAAGATCAATCGTGTGATCGTATTCAATACAACCGACCCTTATTTCACGGCAGATGGTGTCTCCCGCACTTTTGATCTTTATCACAGGACAAGCAGCCCGTACCAGGATCAAAGCTACTATCAACTCGTGACTTCTGGGGGCAGCATCCGGTTCGGCGTGCCGTTCTCCGAATCAGATACGGTTTATTTTGGTGCTGGTGTGGAAAAGACCTCTATCGTTGAGGGAACTTTGTTGCCAACGTCGTATAAAACTTATGCACAGCAGTTTGGGTATGACAGCATGGCCTTGCCGTTGACAGTGGGATGGTCGCGAGATCGCCGTGACAGCGCGATGGCGCCGAATTCCGGCCGTTATCAGCGCGCCAATGCCGAGTGGTCCGTTGCCGGGGATGTCCGTTACCTGCGGGGTACTTATCAATATCAGGAGTTCATTCCTCTTAACAAGCAATTCACAGTTGCGTTTAACGGTGAATTCGGGGTTGGGACCGTGGCGGGGGATCGCCCCTATCCCGTGTTTAAAAACTTTTACGGTGGCGGATTGGGCTCGGTACGCGGATTTGAACAAGGCAGCTTGGGGCCTCGGGATATAGACGGAACAGTCGTGGGCGGAACCAAGAAGTTGAATTTGAACGCGGAAATTTTGACCCCATTCCCTGGAGCAGGCAATGACCGGACTTTGCGCTTGTATGGCTTCCTGGATGTGGGCGGTATTTCCGGCCCAGACGCCGTCAATCCAGATGCCAACAGCCTGCGTTCGTCAGTGGGTATCGGTATCAGCTGGATATCGCCAGTCGGACCTTTGCGTCTGGCATTTTCAAAGCCAATCGTCAAGTTTGATGGCGATAAAATACAAAACATGCAATTTCAGATCGGAACCTCTTTCTAATGAATACTTTTTTACGCCATTGCTACTCCGGTCTTTTTATGGGTGGTCTGCTGGTGACTGCGCAGGTGCAGGCACAAGAGTTCCGAATCGGATTTGTCAGCACCGATCGGATTTTCAAGGAAGCAAGTACCGCCAAGGCGGCTCAGTCCAAACTTGAGCAGGAATTTTCCAAGCGTGAAAAAGACCTGATCGAACTAGGCTCTAGCCTGAAGTCGATGGCCGACAAGTTCGAACGAGAAGCGCCAACTCTCTCCGAAGGGCAACGTGTGAGCCGTCAGAAACAGTTGATCGAGCAGGACCGCGATTTCCAGCGCAAGCGTCGTGAATTCCAGGAAGACCTCAATTCCCGCAAGAATGAAGAACTGCAGCAAGTGCTTGAGCGCGCCAACAAAGTCGTGAAGCAGGTTGCCGAATCGGAAAAGTTTGATTTGGTTCTTCAGGAAGCCGTCTACGTCAACCCCAAGCTTGACATCACCGACAAAGTCATCAAGGCCTTGAACTCGGGCAACGGCAAATAATTTCGCCCAAGGCGCTGCAGAGTGGGCTTAAGTCTCGGTTCTATTGTTGACGTGCTCGGCGGGGAGTTGCAGGGCGACGCCACTCTTCTGATCGAAGGGCTTGCACCTCTTGAGACGGCCACTCCTCACCACTTGAGTTTTCTCAGCCATCCGAAATACCAGAATCAACTGGCGGCGTCCAAGGCGGGTTGCGTCATCGTGAGCCCACAGATGCGCGACATGGCCGTGTTGCGCGGTGCCTGTATCGTCACCGACCAGCCTTATCTGTATTTCGCCCGCGTCACGCAACTCTGGAAAAAAAGTCTCTCGCGGCCAGTTCGGGCGCAGGTTCACCCCAGCGCCGTGATTGATCCCGGCGCCGTGGTTCATCCACAGGCCCGCATTGGCGCCTTGTGCGTGGTTGAGCGTGGTGCCCGTATTGGTGCTGACACCGAACTCAAGTCCAGGGTGACAGTGGGTGAGGACTGCGTGGTGGGTGACCGGTGCCTGCTGCATTCCGGCGTTGTCATTGGGGCGGATGGTTTTGGATTTGCCCAACATGCCGGCGCTTGGGAAAAAATAGAACAGTTGGGGGCCGTTCGCATCGGCAACGATGTTGAAATTGGCGCCAATACCTGCATCGACCGCGGCGCCTTGCAAGACACGGTGATCGAAGACGGCGTCAAGCTCGACAACCTGATCCAGATCGGCCATAACGTGCGCATCGGAAAAAACACCGCCATGGCGGGCTGTGTGGGTGTCGCGGGCAGTGCCACCATTGGCGCGCAGTGCACCATTGGTGGCGGCGCGGTGGTGCTGGGGCATCTCACGCTCGCAGATGGTGTCAACATCTCTGCGGCCAGCGTGGTGACCCGTTCCATTCGCAAACCAGGGCATTACACCGGCATGTTTCCCCTTGACGAGAATGCGGCCTGGGAAAAAAATGCGGCTTCACTCAAGCAGCTTCACAGTTTGCGCGATCGCATTCGGGCGCTGGAAGATAAACTCAAAATTTGAAACCTTGCGGGGCAGATGACTGCTTGTGTCTTGTGCGCAAGCGCTGTCCTCAATTAATTAATTACAAAAATCATGATGGACATTCACCAAATTCTCAAGCAACTGCCGCACCGTTACCCCTTTCTGCTGGTGGACCGCGTGCTGGAGATTGAAAAGGGCAAAAACATCAAGGCGTTGAAGAACGTCACCATCAACGAACCGTTTTTTACCGGACATTTCCCACACCGCCCAGTGATGCCGGGCGTGTTAATGCTGGAAGCCCTGGCGCAGGCGGCCGCTTTGCTGGCATTTGATGCCATGGGGACGTCACCCAGCGATGACATGGTGTATTACTTTGCCGGCATTGATGGGGCCCGTTTCAAGCGTCCGGTTGGACCTGGCGATCAACTGATTCTTGAGGTTGAAC
>JAZKHK010000167.1:0-4467 GCA_040385425.1 Pseudomonadota bacterium | reverse complement strand
GCGCGATCTGACGCTGTATGCCGCCTGGCTTGCGGCGCGTGAGCGAGTGTTGACGGACACGACCGAGCTTGATCTGAACAGCTACTTTGCCGAGCAGCACCATCTGACCAAAGCGACGACGGCCAACCGGCGGCTCACTGTTTTCAAGCGTTATTTCCGCTGGGCCTTGCGTGAACACCTGCTGGCCAGTGACCCGACGCTCAAATTGCAGGCCGCCAAACAGGCGCTGCGCGTGCCCAAGACTTTGACGGAATCGCAGGTGGAAGCCTTGCTCTGGGCGCCTGATGCCAGCACCCCTCTGGGCATTCGCGACCGCACCATGCTGGAGCTGATGTATGCCAGTGGTCTGCGCGTGAGTGAGTTGGTCACGCTCAAGGTGTTCAATGTGAGCCTGTCAGAGAACGTGTTGCGGGTGTTTGGCAAAGGCAACAAGGAACGGTTGGTGCCTTTTGGCGAGGTGGCCGGCGTCTGGCTCAGTCAATACTTCAGCGGCGCACGCCCCAGCCTGCTGGCGGGCAAACAGACGGAGGATCTGTTTGTGACCCAGCGGGGACCGAAGATCGGGACGGCCATGAGCCGGGTGATGTTCTGGATGATTGTGAAAAAACACGCCCGCAGTGCCGGCATCACGGCACCTTTGTCACCGCATACCTTGCGCCATGCTTTTGCAACCCATCTGCTGAATCATGGGGCGGATTTGCGGGCCGTGCAGATGTTGTTGGGCCATGCCGACATTTCAACCACGACCATCTACACCCATGTGGCCCGCGAACGGCTGAAGGCGCTGCATGCCCAGCACCATCCGCGCGGCTAGCACCCCCTGGGTTTATTCGCCGAGGGTTTCGGCCCAGGCCAGCGCGTTCAAATGAGCCCAGTTCACCTGGTGGTTGGTCAGCTGAAGCTCCCCAGCCATTTGGGCAAAAACCTCGTCATCAGCGCTTTCGCAGGCCTTCGTCAACGCCAGAAACGGTGCCAGCAGGCCGGTGTTACGCAGCAAGGCATCGATCACGGTTTCGGGCAGGGAGATGGACTCCAGTGCTTTGTCCAGAGGCATGCCCAACATGGTGTCGAGCAGTGAAAAAACACCGGCCACAAAAGCGTTGTCGCATTCTTCGGGGGGCAGCAGTTCAGCGGCCAGGAGTTCCATCAAGCGGCCACGGACAACCGCCATATTTCCCACCGCCGACGGCACATTGCCGACGCGCGATGTTGTCATGAGCAAGGCCGCCCAGCGAAACAGCTTTTTGAGGCCGATCATCATGATGGCGTGTCGAAAGGAGGTGATTTCGCAACTCAGTCCAAACCCGGCTGAATTGATAAAGCGAAGCAGGTTGAACGAGAGCGTTGGGTCCCGTTTGAAAATCTCTTCAATGTCGGCGGTACTGGCCTGTTTACGGATCAGGTTGATCAGCTGGATGATGTTGGCCTGTGCCGGGCGGATGGTTTGCCCGGTAAAAAGAACCGGTTTGGCAAACCAGTAGCCCTGAAACAGCTTGATGCCCAGGCTGGCAGTCTGTTCATATTGTTCTGCTGTTTCAACTTTCTCCGCAATCAACTGGGCCGTGGATTTTTTTTGCGCCAGCTGCGTGAGCGATACGAGCGACGCCGGCGCTATTTTCGAGAGATCGAGTTTGATGAATGAGGCCAGTGGGAGCCAGCCAGCGTAGGGTTCAGTCAACACGCTTTCATCAAAGGCCAGCCGAAAGCCCCGTTTGGAGATATCCGTCAGTGTTTGCAAGCGTTCTTCGACTTCATCCCTTGTTGCTCCTGGCAGTGACGGTATCTCCAGCACGACCCGTTCCGGTTGAATCAGTTCCAGATGTCCGCCCGCCAGGGTTTGGTGAGTGCAATTGATAAAAATGGTTTTCCGGTCCAACAGCACTTCGGTGTCGGCGTGTGACAACACATTGAACAGCATCGCGGCATCGCTGGCGGCGGTGTGTGCGGTTGATGACAGGGAGCGGTCGAATAACTCGTAACCGAAGACGGCACGATCAGCGCCCAAAATGGCTTGACGCGCAATGGCCGTAGGATCAGAAGGGCGTGCCTCTGACTCGTTGCCGGTTTCAGATGAGTTGGACATGGAGCTCGAAAAAATAGGTGATGGCTGATTTTACGGAGCATTGCCTGATGGCGTACTCGTTGCTGGTTGGGTTGATTAGGGATGCCTTCCCTCTTTACAATTCCCGTTCAATCGAAGAAATGGAATCGACATGGCAATCTACGAACTTGACGGCGCGGTCCCCCGGATTTCAGACTCGGCCTGGGTCGCTGACAGTGCCCAGGTGATGGGCGATGTGGAGCTGGCGGATGATGCCAGCGTCTGGTTTGGGACGGTGATCCGGGGTGATATGGATACCATTCGGATTGGCCAGCGCACCAATATTCAGGATGGGAGCGTCTTGCATGCTGATGCGGGCCTGCCGCTGACCTTGGGTGACGATGTGACGGTTGGGCACAAAGTGATGTTGCATGGCTGCACGGTTGGTGACGGTTCCTTGATCGGGATTGGGGCCATCGTGCTCAATGGCGCCAAAATAGGCAAAGGTTGCCTGGTGGGCGCTGGCTCTTTGGTGACCGAGGGCAAAGAATTCCCCGATGGGTCCATGATCATCGGCAGCCCGGCCAAAGTCGTGCGCCAGCTCACCCCGGAGCAACTCGAAGGCTTTCTGCGCAATGCTGAACATTACGTTGCCAATGCCCGTCGCTATCGCACCGGTTTGAGCAAAATTGCCTGATATTTTTAATTTGAACGGAACAGTGCGTGTCTGAAATTCACAAGTTTTTATTTGAAGGCCTGCCGGTTCGCGGCGTGCTGGTGCGCCTGACGGATGCCTGGACTGAAATACTGCGTCGGCGTGCCTCTGGTAATTCAGGTGCTTATCCGCTGCCGGTGCAGAACATGCTCGGTGAAATGGTGGCCGCGGCCACCTTGATGCAGTCAAACATCAAGTTCAACGGATCACTCATTCTGCAAATCATGGGTGACGGTCCGGTCAAGCTGGCCGTGGTGGAGGTGCAGCCTGATTTCGGCTTGCGTGCCACGGCAACCGTGATTGGTGAGGTGGCAGCGGATGCCAGTCTGAGTCGATTGGTTAACGTGAACAACGAAGGCAAATGCGCCATCACGCTGGACCCCCAGACCAAGTTCCCTGGACAGCAAGCGTATCAAGGGGTGGTGCCTTTGTTCGGCGATGAGCGTGAGAAACTGGAAAAGCTAAGCGAGGTGCTGGAGCACTACATGCTCCAAAGCGAGCAACTTGACACGACGCTGGTGCTGGCTGCTGATGATCAGGTAGCTACTGGCTTGCTGATTCAGCGTTTGCCGCTGGAAGGGTCGGGCAATCTGGCTGGGAGTCTGGTGAGTCAGGCCAATGAAGACGAAATTGGCATCAATGAGCATTACAACCGGATCGCCATCCTCGCATCGACCTTGAAACGTGAAGAGTTGCTGACGCTGGATGCAGATACCATCCTGCGGCGTCTGTTCTGGGAGGAATCCCTGGTGCGCTTTGAACCCTTGGTGGGTGACGCGGGGCCTCGTTTTTCATGTACCTGTAGCCGTGAGCGTGTTCACAACATGATTGTGAGCTTGGGCGAAGAAGAGGCCCAGAGCATCATCGTTGAGCGCGGCGATATTGAAGTAGCTTGTGAATTTTGTGGCGCGCAGTATCGGTTTGATCCGATTGATGTGGCTCAGATTTTCAAAGTGGTGGGTGATCTGCCCCCATCAAGCGATGAAATTCACTAGGCGTGTCGCCTCAATGGGTGATGTGCACGTAAATCTCGTTTGACTTGACCATGCCGAGTTCAAGTCGCGCTTTCTCCTCAACCATTTCCAGACCTTCCTTCAAGTCCCGCACTTCAGCCGTTAACTGGTTGTTGGCGAGCAGTGCCTGCTGGTTTTGCTGATTGAGCGCGTTGAGCTGCTCAGTCATGCGGGCTACTGCAGGCACGCTGCCCCGGCCAAACCACAGCTGCGCGTGAATAATCACGAGCAGCGCGATCAGCGCGGCTGGGACAACGCGATTGCCCATCTCTGGATTTAGCGCAGGTTATAAAAAGCCGAGCGACCAGGGTAGGTGGCGATGTCACCCAAGTCTTCTTCGATGCGCAGCAACTGGTTGTACTTGGCCATGCGGTCGGAACGGCTTAAAGACCCGGTCTTGATCTGGCCCGCATTCGTGCCCACCGCGATGTCGGCGATGGTGGAGTCTTCGGTCTCGCCCGAGCGGTGGCTGATGACGGCGGTGTAACCGGCGCGCTTGGCCATCTCGATGGCGGCAAAAGTTTCAGTCAAAGTACCGATCTGGTTGATCTTGATCAGGATCGAATTGGCAATGCCCTTGTCGATGCCTTCCTTGAAAATCTTGGTGTTGGTGACAAACAGGTCATCACCCACGATTTGGACTTTCTTGCCCAGGCGGTCGGTCAACACTTTCCAGCCAGCCCAGTCGTTTTCAGCCA
>JAZKHK010000166.1:0-1913 GCA_040385425.1 Pseudomonadota bacterium | reverse complement strand
CTGGATGAATTGCTGGTCGATGGATTGTGGCTGTGGGTGCGCGTGACCGGTCAGGCACGCACCGAAAAGCTGCAGTCCGATCGGCGCGACGAACTGGCGGGTATTGCCGCCGTGCTGGTGCCTGCCTGGCGCGAATCAGCCGTGATCGGTGCGATGGTCAGGCATTGCCTCGAAAGCTGGCCGCAACAGGGCTTGCGCCTATACGTAGGCGTTTACCGCAATGATGAGCCGACTCTCGCCGTATTGACCGCGCTTGGCTGCGATCCGCGATTGCGCGTGGTCCTCCATGACCGCGGCATTATGTAGCAGACGCACCAAGCTAAGGATAGATGTAATCGCCCGCGATGCGTAATGTACGCATATGGCAAACCTAACCATACGCGGGCTTATCAAGAAGCGCGCAGAGATCGCAGGACGCATTCACGCGCTGCACGAGGAAGCGGCAAGGCTGGTCGCTGCACTGGATCACATAGACCAGACCTTACGCCTGTTTGATCCGGAGATTGATTTTCAAGACATGCCAGTGAAGATGCTTCCCCCACCGAACGCGGCGTTCCGGGGTGAGTTTCAGCGGTCGCTCTTGGAGATGCTGCGCGGCGTCCAGAAGTGGCAGACGACCGACGAGCTAACCGTCAAGGTCATGGTGCAGAGGCGCATGAACGACGCGGATAGGGAGTTGCGCGTTCTCACCCGTAAGCGCGTCGGTCACGCTCTCAAGCGGCTTGAGCGCAAGGGTGTGACGCAATCGCAGCGCATGGGAAAAGGCGCGCTACTGTCTTGGCGGATTACCAAGCCAGACGCGCGGCTTGAGGGTGGATGGCGGAATGGGAGTGCCGCTATTTGAAATTTCAGAAGGTTGGGTCAGATTGGGAACTGTTGGGAGAGTTTGGGTTTGACGTCCTGTGTATGTTTGGATATTCTCGGTGAAAGTAATCACAGGCGCTGTGATTTGTCATCATATCCAATGCATTGGATTAAGCACTTGTTAAGCACTGAGGCTTAATCTAATGCGCAACTCAAGAGGAGAGTCGCATGGCAAATTTTGCTCGTGAAGGTTGGGGTGGATTGAAGTAACTTCCACAACCTAGTTCCTTAACCCCCAACATGCTAAGGCCTCCGGGAAACTGGGGGCCTTTTGCATGAGTGAAACATTGCTTGCTGCTTGGTGGCAGATCCTTGCCGCATCTGGCACTGCGTTTGTTGCGGCGGTGATTGCGATTTGGGGCATACAGACGCAGCGGGCCATATCTCGGCGCACACTGACATTCACCCATTTGGCCGAAACAGACGCCGATAAGGATGTCATAGATGCCAGAAAAACGTTCATAGAAGAGGCAAAGAAACCTGAGGGCCTAACCCCATGGGCGGAACCCGGAATGGAGCACACGAAGGAGTGTGAGGCGATCCGTCTAGTTCTGAACGAATTTGAACTGATTTCTGTTGGCATTCAAGCCGGAATTATCGATTATGAATTTTACAAGAGATACCACCGTGGGACAGTTATAAAATACTGGTACGCAGCAGCGCCATTTGTGTATTCAATCAGAAAACAGTTGAGCTCCAAAGCCATATACCATGAGTTTGAGGAGCTTTATCGCTGCTTTGAGGCGGACAGACCACCCGCCCGCCGCTTCTGGTTTCTCAAATTCAAATGATGCAATTGCCAACGCCTTAACGAGTCAGGCCGTGCAAGAATTGAGTCAGGCCGTTTTGACTGAGAAGCCGCTGGGATTCATAAGAACCCCAGCGACCCACTCTCAGATTCGACCGGCTCAGTTTTTCGGCTTGCCGCTCTTATCCTTGTCGTAGGTTTCAACAACCGTCGTGCGAGGACGGCGTTGAGCCTCTTTCACGGTAATGAACTGGCCATTGCCAGCATCACGACCGCGCGTGCCTTTGCTCATGGGATTTCT
>JAZKHK010000165.1:0-14128 GCA_040385425.1 Pseudomonadota bacterium | reverse complement strand
TGGGCACGCGCCGCGAGATCAAGAACCTGAACAGCTTCAAGTTCATGCAGCAGGCCATCGACTACGAAGTGCGCTGGCAGATTGAACAGATCGAGGACGGCCATGCCATTCAGCAAGCCACCGTGCTGTTCAATCCCGACACCGGCGAAACCCGGGCCATGCGCACCAAGGAAGATGCCGCCGACTACCGCTATTTCCCCGATCCCGATTTGCCGCCGCTGGTGATTGCCGACGAGTGGGTGCAGCGCGTGCGTTCTGAAATGACGGAATTACCGCGTGTCATGGCACAGCGTTTTGCAGCGGACTACAGCCTCTCTGACTACGACGCCACGGCCTTGACCCAGAGCCATGAGATCGCGGCTTATTTTGAAGCCGCAGCCAAGGCCTGCGGCCAGCCCAAGCTGGCCGGCAACTGGATCATGGGTGAGGTGTCGAGGCGCTTGAACACGGACGAAATCGCCCTGAATGCCTGCCCGGTGAGTGCGCTTGTTCTGGCGGCACTGATCACGCGCATTGCCGACGGCACCATCTCCAACAATGCCGCCAAGCAAGTGTTTGACAAGCTTTGGCTGGCAAGCAAGGCGGATGACAGCCAGACGGCCTTGCAGCGGGTTGACCAAATCATTGAGGTCGATGGTCTCAAGCAGATGAACGACTCCGGCGAACTGGAAAAGATCGTGGACGATGTCTTGGCGGCCAACCCGAAAAATGTTGAAGAGTACAAAGCAGGTAACGGCAAAGCGCTCAACGCTCTGGTCGGCCAGATCATGAAGGGCAGCAAAGGCAAGGCCAACCCGCAACAAGTCAACGACTTGCTGCGTCAAAAACTGGGTTAAACCAGCCTGAACCCGCGCCAGCGTGGCGGGTTCAGCGGGTTCTGTTGACGGCGGCCGAAGGTGGGAGTGTGAGCTGTGCCCAAAGCTGTTTCAGGCGTGCCAGTTCTTCGTCAAAACGGGCATTGACGCGCTTGAGTTCAGCGTCCTGCTCCGCCACAAATCGTCCTTGAACCGTCATGCTCTGGGCCACCTCGTCGGCCTGACGGCGCAACGAGGGCGGGGCCTTGTTCAAATCCTTTTTGTAAAACTCCAGCTCCTGATTGATGGTGAGCCGCTGGCGCAACAACTCTTCAATCCGGTTGCTTGCGGCATGCCGCACCACGCCGATTTGCGCCAGGGCCTCGGCGCGTTCCTTGTCATGCACGGCCTGGTTGGGGTAGCGGATCATCAATGCCCGGTCGCGCCGTTTTTCTTCGTTGATGCGGGCCCGCTCTTCCAGTTCCATTTTTTCTTTGACTTCAAGCGCAGCGCGTTCTTGCGCCGTCAGGGTCGGGCCTACCTTGGCTTTGAGCGTGCCGCTGGGGTTGAGCTTTATTTGCTCGCGGTCATTGCACTCGGGAATCGGCCGGTCGGAGGTCAGCTTGCGCCCCCGTGCGTCAATGCAGGTGTAGATGCCCTGTGTCGCTTCCTGGGCCTGCAGGGCGGTCATGCCGGACAGGCTGGCCAACACGACGCTTGCGAGCGCGCTCATTGACCGCATACGTGCCCTAGCTGTGGAACTCAACATGGTTAACTCTCTTCTACGCCGTAGCGCTGCCGATAAGCCAGAACGCGCTGATGGTCAGCGGCCAAGCCACTGGCGCTGTGCGCTTCCAGATACTGCATCAAATCCGCCAGTTTGGCAATCGAGCACACTTGCATGCCGAGCTGGTTCTTGACGTATTGCACGGCACTGTGCGCCACATCCACGCCGTTCTCCGTCGCTTTTTCCTGCCGGTCCAGCGCGATCACGACGGCGTGCGCCGTTGCACCGGCGGCCTGGATGATGGCAATCGATTCGCGCACGGCCGTGCCGGCGGACATCACATCGTCCACCACCAGCACCCGCCCTTTGAGCGGGGCGCCCACCAGCGAACCACCTTCGCCGTGGTCCTTGGCTTCCTTGCGGTTGTAGGCAAAAGGTACGTTGCGCCCGAGGCGCGCCAGCTCGATCGCCAGTGCCGCACCCAGCGGAATGCCTTTGTAGGCGGGGCCAAAAATCATGTCGAATTCAATGCCGCTGGCCAGCAGGCGCTGCGCATAAAATTGCGCCAGCCGTCCCAGCTTGGCGCCATCGTCAAACAGGCCGGCGTTGAAAAAGTAGGGGCTCATGCGGCCCGCCTTGGTTTTGAATTCGCCAAAACGCAGCACGCCACCATCCACCGCAAACTGCACAAAATCCTGGGCTAGCGCATCTTGCGGCGCGGCTTGTGCAGTGATTGTTTCAACATTGATCGACATAGGAATTCCCTTGTTCAAATTAACCAGCCTCAACCTCAACGGTATCCGTTCCGCCACCACCAAAGGCCTCGAAGCCTGGCTGGCCAAAACCAGACCGGATTGTATTTGCGTGCAGGAAGTCAAAGCGCAGGCAGTGGATGTGCAGGGCCGGTTTGAAGAGCTGGCCGGGCTCAAGGGCCATTTTCACTTTGCCGAGAAAAAAGGCTATTCCGGCGTCGGCATCTACACCCGGCACGAACCCAGCGAGGTCATTGTCGGCCACGGCTCGCCCGAGTTCGATGCGGAAGGCCGCTATGTGGAGCTGCGCTTTGACACCCCGAGCGCCAAAAAGTCCATCATCAGTTGCTACTTTCCCAGCGGCTCGTCCGGGGAGGACCGCCAGCAGGCCAAATTCCGTTTTCTGGCCGAGCTGTATCCGCATCTGCACCAGCTCAAGGCCGGGCGCGAGTTCATCCTGTGCGGCGACGTGAACATCGCCCACCAGGAAATCGATCTGAAGAACTGGAAGGGCAACCGCAAGAACTCCGGCTTTTTGCCCGAAGAACGCGCCTGGATGACCAAGCTGCTCAATGAGGCGGGCATGGTGGATGTGTACCGGCAACTGCAACCCACCGCCACCGATGCCGCCTACACCTGGTGGAGCAACCGGGGCCAGGCCTACGCCAAGAACGTAGGCTGGCGGCTGGATTACCATCTGGCGACGCCGGCCCTGGCCGCTTCGGCCCGTCTGGAGTCCATTTATAAAGATGAAAAGTTCTCGGATCACGCGCCGATTACGATTGAATATGCTATGTAATTAATAGCTACTAAGGCAATGGGTACGGGGGGTAGAGACCAAAAACGTCTAAAAAATAGAGAGAAAACAGGTTTGGCTGAATATCGTGAGCTTGATCGTTTGTTGAAAGGCTTGGTTTGACTATGTTTTGCACAATTCCTGGACCGGTGATGCGCCAATTCAGCTTTTACTTTTCACTCCTTTTCCTGGCTCTGTTTCTGTCGGCATGCGACCCCCAGCGCATTGCCGAGCTGGAGGAGGGCGTGGCCACAGAAGCCGATGTGCGCGCCAAATTCGGCGAGCCTGAAAAAATATGGGAAGGCGCGCAGGGCGCCA
Source organism: Pseudomonadota bacterium (assembly GCA_040385425.1). GTDB lineage: Bacteria > Pseudomonadota > Gammaproteobacteria > Burkholderiales > Burkholderiaceae_C > Rhodoferax. The sequence goes on along the minus strand of JAZKHK010000165.1, from coordinate 10,741 downwards.
AAATCCTGGAGTACAACCGCCAGCCCGCCGGGGCCAAGAACTACATGATCACCGTGGATGCCAACGGCAAAATGAGTGCCTTGCGGCAGGTGCTGACGCCCGAGAATTTTGCCAAAATCAGGCCCGGCATGATGATGGAAGACGTGCGCAAAATGCTGGGCAAGCCCATGAAAATAACCCCGTACGAGCTGAATCGTACCTGGCATTACGACTGGCGCTACATGGACGGCCCCAACGAGTCTGACAAAAAGATTTTCACGGTCGTGTTTGACAGCGACCTGCGGGTGCTCTCCACCGGGTCCGTGGACGACCTGGCGCTCAAGGGCAATTGAGCCCCATCCATGAAGTCCTGACGCATGAAAATAGCCGCTATCCAGATGGTCTCGGGACCCGACTTGCAGCGCAACCTGGACGCTGCCGGACAACTGCTGGCCCAAGCCGCGGCCCAGGGCGCCGAACTGGCGGTGCTGCCGGAGTATTTTTGCCTCATGGGCTGGCACGATACCGACAAGCTCGCGATTCAGGAGTCCCCCGGTGCCGGCCTGATCCAGGACTTTTTGAGTCAGTCCGCGCGCGATTTGGGGCTGTGGATCGTGGGCGGGACGCTGCCCATCACAACAGCGCAAGCCCAGCGCGTGCGCAACAGCACCCTGGTTTTTGATCCGGCGGGGCACTGCGTGGCGCGCTACGACAAGATCCATCTGTTCCGGTTTACCCATGGCGCCGAGAGTTACGACGAGTCCCGCGTGCTGGAGGCCGGCACGCAAGCCGTGACCTTTGATCTGCCGTCCCTGGACGGCAGCAGCTACCGCATCGGTCTGAGCATTTGCTATGACCTGCGCTTTCCCGAGCTGTACCGCCAGTTGCGGGCGGATGTGCTGCTGGTGCCCAGTGCGTTTACCTACACCACGGGGCAGGCGCACTGGGAGATATTGCTGCGGGCGCGCGCCATCGAGAACCTGGCCTATGTGGTCGCCTCCGCGCAAGGCGGGGCGCATGAAAATACACGCTGCACCTGGGGCCACAGCATGATCATTGACCCCTGGGGCCACATTCTTGTGCAGCATGAAGAGGGGCCGGCCGTGATCCTGACCGAGGTGCACAAAGAGGCCATTCAGGCAGCCCGGACCCGGCTGCCTGCACTCAGCCATACGGTCCTTTGAGCGTCTGAAGCGGATGGTCAAAATTCCGCAGTACACCTGAAATCCAGACACGCTTCGTGTTGATGCAAGTCAAATGTACGTGTCGTTTGACTTGTACCTCCTATGGGACAATCGTTTTTCGTCTGATATCGCAAAGTTGCCTCTCCAGGCTTGTGGGTTTGAAGAGCAGTTGCGGTATCTGCCAAACGTGGAAAAGGCCAAAAGAGCCAACGGATTGGCGGTGCGCCAGCACATCCAATCACCCATCCAGGAAGGCTGATCCGTGATCCAAGTCATTTCGCGCGGGCGTTCTGCGGCTATCGCCCTGCCGTTTCCGTTTCAGGTCAGCCCCGCTGATCAGACCCCCTTCATAAGCAAGCACTCCGCCAAGGTCCGACCAGCGATTTTCTGCCAAGTCGAGTCACGAATGGCCTGCGCAGCAGCGGGGCAGTCGTCATGAAGCTGCGCACGCAAATGTTCCTGGGCTACGGCGTGATCCTGGTCCTGTTGATTTTCATGGCCATGGTCAATTACCTGACGGGTCGTTCGGTGCAAGCGTCCCAGGCACGGGTCGCTGCTACGCAGGAGGTCATCATGACCGGCTTGCAGGTCGCTACCAAAATAGCGGACATGCAGGCCAAACTCAGGGGTTTCCTGATTACCGGCGAGGACGCGTACCGGCAACGTTACGAGCTGCGAAAGACGGCTTATGACGCCGATATGGTCCGGCTCAAGACGCTGGTGGCGAATAACCGTCGCCAGGTCGAACACCTGGAAGAGATCGAGTTGCTGGTTGCGAGTTGGCTCGGCCCCGTTGCCACTGAAATTGAAGAGCGCCGCAAGGTCACGCGTGGGGCGTCAACAGTCGCTGCGGTCGCCCAGTTGTTCAGTAACTCACAAACGAATACGACCATTTTTGCGGACGTTGAAAGCAAGGTGGAAGCTTTTGTCGATGTTGAGCGTGATTTGCTTCAAACGCTCAGGCAGACTGAGGCGACGGCGGTACAACAGAGCAATTTCGTGACGACCGGCGTTACGGCGCTGATTCTCTTGCTCGGCATCGGCGGGTTGCTTTTCAGTACCCGCCGTATTCTTGTTCAGGTCGGTGGTGAGCCGGCTGAGATGGAAGCTGCGATAGCGCAGATCGCGCAAGGGAATATGGACGTTGCGGTCGAAGGCAAAACGGGAATCGCCGCATCGATTCGCGATATCGTCATCACCTTGAAGGATGCCGCCCGCCAGACGAAGGCCATTGCGGCGGGCAATTACAACGCCGATATTGCGGCCCGCTCGTCCAAGGATGAACTGGGAATTGCCCTGCAGGCCATGACCCAGACCCTGCGGGCTGTTGCGCAGGTGGCGGAGAGTGTGGCCGACGGCAATCTGGACCTGGAGGTGCCCACCAAGGGCGAAAAAGACCTGCTGGCGAAATCCCTCAACCGCATGATTGCCACTCTCAAGGACGTGACGCGGCAAGCCAATGTCATCGCCGTGGGGGACTTGAGCGCCAATATTCCGCAGCGCTCAGACAAGGACGAATTGGGGCTGGCCCTGCAGGCCATGACGGCCGCCTTGCGCACGGCACATGCCGAGGGAACGAAGCAGGACTGGCTGAAGACCGGCCTCATGCGGCTCAGTGAGGCGCTGAGCGGTGATCCTGATATCGACACGCTGGCTGCAAAAGCCATCTCTGAAATTGCCACCTACCTGGGCGCCCAGTTGGGGGCGGTGTACCTCGTGCCCGACGGGAATACGGCCTTGCTGCGGCTCATGGGCGGCTATGCCTACCCCGTCAGTGCGACCGGCGTGCATGATTTGAAACTGGGGGATGGGCTGGTAGGACAGGCCGCCCTTGATCATCGGCAGATCCTGATCAAGGATGTACCCGAGGACTATGTCAGGGTCAGCTCCGCCATCGGTGACTGTGTGCCGCGTTTTGTCTGTGTGACTCCCTTCAGCTATGAAGGACGTCTCAAAGGGGTCATCGAAATCGGCAAGCTCCACGAGTTGAGCGAAGTTCACATGACCTATCTGCAACAGGCCATGCCCGTGCTGGCGGTGGTGGTCGAGAGTGCTTATCGCCGTGGGGAACTGGCTCGGACGCTGCAAAAATCCCAGCAGCTCGCCGAGGAGCTTCAAGTCCAGCAGGAGGAGTTGCGGGTCGCCAATGAGGAGCTGGAAGAGCAGACCCAGCGTCTCCAGGTTTCAGAAACACGCCTGAAAACGCAGCAGGAAGAACTCCAGGTCACCAACGAAGAGCTGGAAGAGAAAAACGAGAGCCTGGGTCGCCAGAAACGCGAAGTCGAACGGGCTCGAAACGACATCGCCACAAAGGCCGATGAACTCGCCCAGGCCAGCAAGTACAAGTCCGAATTCCTGGCCAACATGTCGCACGAGTTGCGCACGCCGCTCAACAGCCTGTTGCTGCTTGCGCAAAGTCTGGTGCGCAACAAGGAAGGCAACCTCTCGGCTGATCAGGTGGAGTGCGCCAAGGTCATTTATGCCAGCGGCAGTGACCTGCATCACCTGATCAACGAGATTCTTGATCTGTCGAAGATTGAAGCCGGGCACATGGACCTGGAGCGCGCCACGGTGCGGGTCAGTGACCTGGCCGACGGCATGCGGACCTCCTTTGTGCACATGGCGCAGGACAAGGGCTTGGATTTCGAGGTTGTCGTCAGCGCGGACGCCGCTTTGGAGATCGCAAGCGACCGCAAGCGCATTGATCAGATTCTGCGCAACCTGGTTGCCAACGCCATCAAGTTCACCGGCTCAGGCGGCGTGACCGTTACCTTCGATGGCCCGGCTGCGGGCGTTGACCTGTCGCGCAGCGGCCTGACGGCCAGCGCGTGCCTGGCCGTCTCGGTCAAAGATTCCGGGATCGGCATCTCCGCTGACAAACACAAGATGATTTTCGAGGCCTTCCAGCAGGCGGAAGGGGGCACTGCCCGTTTGTATGGCGGCACCGGTCTGGGGCTGACCATCTCGCGGGAGCTGGCCACCCTGCTGGGCGGCGAGATTCAGCTTTTCAGCGAATCCGGTCAGGGTGCTACGTTTACCCTTTACCTGCCGATTGCCGCCGTGGTCCGCCCCGCGCAGCCCACAGGTGACGCTCAGGTCAAGCGTCAGGACGGGCCTCGCCTGCCGCCTGCGCTGTCTGCTCCAGCGCCCATCGCAGTGCCGGACATGGCACAGCACAAGCGGCCAGCTTTTATTCCTGATGATCGGGATGTTTTGGTATCAACGGACAAACTGATCCTGCTGATCGAGGACGACCCGAAGTTCGCCAGCATCCTGGCCGGCAAGTGCCACGAGCGTGGCTTCAAATGCCTCGCTGCGCCCACTGGCGAAATTGGGCTGGAACTGGCGGTCCAGCATCTGCCGTGTGCCGTGATTCTTGACCTGCGTCTGCCCGGCATCGACGGCTTGACGGTGCTCAATACCCTCAAAGGGGACACCCGCACCCGGCATATCCCGGTGCATGTCGTTTCCGCCGAAGAGCGTTCGTCCGACCTGCTGCGCAAAGGTGCTATCGGCCATGCCGTCAAGCCGCTTGACCAGGAGCATCTGGATGCACTCTTTGGCCGACTGGAAGCGGTCGCGCTCCTCCAGCCGAAGCGTTTGCTGGTGGTCGAGGACGATCCGCAGGTGCGACGCGAGACGGTCACGCTGATCGGCAGCAGCGACATCACGGTGGACGAGGCCGCCAGCGGTGAAGAGGCGATGCAGGCTCTGCGTCGCGGTGGCTACGATTGCGTGGTTGTCGATCTGAAATTGCCTGACATGGACGGCCGCGAGATGCTGGAACGGCTGGAACGCGAAGGCGTCACCTTGCCGCCGGTCATTGTGCACACGGCGCGCGACCTCACGGACGCGGAGGAAAGGGGGCTGCGCCAGCATGCCGAATCCATCGTCATCAAGGACGTCCGCTCACCCGAACGTCTATTGGACGAAGTCTCGCTCTTCCTGCACCGGGTGGTCAGCCAGATGCCCGAGCAACAGCGGCAGATCATCCGCTCGCTGCACGATTCGGACGCCCTCTTGCAGAACAAGAAAGTGTTGATCGTGGACGACGACATGCGCACCATGTTCGCGGTCTCGCGTCTGCTTGCCGAGCGTGGCCTGACGCCCCTGATGGCGGAAAACGGCCAACGTGCCCTGCAACTTCTCGATGAACAGCCGGGCGTTGATCTGGTGTTGATGGACATCATGATGCCGGTGATGGATGGGTACGAGACGATGCGCCGCATCCGGGGGCAGGAGCGCTTTCGCAAGCTGCCGATCATCACGCTAACGGCCAAGGCCATGCCGGAAGACCGCCAGAAATGCCTGGAGGCCGGCGCCAGCGATTACCTGCCCAAACCGATTGACCCGGATCGGCTCTTTTCGATGATGCGCGTGTGGTTGTATGGCTAATTGGCCGTCTCCACCGGACCTCGAAACCATCGAAATCGACCTCTTGCTGGAGGCGATCTACCGGCGTTACGGCTACGATTTTCGCGCGTATGCCCGCGCCTCGATCGAGCGGCGAATCCGCTTGTTTTTGTCCGGGACCGACTGCGCGACGGTGAGCGAGATGATCCCGCGGGTGCTGCACGACAGCGCTTTTTTTTCCCGCCTGGCGCCGTATTTCTCCATTCCGGTGACCGAGATGTTCCGCGACCCCTGGGTTTATCGGGCGGTGCGCGAGCAGGTGGTGCCGCTGCTGCGGACCTGGCCGCATTTCAAGGTTTGGCATGCCGGCTGCGCCACGGGCGAGGAGGTTTATTCGCTGGCTATCCTGCTCAAGGAAGAAGGTCTCTATGACCGCGCCACCATCTACGCCACCGATTTCAGTGACGCGGCCCTTGACCAGGCCCGAGCGGGTACTTACGAGATCGACCGGTTGCAGGACGCCACCCGCAACTACCAGCAGGCCGGCGGCAAGGCCTCTCTGGCCGACTATTACCATGCTGCTTACGGCGCCGCCGCGATGGACCCGGTGCTGCGCGAGCGCATCGTTTTTTCCAACCACAACCTGGTCTCGGATAGCGTTTTTGGCGAGATGCACCTGGTTTTCTGCCGTAACGTGCTGATCTATTTCAATCACGAACTTCAGGACCGCGCCCTGGGCCTGTTCGCTGAAAGCCTGGTGCATGGCGGCTTTCTGTGTCTGGGCACCAAGGAGGATTTGCAGTTCAGCGCGGTGCATGGCAGCTTTGAGGCCGTGGACCGCAAGGCGCGCATCTACAAGAAATCGGGGTCTGCGTGAGCTGCGCGGCCATTGTCATCGGCGGTTCAGCGGGCGCTCTGCCAGTGCTTGAAACCCTCCTGTCAGCGCTGCCGGCGGATTTCGCGCTACCTATTCTCATCGTTGAACATCTGCACGCCAGTGACGAGGGGGGCTTCGCGCGCCACCTGGCGCAGGTGAGCACGCTGCCGGTAATCGAGCCTTGCGACAAGGCCCCGATCCAGGGTGGCCGCATCTATATCGCGCCTGCCAACTACCACATGCTGGTGGAGAGAGATCGCACCATCAGCCTGTCGGTGAGTGAAAAAGTCAACTGGTCACGTCCTTCCATCGACGTGCTTTTCGAGAGCGCCGCCTGCGTCTGGTGCAATGCCCTGGTGGCCGTGGTCCTGTCCGGCGCCAGTGTCGATGGCGCCAGGGGCCTGGGTGCGGTCAAGGCCGCAGGTGGGCGGACCTTGGTCCAGGATCCGGCGAGTGCGGAAATTCCCTTCATGCCCCGGGCCGCGATCGATGCCGGCGTCGCAGACGAAGTACTACCGCCGGTGCATATCGCCCGGCGCTTGATTGAATTTGGAAATCAGACATGAGCCCAAAGCAGAAGATCCTGATCGTCGATGACCGCAAGGAGAACCTGTTCGTTCTGCGCGGGATCCTGGCCACTCTGGACGCTGAAGTGGTCGAGGCCAGCAACGGCAACGATGCCTTGGCGGCCACATTGCACCACGACTTTGCCCTGGCCTTTCTTGATGTGCACATGCCCGAGATGGATGGTTACGAGTTGGCGGCTCTGATGCGCGGCGCTCCTCGCACACGTTGTCTGCCGATTGTCTTCCTGACCGCCGCCTATGGCGAGAAGGAGCAGGTTTTCAAAGGCTACGAGGCGGGTGCGGTCGATTACATGGTCAAGCCCTATGACCCGCAGGTGCTGCTTTCGAAAACACGTGTCTTTCTCGATTTGCATCGCGCCACCAGTGCCATGGCCGAGAAAGTGGCGGCGCTCGCAGCCTCCGAGGAACGTTACCGCAGCCTGGTCACCACGGTGCCCGACATTGTTTACCGCATCGACCCAGAAGGCCGCTTTACCTTTCTGAACGATGCAGTGCGCAACCTCGGCTACACACCGGAAGAACTGATCGGGGCACATTTTTCGATTCTCATGAAACCGTCGGATGTGGTCATGGCCAGTCGCCAAAACGCGCTGCCCCGGTACGCCGGTACCAAGACCGGGATGGCGGGCTCCCCCCGCCTGTTCGACGAACGGCGCAGCGGAGTCCGCCGAACCGCCGGGCTCGAAGTGCATTTGTTGCCCAGCGCTGGTAAGAAATCATCACAAGACCTGGCCTTGCCGGTCGGAGAGATATTTCTCACCGTCGAGGTGAGCAGCTCAGGGTTGTACAGCACGCCGCACGGCAAGGAGCGCGCAGTTTTCCTGGGGACAGTGGGCATCATCCGTGACATCACCCAGCGCAAGCTTGACGAAGACGAGTTGCGTATCGCCGCTGTCGCATTCGCCTCTCAAAATGGCATGATCGTGACGGACCCCGCAGGCGTTATCCTGCGCGTCAATCCCTCTTTTACCCGGCTCACCGGCTATAGCAGCGCAGAAGCGATTGGTAAAACCATGGCGATGGTGGCTTCAGGCCGCCATGACCGGTTGTTCTATCAGCGCATGTGGGAAGCGCTGAATGAAAAAGGCTGCTGGCAAGGTGAGATCTGGAACAAACGCAAGAATGGCCAAGTCTATGCCGAGATGCTGAGCATTACAGCCATTGCCGAGCCCGACCGGGGCGTTACCTATTACGTCGGCAGTTTTACCGACATTACCGAGGACAAGGAAGCCGAGGCCGAGATTCACCGCTTGGCTTACTACGACGCACTCACCGGATTGCCGAACCGCCGTCTGCTGCAAGACCGCCTCGCCCAGGCTGTGGTTGCCACAGTGCGCAGCGAGCTTTACGGCGCCATGTTTTTCATCGACTTCGACAATTTCAAATCACTCAATGACACACGCGGCCATGACGTGGGCGATCTGCTGCTGGTCGAAGTCGGGAAACGTCTGCGCGTCAGTGTGCGCCAAGGCGATACGGTGGCACGTCAGGGCGGGGATGAGTTCATGGTGCTGATGGAAGACCTGTCTCCGGAGATCAATGAAGCCGCCGCCCTGGCCAAACAGTTGGGCGAAAAACTGCGCGAAGCGATTGACCGGCCGTTTAACCTGAATGGCTATGAATACCACGGCAAGATCAGCATGGGAGCCGGTCTGTTCAACAACCAGGATACGGTCGAAGAGTTATTCAAACGGGCCGATCTCGCGTTGTACCAAGCCAAGAGTGCGGGGCGCAATACCCTGCGCTTTTTCGATCCCGCCATGCAGGCTGCGCTGGATATGCGCAGCGCCCTGGAAGCGGAGTTGCGGCAGGCGCTCAAACGCAATGAGTTGCGGCTGTACTACCAACCGCAGATTGGTGCCGGAGGTCGTATGGTCGGTGCCGAAGCGCTGCTGCGCTGGCAGCATCCGCAGCGCGGCCTGGTGCCGCCCAATGATTTCATCCCGCTGGCGGAAGTTACCGGGCTGATTCTTCCGATCGGCCTTAGGGTCCTGGAAACGGCCTGTGCCCTGCTCAAAACCCGAGAGAGCAATCCCCATGCCTGCAAGCTGGAAATCGCGGTCAATGTCAGCGCCCGGCAATTCCGTCAGCCGGATTTTGTGGCGCAGGTTCAGGGGGTACTGGAAGCCACGGGGGCGAATCCGGCGTACCTGAAACTGGAACTAACGGAAAGTCTGGTGCTGGAAGATGTCGAAGACACGATCGAAAAGATGCAGGCAATCAAGCTGTTGGGCGTCAAGTTTTCAATGGACGATTTCGGCACCGGTTATTCGTCGCTTGCGTATCTGGCGCAGTTGCCGCTGGATCAGATCAAGATCGACCAGTCTTTCGTGCGCAAGTTGCCCGGCAAGAGAAACGAAGAAATCATCACCCGCACCATCATTGCCATGGGTCGAGGGCTCGAAATGAATGTCATTGCCGAAGGCGTTGAAACCGAAGCACAGCGCAATTTTCTCGAACTGTATGGTTGCCATGCCTACCAGGGCTATCTGTTCAGCCGACCTTTGCCCCTCAATGAGTTTGAGGAGTTTGTGAAGCGGTTTTCACATGAATTCGTTGATCACCTGGTGACGAATTCCGAAAATGAAATAATTTAAAAATGTTGAATTACCACACCCTTCCCGTGACCGCATTCCAGCAAAATTGTTCCCTTGTTTGGTGCGATGAAACCCGGCAGGCCGCTGTCATCGACCCCGGTGGCGACCTGGACTTGCTGCTCGCTGAGGTGAAGCGCCGCGGGCTGACGTTGACGCAAATCTGGCTCACCCACGCCCACATTGACCATGCGGGCGGCACCGCCGAGCTGGCGTCCACCCTCACGCTGCCGATCATCGGCCCGCATCCGGCGGACCAATTCTGGATTGATGGCCTGCCCGAGCAGAGCCAGCGCTTTGGCTTTCCCCCCTGCGATGTGTTCACGCCGACGCGCTGGCTGGCGGATGGCGATACGGTCACAGTCGGCCACTGCACGCTCCAGGTGCGCCACTGTCCCGGCCATACGCCGGGACATGTGGTGTTTTATTCGCCCGAGATCAAACGGGCGTTTGTCGGCGACGTGCTGTTTGCTGGCTCTATCGGCCGCACCGATTTCCCCCAAGGCGACCAGGACACCCTGATTGCCAGCATCGTCACCCGTTTGTGGCCGATGGGGGATGACACGGTGTTTATTCCGGGGCACGGCCCGGAAAGCACGTTTGGACGCGAACGGAAAACCAATCCCTACGTGCGCGGGACCTGAGTCGCTGGTTAGCCCTTTTTGGCTTGCTCATACAGGGGCATCACTCTGGGCAGATTCATCTCAATATCGGCAATGCGGGAGCTGCCCGACGGGTGGGTAGACAGCCACTGTGGAGGCGCTCCTTTGCTGGCCGCGCCCATTTTCTGCCATAAGGTCACGCCGGCCTGCGGGTTGTAGCCCGCGCGGGCGGCCAGCTCCATGCCCACCAAATCGGCCTCGGATTCATCGCTGCGGCTGAATTGCAGGGAGAGCAGTTGGGCGCCGTAGTTGGTCACGGTCTGGCCGAACTGGCCCAGGCCGAATACTTGGCTCAGCAGGCTGGCGCCAATGTTGGTGGCGGCGTTTTTGCCCATGCGCTCACGGGCGTGTTCGCGCAGGGCGTGGGCAATTTCATGCCCCATCACCATGGCCACTTCGTCATCGGTGAGTTTGAGTTGCTCCAGAATCCCGCTGTAGAACGCAATTTTCCCGCCCGGCATGCAAAACGCATTGATCTGCTTGCTGCCAATCAGGTTGACCTCCC
>JAZKHK010000164.1:10064-20284 GCA_040385425.1 Pseudomonadota bacterium | reverse complement strand
AAAGCACGGACTTGTGTGATGGGTTGGCCAACGCGATCGACGATGGCGATGTCCCAAGTCTTCATGGCCAAGGTTTGTCCTTTGGCCCACAGCCAAACGAAATAGATGCCGAGGACCATAAAAAGGAATGCCTGAAGAACAGGGCCATCAACTTTAATGCTGCGATTCGGGCTTGACGTTCCAAACAGCCCGCCAACAATGAAGTAAACGCAGCCAGCAACGAACACTACGCCAAATATCAGCATGCCTTCATACAACCAACTGGCCATGCGGCGGGCAAGAGGAGGGGCCTTCAACTCGTGGTTCATTGCGGTAACGTCTGCTGCGGTCAGTTTTTTGGAGCGGTGGCGGGCTCAGTCCGTGGCGGTGCCTGCGGGAGCAATGTCTTGCGATTGATGCCATTGTTGGCCGCGGCAGTTTTTGGTATTTGTTTGGGCGTATGTTTGAGCGCAGGAACTATCGCCAGCTTTAGAGTAGGAACAGGTTTGACCGCAGCGGCGGCACCGGCCGGTTTGGGTGTGGCCGAAATTGCCAGTTTTTGCTTTTCTTCAGGACTTAGGGCTTGATAGGCTTGCCATGTGGCTGTTTTCTGGGTTGGCGTAAGTTGCTTTGTCCGTGCGAAATTCAGGCGGGCCTGAGCCCGCTGCTGCGGACTGAGCGCGGCCCATTCGCTCATGCGGCTGTGCATTTTTTCCTGTTCAGCCGGCGCAAGAGTTGGGTAGTTGACGGAAAGGGCGATCCATTTCCGTTTATGCCCTTCTTGGAGCGTGTTCCAGATGGCTCGCAGAGGGTTGAGCGATATCTGTTGTTGAGGCGTCAAGTCCTGCCATTCAGGTTTGGAGGGCGTCTTCGGTGAGTCTGAATTTTTCACCGCAGCTGTTGCACTAGGTAATTTGGCAGCAGATGCCGGCATAAGGGGTTCTACCGCCAAATTTTGAGCAATGACCGATGTACTCAATGCGCCAAAAATGCAAAAAATGCATCCAACGGCCCGTATAGCTGTGACGAAGCGGTCGTTACGCTGATTAACCTCACCCATGAGCATTATTGTGTTCAATCTACTGATTCTGGTTTGAATTCAGTTTGAGAAACTGTGCAAAACCTGGGTCTGTGTAGGCCATCGGGGGCAGATCATCAGTCAGCAACGCGGAATCAACTTCGGCAAGCTCGTTGGCATGCTCATCATCTTGAATGACATTGATGGCGATCAGACCCAAGGCCAAAACCAGTAATGGAATAGCCGATGCAACACGATTCCACCAACTGAAGTGCTCACTTCCAAACGTGAGCGTAGCCGTACCTGCAGACGCAGCGACGCTGCTGGCTGTGCGAATGACAGCAATCTTCCGCTTGCCTAGTGCCTGCTCTCGGGCGGCGCGTAAACGCTCGGAAATATCGTAAGAAAGGTCATCAGCAGCGTCTGAGAGTCGCGCCGTCACCCGCAATCCAAAGCGATCTTGCGCCAGTTGATTCTGGTATTGATGTGAATTCGTCATAGTGTTATCCCTTTTGCCCTCAAGGCCTTACTGAGAGCCTGAACTGCTCGCGAACAGTGCGTTTTGACACTGCCTTCCGAGCAACCCATAGCCGCAGCAGTTTCTGCCACGTCAAGTTCCTCCCAATAACGCATAAGAAACGCTTCTCGTTGACGGGTTGGAAGTTCTTGAATTTCAGTCTCAATTTCATGCAAGGTTTGTGCCCGTTGCGTTGAACTCTCGGCACTTTCCGTTTGATCTGAGTGACTTTGTAGGTTTAAAGTTTCCAGAAGATCAAAATCTCCGTCTTCCCCGGCGGATTCGAAATCACTCATGTTGGAAAAAAGCGCGTTTCGAGTCTTTTGCCGTCGAAACCAATCCAATGTGCCGTTAGATAGGATGCGCTGAAAGAGCATGGGTAATTCAGCGATCGGCTTATGCCCATAGTGTTCGGCTAATTTCATCATGCTGTCTTGCACGATGTCCAGTGCCGACTCTTCGTTTCGCACGTGATAAACCGATCGTTTGAATGCGCGTTTTTCGACGCTTTTCAGAAAATCAGATAGTTCTTGTTCGGTTGCCAAGAGAATTTTTGCCTTACTGGCGGTGAAGTTTGTTGCCTCGATGTGACGCAAGCAAGACAAATTGAGATTCGATTTGGTGCTAATTATGGCATTGAGACATCGTTTTGATGAGTTCCCATGCATCTTTCAATTGTGCAATGCGATAATCAAGGTGCAAATCAAAAGGCAAACGGGTCACGGTTCGGCGCAAGTATCACGGCGCTTATGGCTTTGACCTTAAGTTTCGACGCGACTCCATAAGTGTTTGCGAAGAAGCACCCAAGGTTTTTCGTTAGAGAAATTCACAAAGGTTCATCATGGAAATATCAAAAGCTGAAATCGCTTCGGCTGCGGCGGCATCGTCCGCAGTAAAAAATCAGACATCTACCTCGGTCTCTAAAACGATCCCTCCTGCATCAAGTGAGCAGGAACTTCGAGGGGCCGAAATTCTTATCAAGGCCTTGCAGGCGGAGGGCGTTAAATATGTGTGGGGGTATCCAGGGGGTGCCGTGCTTCATATTTACGATGCCATTTTCAAGCAAGACACTATTCAGCATATTTTGGTCAGGCACGAGCAGGCTGCTGTTCATGCCGCCGATGGTTATGCTCGCGCTACCGGTGATGTAGGCGTGGCTTTGGTCACATCCGGACCGGGTGCAACCAATGCGGTTACCGGCATCGCGACGGCCTACATGGACAGTATTCCGATGGTCATTGTTACCGGTCAGGTGCCTACGCACGCTATCGGTCTCGATGCCTTTCAAGAGTGCGACACGGTCGGCATCACTCGCCCCATTGTGAAGCACAATTTTCTGGTCAAGGATGCGCGGGACTTGGCTGAAACGATGAAAAAAGCGTTTCACATTGCACGTACCGGACGGCCTGGTCCTGTGGTTGTGGATATCCCGAAAGATGTTTCCTTCAAAAAGGTTCCTTATTCTGGTTATCCGGAAACCGTGGAAATGCGTTCGTATAACCCGGTTCGCAAAGGTCACGGGGGACAAATTCGCAAGGCGCTCCAGTTGTTGTTGGCAGCCAAACGTCCTTACATTTACACAGGTGGCGGCGTCATTTTGAGTAACGCCTGTGCAGAGTTGCGCACGCTGGTTGACATGCTGGGTTACCCCTGTACCAATACCCTGATGGGATTGGGTGCATATCCCGCCAGTGATCGCAAGTTCCTGGGCATGCTGGGCATGCATGGCACGGTAGAGGCCAACAATGCAATGCAGCATTGCGACGTGCTGCTGGCGGTTGGAGCCCGCTTTGATGACCGGGTGATTGGCAGCCCCAAGCATTTTGCGCAGAATGAACGAAAAATCATTCACGTCGACATCGACCCGTCCAGCATCTCCAAACGCGTCAAAGTAGACATTCCAATTGTTGGGGATGTCAAAGAGGTGTTGACTGAAATGATCGCGATGATCAAGGACGGTACTGTCAAGCCAGATGCCAATGCACTGGGTGCTTGGTGGGACACCATTGAGGGGTGGCGCAAGCGTGATTGCCTCAAGTACGACCATGGCAAGAATGATGTGATCAAGCCTCAGTATGTTGTGGAAACACTTTGGAATATGACCAAAGATGCGGACACCTATATCACTTCGGACGTTGGTCAACACCAGATGTGGGCGGCGCAGTACTATCGTTTTGATGAACCGCGTCGCTGGATCAATTCCGGTGGACTGGGTACGATGGGCGTTGGTATTCCGTATGCCATGGGCATCAAGCTGGCAAAACCCGACAGTGAGGTGTTTTGTGTGACTGGAGAAGGTTCGGTACAAATGTGTATTCAGGAACTTTCGACCTGTTTACAGTACGACACCCCGATCAAGATCGTTGCACTTAACAACCGGTATCTCGGTATGGTTCGTCAGTGGCAAGAGGTTGAATATGAAGGCCGGTATAGCCATAGTTATATGGATGCATTGCCCAATTTTGTGAAGTTGGCCGAAGCCTACGGACATGTTGGCATGTTGATTGAACGCGCTCAAGATGTGGAGCCCGCGTTGCGCGAGGCACGCAAGTTGAAAAATCGCACTGTTTTCATGGATTTCCGTACCGACCCAACAGAAAATGTATTTCCCATGGTACGAGCCGGTAGTGGCATTACTGAAATGTTGCTTGGTTCGGAAGATCTTTAATTAACTTGGACGAATCTATTGTTTGCCAAGCCTTGTGGTTACCGCCACAAGGGGAGGGCAACGAAAAGAGGAATCTCATCCTATGAAACATATCATTGCAGTATTGCTGGAAAATGAGCCTGGCGCGCTTTCCCGTGTCGTTGGTCTTTTCTCGGCGCGTGGCTATAACATTGAATCCCTGACGGTCGCACCGACGGAGGATCCAAGTTTGTCCCGTATGACAATTCAAACTTCCGGACCCGACGATGTCATTGAGCAAATCACCAAACACCTGAACCGGCTCATTGAAGTTGTGAAGGTGGTTGATCTCACTGAAGGCGCTTACACCGAACGCGAGTTGATGATGGTGAAGGTGCGTGCCGTGGGCAAAGAGCGTGAAGAAATGAAACGCATGGCTGATATTTTTCGCGGTCGCATCATTGACGTGACCGAAAAAAGTTACACCATTGAGTTAACCGGAGCTCAGTCGAAGAACGATGCGTTTCTGGAGGCCATTGAGCATGGCGCAATTCTGGAAACTGTCCGTACCGGCTCTAGTGGCATTGGTCGCGGCGAACGAATCCTAAGAGTTTAATTTTTTATAACGGAGAAATGAATGAAAGTTTTTTACGACAAAGACTGCGATCTGAGCCTCATCAAAGGCAAGACAGTTGCGATTATTGGCTACGGTAGTCAAGGTCATGCTCACGCCCAAAATCTGAACGACAGCGGCGTGAAAGTTGTTGTGGGATTGCGCAAGGGCGGTGCTTCGTGGCCCAAGGTTGAAAAAGCCGGTCTTCAAGTCGCTGAGGTTGCTGAGGCAGTCAAAGCCGCTGACGTGGTTATGATTTTGTTGCCGGATGAGCAAATCGCTGCGGTCTACACCAACGATATTGAACCCAACATCAAGCAAGGTGCATCCCTGGTGTTCGCACACGGTTTCAATGTTCACTATGGTTTGGTAACGCCACGTGCAGACCTGGACGTCTGGATGGTTGCGCCCAAGGCGCCAGGCCACACGGTACGCGGTACTTATGCTCAGGGTGGTGGTGTTCCTCACCTGATTGCCATTCATCAAGACAAGTCTGGCCGTTCACGTGATTTGGCATTGAGCTACTCCATGGCCAACGGTGGCGGCAAGGCTGGCATCATTGAAACCAACTTCCGCGAAGAAACTGAAACTGATCTGTTCGGTGAACAAGCCGTTTTGTGCGGCGGTACGGTTGAATTGATCAAAGCTGGTTTTGAGACACTGGTCGAAGCGGGTTATGCACCTGAGATGGCTTATTTTGAATGCTTGCACGAACTCAAGCTGATTGTGGACATGATTTATGAAGGCGGCATTGCCAACATGAACTACTCCATCTCAAACAACGCTGAATATGGCGAGTACGTGACAGGCCCACGGATTGTGACCAGTGCCACCAAAGACGCGATGCGTCAATGCCTGAAAGACATTCAGACCGGTGAATACGCTAAGAGCTTTATTCTGGAAAACAAGGCGGGTGCTCCTACCTTGCTGAGCCGTCGTCGCTTGACGTCTGAGCATCAGATTGAGCAAGTTGGCGAAAAACTTCGCGCCATGATGCCCTGGATCAAAAAGAACAAGCTTGTCGATCAGACACGCAACTGAGTCACACGACTCCTGTAACAAAGGCCACTTCGGTGGCCTTTGTTATTATGAAAGCTTGGAGACCAATTCTATGCATGACGGGAATGAAGCAGACTTTGCTGATGGCGACGCTGTAGTAGTAAGAAAGCGCCGAAAGGGCATTTACATTTTGCCCAACCTCTTTACGCTGGCGGCACTTTTTGGTGGTTTTTATGCCATCGTCATGGCAATCAATGGTCGATTCGATCTGGCCGCCATAGGTATTTTTTGTGCCATGGTGCTTGATAGTCTGGATGGACGAGTGGCTCGCATGACGAACACGCAAAGCGCGTTTGGTGAGCAGATGGACTCCCTCTCAGATATGGTCTCGTTTGGTGCCGCGCCCGCATTAATCTCCTATGTTTGGGCTCTTCAGGGTTTAGGTCGCTGGGGGTGGATTGCCGCTTTTGTGTATTGTGCTTGTGCAGCCCTGCGTTTGGCGAGGTTTAACGTGAATACGGCCATCGTGGATAAACGCTATTTCCAAGGCTTGCCGTCGCCCGCTGCAGCTGCTTTAGTTGCTGGCTTCATCTGGTTGATGACAGATCTTGGCGTAAAGGGTCCGACTGTGGCATGGCCCATGTTTGCACTGGCTTTGTATTCTGGATTGACCATGGTGACCAATGTCCCGTTTTACAGCTTCAAAGATCTTCACATGAAAAGGAGTGTGCCTTTTGCTGTGATTGTCTTGATTGCATTGGGTATTGCCGTTATCAATATTGATCCTCCCATTGTCATGTTCAGTGTGTTTGTTATTTATGGTTTCAGTGGCTACGCTATTTACGCATGGCGCAAGACAAAAGGTGTACAGACCAGCGTTATCAGTACATCGACAGAAGAGCCTGACGAAAGAGGTCTTCACAAGTAACTCGCTGGTATACGCATCCGCAAGAGGCTTTTTTATGTCTCACTTTTTTTGTTGCGCATTTTCAGGAATACAGGAGAAACCCGATGTCTGACAAATTAATTATTTTCGATACCACTTTGCGTGATGGTGAACAGTCGCCTGGGGCATCCATGAACAAGGATGAGAAATTGCGCATTGCCCGTCAACTGGAGCGCTTAAAGGTTGATGTCATTGAAGCGGGTTTTGCGGCCAGCTCTAATGGAGACTTCGAGGCAGTGCAATCCATTGCCAATGCCATCAAGGACTCAACGATTTGTTCACTGTCCCGTGCCAATGATCGGGATATTTCACGCGCTGCTGAAGCTCTTAAAGGTGCCAATAGCGCCCGTATTCATACTTTCATTGCAACGTCAGCATTGCATATGGAGAAAAAACTGCGCATGACGCCTGATCAGGTGTTTGAGCAGGCCAAGCTTGCAGTGCGCTTTGCGCGCAATCTGGTTGCTGATGTGGAGTTCAGTCCGGAAGATGGTTATCGAAGTGATGTAGATTTTTTGTGTCGCATTCTGGAGGCCGTGATCAACGAGGGGGCGACGACCATTAATGTTCCTGATACGGTTGGCTACGCTATTCCTGAACTCTATGGTAATTTCATCAAGACCCTGCGCGAGCGGATTCCCAATTCGGATAAGGCCATTTGGTCGGTTCATTGCCATAACGATTTAGGCATGGCGGTGGCCAATTCATTGGCTGGTGTGAAAATTGGTGGAGCTCGTCAAGTTGAATGCACCATCAATGGTTTGGGTGAGCGAGCAGGCAATTGCAGTCTTGAAGAAGTTGTCATGGCTGTCAAAACGCGCAGGGATTATTTCGGACTTGATCTGGGCATTGATGCGAAGCATATTTTGGCGGCGAGTCGCATGGTTAGTCAGACCACGGGTTTTGTGGTTCAGCCTAACAAGGCGGTCGTGGGAACCAATGCTTTTGCTCATGCCTCTGGAATACACCAAGATGGTGTACTTAAAGCACGCGATACCTATGAAATCATGCGGGCAGAGGATGTCGGCTGGACCGCGAATAAAATTATTTTGGGCAAACTCAGTGGTCGTAATGCATTCAAGCAGCGTCTATTGGAGTTGGGTGTCCAAATGGAAAGCGAGACAGATATCAACACCGCTTTTGCCAAATTTAAAGAGTTAGCTGATCGTAAAAGTGAAATTTTTGACGAAGACATTTTGGCGTTGGTGAGCGATGAAAGCGTGACACACGACAAGGAGCAGTATGGCTTCGTGTCACTGTCTCAACATAGCGAAACGGGGGAGCGCCCGCAGGCGAGTATTGTTTTTACAATTGATGGGAAAGAAGTCAAAGGTTCTTCAGAGGGCAATGGTCCGGTTGACGCTTCTCTCAAAGCCATCGAAGCACACGTTAAAAGCGGTGCTGAGATGGTTCTTTACTCTGTTAATGCCATCAGTGGATCAACCGAAAGTCAAGGTGAAGTGACGGTGCGTTTACAGAACAGTGGCCGTGTGGTCAATGGCATCGGAGCAGACCCTGACATCGTTGTCGCCTCTGCCAAAGCCTATCTAAGCGCACTCAATAAATTGCACAGTAAAGCTGACCGGGTGGCTGCTCAGGGTTAAGCCGATTACGCGCTTCTGTCGTTCTTGTTTAAGAAAGTCGTGCAAGTATTTGATACTGCGCGACTTTTTTGTATAAACTTGCAACTTCGAGAAACATCTTTGGAGATGATTACATGTCCTATTCTCAACATATTGCGATTGGAAAAATTTTGCACCGAAAACTGGTTTTCTTTGGCTTGACGGTTTTCGCTTTGGCACTTTCGTTGCCACAAGCTGAAGCTGCTCAAAGTAAGCGACATTACGTCAAGCCATCCAAGAGCACCATCGTTGCCAAACGAAAAGTATCCAAAACATTTGGTGTTGTTAAACGCAAGTCAGTTATTCGTGCTGCGGTGGTGCCACCGCAGCCCTCGTTTGGAAAGCTCGCCGGTTTGCACGGTGCACATGATTCCCTTGATTTGAAATCCAGCGTAGCACTGGTGATTGATCAGGATACGAGTGAAGTATTGTTCAGTAAAAACGACAAAGCTATTTTGCCTATTGCATCTCTCACCAAGCTCATGACGGGACTGGTTCTCAGTGAAGCCCGACTTCCCATGAATGAAGTGATCACCATTTCTCAAGAAGATGTGGATACTGAAAAGGGCAGTTCATCACGATTGCGAGTAGGGACGGAATTAAGTCGAGGTGAGTTGTTACATCTGGCTTTGATGTCAAGTGAAAATCGCGCAGCACATGCACTTGGTCGCAGTTATCCGGGGGGATTGCCAGTGTTCGTTGGATTGATGAATGCCAAAGCTCGATTAATCGGCATGAATGACACCCGTTATGTGGAGCCCACCGGGCTCTCCAGCAAGAATCAATCCAGTGCACGTGATCTGGCTAAACTGGTCAACGTGGCCTATGGCGACCCTGTTTTGCGTGAACTCTCTACCTCACCCGCCCACCAGGTAGCCATCGGCAATAGAACACTTCAATATAACAATACGAACCGTCTGGTGAAGAATCCGTCATGGGACATTGGTCTGCAGAAAACTGGCTTTATAACTGAAGCTGGTCAGTGCCTTGTCATGCAGGCCAAAGTGGCTGGGCGCAAACTCATTATGGTTTTTCTCGATTCAGCTGGAAAACTCAGTCGTATTGGCGATGCAGAGCGTGTTCGGCACTGGGTCGAGTCGACGCCCGTCTCCAAAACTGGCGCCGTGCCTCTGGTTGGTGTTGCTGCAGGCGAGAAATTCACAACTCAACTTTGACTTTATTCAATTTTTAGGCGGGACGAGTCGGGTTGATACCCTAAAGTAGTTGAGATTTCACGGGCAGTCGCTTGAAGTTTGGGCAACCATTCTTCTTCAAGCCGACCTGCTGGCGCAGAAATTGACAAACCTGCCACGAGTGTGCCTTGGTCGTCATAGATTCCGGCTGCCATGCAGCGAACGCCAAGTTCAAGTTCTTCGTTGTCACTCGCATTCCCGTACTGGCGTACCTTGGATAATTCCCGTTCCAATGCCTGTAATTGGGTCAGACTGTTTTTGGTGTGACCACTTAAGCCGGTTCGTGTGGCGTAAGCGCGGACCCGTTGGGGGTCGTCTGCAGCCAAGAACAGTTTGCCCACCGAAGTCAAATGCAGAGGGGCTCGCCCGCCGATGGCGCGAACCACTTGCATGCCCGAACGCTCACTGTAAGTTCGTTCGATATAAACAATCTCGTCTCCTTGACGCATGCTCAAATTGACGGGTTGCTGGATTAATTTGTGCAGTTCCCGCATCGGAGCCAGCGCCGCATCGCGAACATTCAAACGGTTTTTAACCAGATTTCCCAATTCAAGCAAGCGCATGCCGAGTCGATAGCAGCCGGGTTGTGGTCGATCCACAAAACGGCCAGTAGCCAGGTCATTCAATAATCGGTGGGTCGTGGATGGGTGAAGGTTGGTTTTTTCGCTGATCTCTTTAAGGGAAATAGCTTCCTCCCGAGATGCCAG
>JAZKHK010000164.1:0-10054 GCA_040385425.1 Pseudomonadota bacterium | reverse complement strand
ATGCGTTCAATCACTTGAACTGTGGGGGTGGTCGGAATGCTGGAATCTTTTTTATGCATGTGTAATCCTGATCTGCTCAATCGATCATTTTATCTGGTGAAATAAATAATTGCACAATGTGGAAATCAGACGGTTTCAATAATGCCTGTTTTTTGGGGGATGATCAGCGACCCCACGTCCCGTTCATGAGGAGCTCCGACGGTGAAAATCTTGATTTGTAGTTCATTTTTTCACTCTCGTTAATCCAGTAGCCCAGATAAACGTGGGGAAGGTTCAGCGATTTGGCTTGTGCTATTTGCCACAAAATACTGTAAGTTCCATAGCTGCTATGGGGTTCTGGTTCATAAAAGGTGTAGACGGCGGATAGGCCATCCTCAAGGACATCCAGTAACGAAACCATCTTCAATATGCTCGGAGACCCGTCCGCTTGTGCTTCGCGAAATTCAATGAGTCGCGAGTTCACTCGACTTTGTAGCAAAAATTGTGTGTATTGGTCGATGCTGTCCTCATCCATGCCGCCCCCTGCATGTCGTCCATGCTGATAGCGGAGGTACAAGTTGTAGTGTTCCTGGACAAAACCCAGTTTGAGCACTCTGGTCTGCAAGTTTGAATGGTGTTTCCATGCGCGCCGCTGACTTCGGTCCGGCTGAAACTCGCTGGCGAGAACCCGCAACGGCGTACAGGCACGGCACCCATCGCAATAAGGACGATAAGTAAACACACCACTGCGTCTAAAACCTTTGTTGACCAATTCGGAATAGGTGGCGGTGTTGATTAAATGACTGGGCGTTGCTACTTGCGAACGGGCCTGTTTTCCTGGCAAATAGCTGCAGGGGTAGGGCGCTGTTGCGTAAAACTGCAGCGTCTGTAGAGGAAGGTCCTTGAGGTGAGTCACCGCTCTATTGCCTTTGAAGGTAGTATTTCTAGCCAGAATAAAGGATCAAAATACCAGACTGGGTCCGGTTTGGCCAGTCCGGCCACCACTTGCTCAATAAATAATTCTCGTGATATTTCCCGTGCTCCAAGGGAAGCCAAGTGATGTGTATTTTGCTGGCAATCGATCTGCCGGATGCCATGGTGACGACAAAAACCAACGAGTGCCGCCAGTGCAATTTTGGAGGCGTCACTTGCGCGACTGAACATGGATTCGCCAAATACAGATTTACCTAGCCCAATGCAATACAACCCACCGACAAGCACGCCATTCACCCACGTTTCTATGCTGTGGGCAAGGCCAGCGTGGTGCAAAGCGCCATAGGCGGCAATCATGTCTGGGACGATCCATGTGCCAGCCTGACCTTCTCGAGGACTCGTGGCACACGCTTGTATGACTTGCTCGAAGACAGAATCGATTCGAATCTCGCAGCCTGAGGTTGCACAAAATTTCAGGAGTGTTTTTTTAAATGACGGGTGTAGCCGGAATTCTGAAACATCAAGCACCATTCTGGGATCGGGGCTCCACCACAGGATGGGTTGGCCTTCGCTGTACCATGGAAAAATTCCTCCGCTGTAGGCGCGACACAAGGTGTCCACATTCAATATGCCACCAGCTGCCAGCAGACCTGCTGCAGGAGAGTTTTCACCCCAAGCCTGATTTATGGGGGGGAAATCTTGACCCGGTTCAAGCCATGGAAGTGGTGGAATTTGAGAGGGCATTGGCAGACTGTAAACGACCGGCTCAACAAGCTCTTTTGGTTTATTCAACAGCAAATGACACTCTTCAGGAAAATCAGCCCTGCGACCCGTTACAATACATATATGTCGGGGCGTAGCGCAGCCTGGTAGCGCATCTGGTTTGGGACCAGAGGGTCGAAGGTTCGAATCCTTTCGCCCCGACCATATCTTTTTTCTCTCGATCTCTGCCCGTAGCTCAGTTGGATAGAGCAACAGCCTTCTAAGCTGTGGGTCGGGGGTTCGATCCCCTCCGGGCAGACCAAAAGTACAAATTTTGCTACAACAATAGAGCAAATTGACTTGAAGGTTGCACCGGGGTCTGGGTCAGAATAATTCCCTTCTTGCCAAAGTCAAGTCATCGCTTCTGTGTCGATTCGCTGTCTTTTTCTGCGACAGGCGAAAAGCGACCCATAATATCGGTCACCGCATTCTGCGGTCCAAGACACCAACTCAATGAACAAGCTCGCAATGAAAAAACTGGCCTTACTCCTGCCTTTTGTAATGATGCTGGTCGCCTGTGAAACCAATCCGGCTCAGTCCGTGAGCGCGGCGCCCGCCAAGACTGAACTTCAGTTTGTCGATTTACAGGGGTTTGACCGGGATTTGACAAGTTCCTTGTCGGCCTCGCTGCCCAAGGTGGACGTGGCTTTTTACGACAACATCGCCCCGAGTGCCTTGCCTGAGCGCTTGCAGCATTGGATGGCCTCCGTGGAAACCGGTGGTGGCTCCGTCAAGGTTGTGCAGCCTAAATCCAGTGTGACGGCGAAAAACCCGTTCATGTTAATCAGCGCTATCAGCACGATATGGTCAGCCTCCAAAATGGCTAAAGAAATATCAAATGAGGCCCGCTTCAAGTCAGCTCAGGCCTACGACGCCGAAATCATTCTTAAAGTGAATGACAAGGGTGATTCGTTGGTGGACAAGGTCGTTTTTGTCCAGCGTAAGAAGTAGAAAAAAGCCAGACACTTGGCAGGCGTTTGAGAACAACGCTTTGATTTAATTGTGGTGACAAGAAAGAACCCAGGGATGATGTTCAAAACCTTTCTCGTGATGATGTTCGCCTGCGCTGTCGCGCCCTCGTTTGCACAAACCGCAGCACCGAGCACCGAGCAGATGATTCGACAACTCAAGGCGCCACAAACACGAAGTCTGCGTAATCTGTCGGTGGAGGCCACTTCCACTTCTGCTCAACCAGCGAACGAAGCCACCCCAATTCTCGCTGTTTCGCCAGCAAGCCGACCTTCGTTGTCATTGCTGATCCAGTTTGACTTCAACTCTGCCAGCATCCGCACGGAGAGCCAGCAGGCCCTGAGCAATCTGGCGCAAGCCCTTCAGTCAGTCGAATTGCAGAATTCAAACTTCGCAGTTGAAGGCCATACCGATGCCAAGGGCAAAGCGGATTACAACCAGAAGCTCAGCCAGCAGCGCGCGCAAGCTGTGCGTGATTTCTTGAAAAACCAGGGTGTGGCTGAAGGCCGTTTGATGGCTGCAGGCAAAGGTGCAACTGAACTGGCTAACCGCGATCAGCCTTTCGCTGCTGAAAACCGGCGTGTGCGTATTGTTAATCTGGATTGACTCCGCCTCGTTGATTTATGCTAAAAAAGCTTGTAGCCCTTGAAAATACTGTCCGAGCAGCTACTAAGTTAATAGCAATTTCCATTGCTTTGTGGTGCGCCAGTACGCAGCAAGAAGGATTCGCACAGACCAAGCCAGGCGCTGGCCGTACTGCGACAGATACGCGCAACCTGCAGGTGCAGGCGGTCGATGTGCCAAGCGCCAATGGCACCGCTAATCACACTCAGCGTGTGGCTTTGGTGATCGGTAATTCGGCCTACAAAAGTGCCCCTTTAACCAACCCTGTCAACGATGCACGCGCCATCGCACAAGCATTAAAAGAATCCGGCTTTAGCGTCATCACCCGTGAAAACACCGACCAGCGGGGCATGCTGGACGCCTTGCGCGAGTTTGGTGATCGGCTGCGTGACGGCGGGACCGGACTCTTTTACTATGCCGGTCACGGTATGCAAATCAAGGACCGCAACTACCTGATCCCGGTGGGCGCGAGCATTGAGCGGGAAGACGAAGTGGCCTACAACGCCGTGGATGCTCAAGCCGTGCTCGACAAGATGGAAGCCGCAGGCAACGTTGCCAACATCATGATTCTGGATGCCTGCCGCAACAATCCCTTTACACGCAGCACGCGTTCGGGCAAAGCAGGTCTGGCACAGATGGATGCGCCGGTGGGCACGCTGGTCGCTTATGCCACCTCGCCTGGTTCGGTGGCCAGCGACGGCAGTGGTGTCAACGGTCTGTACACCCAGCACCTGCTCAGTGCCATCCGTCAGCCCGGCAGCAAGGTTGAAGATGTGTTCAAGCAAGTACGTGCCAACGTGCGTCGCGATTCGCAAGGCAAACAAGTGCCATGGGAGTCGACCTCGCTGGAAGGTGACTTTTATTTCAAGGGTGGGCCGATCGTGGCTGGGTCTTTTGACTCTGGCCAGGTGGTAGAGGCTACGCTCTGGGATGCCGTCAAAGACAGCCGTGTGCCAGTTGAGATTCGGGCGTACCTGAACCGCTATCCCCATGGCAAGTTTGCGGGCGAAGCGCGTACGAGGCTGCTGCAGTTGCAGCCTGCCACCGCAGCCCCGGCACAAGTCATGCTGACCGGTAGCACGACCCCTCACTTGGTCTACGCAGTCGGAGACAGTTGGACGTTTATCAGTGATAACTTGTTAACCCACAAGCCAAGTAGTTACACGCAGCAGGTAACTTCCCTGGCGGCCAACGGGGACGCGATGTTGAGCGACGGAGCGATCTACACCGCCACAGGTCAAGTCCGCTATCTGCGCAATGCCGAACGGGAGCGCAATTACAGTTCTGGCTACCGCATGGTGCCAACGCAGTTGCGCCAAGGGTTTAAAGAGCCCGTCAGCTATGAGATCGTGAGCAAGTACAAAGATGGTCATGAAGCCAAGTTTGTCGCCAAAGGCACGATTGACGTCATTGGACGGGAAAAAGTAACAACCCCCGCTGGCGAGTTCATGGCTTGGCGAATTCGTCGCCAGATGCAAGGCGTGCTGAGCAATGGCCATGAGATAGCGCTTGACCACACTTTCTGGTTCGTCCCTGAAATCAAGCGCGTGGTCGCGCATGATGTGACGGATACCAATACCAGCCTCGGTAAAACGACGGTGCATGAGCGTCTGGCCTTGCAAAGTTTTAGCCTGACAGATGCCAAGGCCACAGCGGCTGTCCAGGTCAATATGGCCCAGGCTGCAAATCAATCCGGGGGAGAATCATTTGCTCGGGAGGCGGCTGTTGACACCGGATCATCAACTGCACCAGTCAAATCATCGCGTCTGGCCATCGCCAGCAATCAAGCCGGGTTCACGGTGGGCGACCGTTGGCGGTTTCAGGTGGTTGATAAATTCAAAGGCGAAGTGGTTCGCAACTATTCAACCCGCATCGATGACGTGACGCCAGACGGTGATCTGGTCCTGAATAAAGGAGTTTTGCGCTGGGATGCCCATGGCAACCTGCGGTATTCCCGCAGTTCAAGCCGGGAAAGTGTGTATTCGCCAGGTTATCTCAGTATTCCGCCTCTCTTGTCACCGGGTGCCAAGACGGAGCTGACTTTTGCAATCGACAAAAAATTCACCGATGGGCGTCGAGAAAAAGAGCAAAACAAAGCCACGATGGTGGTCAAGAATCAGGAAAAGATAAAAACACCGGCTGGCGAATTCATGGCGTGGCGTGTGGAGATAGATGATTTTTGGCAAATCGAAAACTCAGCCAGTCGTGGCAAGTGGTCTTTCACCGGTTGGTACGTGCCCGAGTTGCGGTCTTATGTGGCGTTTGACGATGAGTCGCGCAACGCCAACGGGTCGATTAATCGCATTGACCGCCACGAACTCACCAGCTTCTCCGTGCGCGGCGCCGAGAATCTGGCGCAACGCTAGGCACTGACCCGATGAAGTTCTGGGAACGCATGAGCCGCCGGATCGGTGCCTGGCCGGCGCGGCGCGTGACCTGGGGTTTGGTGCTGCTGTTCTCAGTCTGGGTGGTGCTGGATGTGTTTGTACTCAAATTCACCGGCGGTTTGAGCCAGTCCAGTTACGACGCCATGGTGCGTTCCCGTGTCCTGGTCGCCGCCCCGGACCCCCGTCTCGTCATCATCGACATTGATGAAGCATCGCTGGCGCGCATGGGCCCGGAATTTGGCCGCTGGCCCTGGCCGCGCGACACCTTGGCGACCGTACTGGAGCACATTGAGCGACAGCAACCCGCCGCCGTGGTGTGGGATATTTTGTTTGCCGATGCCGATCGCCTCAGCCCCGGGGGAGATGCCGCTTTCAATGAAGCCGTCAAGCGCAGTCCGCATAGTCATTTTCCGGTGGTGCGGCTGCCGCCAGTCAACGACGTCACCAGCCAGATCACCCAGGCGGCTTTGCCGGGTCTGTGGGCCGCTCAAGCCTTAACGCCGGGTGCCCCTTCGTTGGTCAAGGCGAGCACTGTCGCCCTGATTCCGCCGGCGCTTCCCGCCGTGGCCAGCAGCCGTTTGGGGTTCAACAATGGCTATGTTGACGCCGATGGTGTGCTGCGTCGTTACCGTTATGCGGAGCGCCTGCTCGATGGCCACTGGATTCAGTCTTTGCCTTTGAGTGTCTTGGGTGCTATTGATTCAGAAGCATATAACGCTTATTTGACAAGGGCTAGAGCCCATTTTGATCAAAATAATGAGTTGATTTCGTGGCGCAGGCAGGCCGGCGCCTATCCTCACCTCAGTTTTGCCGATGTCTTTGCACAGGCTGAAGGCGGTAAGCCTCTGGCAGCGCTGCCGTCGTTTAAGGGCAAGGTAGTCATCATCGGTTCCACCGCGCCCAGTTTGCATGACATCCACCCGACGCCGTTGTCCAGCACCCAGGCGGGCGTGGATTCGTTGGCAACGGCGCTGGACAACGTCTTGAATCAACGGCACCTGAGTGAACTGCCCCGCTGGCTGGAAGCGGCGTTGGCGATCGCGTTATGCGTCGGATTGGCGCTGTGGGTGCAATTCAGGAGTGTGGCGTCACTGGCGCCGGCCTTGTTGGCCTTGCCGGCGGCATTGCTGGGGATCAGTTATTTGAGCCTCAACGGTTTGCCGGTGTTTCTGGATTTGCATTTGGCGGCCGGGCTGGCGCTGCTTTTTTTGGCCGTCCTGCGATTCTGGAATACCTGGCGCCGCGACCATTGGTGTTCACCGCCACCACCCGACACGCAGCCCCTGGCTGTTTGGGCGTGGGAGCGCAGCGATGCCTGGCTGGAGGACTCGCTGGACCGCTTGATTGATGTGCTGGAGCGCCATGCGCCGACCTGCCGCGTGGTGGTGTGCGATGCCAGAATCACCTGGCCTGCCACTTTGCGCTGGCCCGAGTTGGCCCGCTTTGCCGCGGTGGTCGGCCCGCATGCGGCGATACTGGCGGCGCGCCCGCAGTTGGAGTCTGCCTTGCTGCGTCTGGCCCACCGCAGCGGCGAGCCTTTGCTGCTGGAGGCAGCCCCGGATCGTGAAAAATTGGCCCAAGGCGTCTTCCTTGCCTGGTCAATGCTTCAAAATACAGACAAACCCACTGATTGAAAGACCGCTCCTATGACGCTCAAGATGAAGTTCAAACCTCTTTGCTTGCTGTTGGGCCTGATGGCGGGTTTGGGTGGTTTGCCGGATGTGCAGGCGCAATCGAGTCGCCCCTCGGTGCCAGGCCAGACCCTGAGCGCATTGCGTGCCACCGAGTTGCGGGCTGACAAACTGGGCTCCGCGCCTGTGCTGCAAAACCTGCCAGCGGGGGCTGTTGTGCGCCTGATCAGTGTCGAAGGCGGCTGGGTGCAGGTTGAGGCCGCTGCGCCTGCCGATCACGCCGGTGCCAGGGTTTCGGGTTGGGTGCGTGCCGGGGCGTTGAACTGGCCATCGGATGGCTCAGCCGCTTCCCGCCTGGCCAGTGGGCGCGAGGCCAGTGGCAATACGGCCTTGACCCTGGGCGTGCGCAACCTGTCGCCGCGTATCAATCGCCATGCGCTGATCATCGGCATCAGCCGCTACGCCGATCCGGCGACGCCGTCGCTGCCCGGTGCGCGCATCGACAAGCAATCGGCCACGCAAATGGCGCAGGCCATGCAAGTGCCTGCCAGCAATATCCGCTATTTGCAGGATGACCAGGCCACGGGCAACAATATCCGCCAGGCACTGCAGGAGCTGACCGACAAGGTGCAGGACGGCGATCGCGTTTTCATTCACTACTCGGGTCATGGCACCCGCTTCAAAGACCCGGTGGCCGGGGGCTGTGTCGAGGCTCTGCTCGCTTATGACGGTGGTGCCAGCGGCACGATCACCAACCACGAAATGGCCGACCTGCTCAAGACCATCACCAACAAGACCGACAAACTGTTCGTGATGTACGACGCCTGCCACTCGGGCGGCCTGGTGCAGGCAGCGTCCAGTGCACGCACGCGGGGTCTGGGCAATGCCAACGACGAAGGTCTGTTGCGGCCCAAGTTCGCCAGCATTTCCGAAGAGTGCGGCCGGCCCGTGAACATCAAGACCCGCAGTCTGCTGGGAGAGGTCACCGCCAAGGGTGCCTTGCCGCAGGACATCATCCACGTCAGCGCTTCGCGTGACAACGAAATCAGCTTTGACGATGAACAAAAAGGCGGCCTGGCGACCCAGTTCATGCGCGACTGCATGCTGCGCGATGCCACCGACCTCGACAACTCGGGGGCCATCAGCATGGACGAGATCAAGCAATGCGCGCAGGAAAAAATCAACAAGCGCATGGCCAATGATCCGAACTTCAAGGCCCATAACCTGGTGCTCAACGGCAATGCGGCCTTTGTTCCCGCCTGGTTCAGCCAGGTCACGGCCACGGCGCCGACCGTGATGCCAACGGTGGCCCCAGTGGTTGAAGCACCTCCGGCGGCGCTTGCAAAGCCGGTCGTGGCTGTACCTGCACCGGCTCCTGCACCGGTTGCCGCGCCAGCTGCATTGACCGGCGAGCAAGCCTTGAAACAAATGTTGGATCAGCGCGATGCCAAACGCCATGTGCAGGTCACGATGGGTAAAAACCAGCTCAAGATCGGTCAGGATGCACTGGATATGGTGGTTCAGTCTGACCGCGCAGGATTTGTCTATGTGGCGCTGGCAGGCTCCGACAACAAATCGGTTTATCTGTTGTTCCCCAATGACCTTGACCAGAACAACAGCATCAAGGCCGGCCAGCCGCTTCAACTGCCGCGCCCCAACTGGCGCGTCAAGGCCTCTGGCCCGGCAGGCACCGACAGCCTGCTGGTGATGGTGAGCGATGCCCCGCGCGACTTCAGCGCGCTGGCCGCCAACAAAGCCGGTGCTTTTGTCTCATCCCTCAATGATTCAGAGGGCCGGGCCCAGTTGGGTGCGCTCATGACCACGTCAAAAATGGGCAACAGCCAGGTTTGCGCATCGCAGGCCAAACGCCAGAACAGCCCCTTGTGTTCAGACGCTTACGGGGCCAGCATGGTCAATGTAGAGGAGATCAAGTGATGATTCGTCAAACAAAACTTATTGCTATAGGTTTGATAGCTGCTTGCGCACTATCTACGGGGGCTACAGGCCTAAATGACCTGAATAATGTGCCTGGGGCATTGCCGGGGCTGCCTGAGGGCTGGCTGGTCACGCCGGCCGAAGCCCTGGAGTTCAAGGGCGAAGAAGGCTTCAATGCGCTGCCCGCCTTGCGTCCCCGCGCGATCGTGCCTCTGATTGATATCCTCAAGCCCGAGCCGGTGGCGGACCTCAAAGTCAAAGCTCCGTTTGCGATTGCGGTTCAATTCAAAGGCCAGGCGGATGCGCCCATCGATCCGGCGACTTTCAAAGTGATGTACGGTGCATTCAAGATCGACATCACCAGCCGCATCACCAAGTACGTCAAAGTGAACAAAGAAGGATTTGCGCTGGAGAATGCGCAGATTCCGCCAGGGAAGCACCGCTTGACCCTGCAAGTCCAGGATGAAAAACAGCGTGTGGCGGAGCGGGAGTTACGTTTGGAAGTGGAGTAATTCCCTGCGGGCTGGCAGCGCTTTTTAAAGCACGATTCAGTTCGCGGCTTCCAGCCCGTTCTTGAAATGTTCATGCATGCGCTGCATGGCAAGTGCTGTGTCGCGTGCCGCGATGGCGGCCATCACGGCGCGGTGTTCGTTCAACGATTCGTCAATCCGGCCTGATTTCAGCAGGGAGTTGTGGCGGTTGAGCTTCATGACCTTGCGCAGGTCGGCCACCATCTGATCGCGCCAGCGGTTGCCGGCGATTTCCAGCAGGCGCATGTGAAACCGCTCATTGAGGGTGAAGAACTTGTCGCGGTTGGCGGCTGCTGCTTCCAAT
>JAZKHK010000163.1:0-2565 GCA_040385425.1 Pseudomonadota bacterium | reverse complement strand
TGGCCCTGATCGAGAGCGGCGAGGCCGCGCTGGTGGTGGGCACGCACGCCATCATCCAGGACAAGGTGCTGTTCAAGAACCTGGCGCTGGCCATCATCGACGAGCAGCACCGCTTTGGCGTGGCGCAGCGGCTGGCCCTGCGCAGCAAGCTGGCGGCGCCCGCCGGGGCGCTGGCGCTGGTCGGGGACAGCGCGGCGGATTCGCCACTGGAGCCGCACTTGTTGATGATGACCGCCACGCCGATTCCGCGCACGCTGGCCATGAGCTATTACGCCGATCTGGATGTGTCCACCATCGACGAGCTGCCGCCGGGGCGCACGCCCATCGTCACCAAGGTGGTGAACGACTCGCGCCGCGACGAGGTGATTGAGCGCATCCGTTTCCAGCTTGGCGAGAGGCGGCAGATTTACTGGGTTTGCCCGCTGATTGAAGAAAGCGAAGCGCTCGATTTGACCGACGCCACCGAGACCCACGCGCAGTTGAGCGCCGCGCTGCCCGGCGTCATGGTCGGGCTGCTGCACTCGCGCATGCCGCCCGCCGAAAAGAAAGCCGTGATGGCCTTGTTCACCAGCGGCGCCATGGGCGTGCTGGTCAGCACCACGGTGATTGAAGTCGGCGTCGATGTGCCCAATGCCTCGCTGATGGTGATCGAACACGCCGAGCGTTTTGGCCTGTCGCAGTTGCACCAGTTGCGCGGCCGGGTCGGGCGTGGTGCGGCGGCCTCGGCCTGCGTGCTGCTGTATTCCACGGGCGATGCGCCACGTCTGGGCGAGACCGCCCGCGCGCGCCTCAAAGCGATGGTCGAAACCAACGACGGTTTCGAGATCGCCCGGCGCGACCTGGAGATTCGCGGCCCCGGCGAGTTCCTGGGCGCGCGCCAGTCGGGTGCGGCGATGCTGCGTTTTGCCGATTTGGCGACGGACACGGACTTGCTGGAGTGGGCGCGCCAGCTCGCGCCCGTGATGCTGGACCAGCACCCGGCGCTGGCCGAAAAACACGTGCAGCGCTGGCTGGGAAGCAAGTCCGAGTATCTGAAGGCGTAGTCAACGAAGGGTTGACCAAGCGCCATTTCGACGCATTCGATTCAGCGACTTTGCGTTGAATGGCTGTGCCCATTGCCTGAATTTAAGGCTATTTACATTTGGTTGGCCTTTTTACACGTCAAGTGGAGAGAAAATAGCCAACCTGCCCAGTTGCTGGGTCGAGGTGCTGCAAAACGGAGGGTATTGGGGAGCCCAAGCTTTCTTTTTGCTTGAATGCCTTGATGGCCGGACTGGATGTACCGTTCAACTTTTGTAATTTAAGGAAACAAAAATGCGTTTTGGAAATCGATTGGCCCTGGCAAGTGGTCTGGCTGTGTCCATCCTGTTGGGAGCCTGCAGCAGCACGCCCTTGACGGAACCCGCAGCCGCTTCTTCGGCCAGCTCGGCCCCCGCTGCCCGCAGCGCGGCCACGACTGCACCCACCGCGACAGCCCCGGTGCTCGCGGCCTACCTGGATCCGAAAAATCCGCTTTCCCAGAAACGCAGCGTCTACTTCGACTTCGACCAATTTGCGATCAAGCCTACTTATGCGCCTGTGATCGAATTGCACGGCAAGTACCTGGCCGCCCACCCTGATGTGGCGATCAAGATCGAAGGCAATACCGATGAGCAGGGCGGACGCGAGTACAACCTCGCTTTGGGCCAGAAGCGCGCCGAAGCGGTGCTGAAAGCCTTCAAGGTGTATGGCGTGAAAGACTCGCAAGTGGAAGCGGTCAGTTTTGGCAAGGAAAAGCCCAAGGCGTCTGGCCATGATGAAGCTTCATACGCTGAAAACCGGCGCGCTGATTTGGCTTATCCAGCCAAGTAAACGTACAAATTAATCGGTCTTTTCAGACGAGCTGACCGATAATTCAAGCAAGCCGGCAGTGAAGTCATTTCACTGCCGGCTTGCGTCTTTGGGTCGGTGCCATTGATGCGCACCGGGCCTCCAAAAATCACCGCTCACACGTACGACAGCCGGGCCGAAATTCAAAAAACAGCCCAGAGAGCGATATCACATGTTCAAATATTTTATTTTCTGCTTGGCGCTTTTTTCCGCCACCGGTGCCAGCGCGTTTCGCGTCAATTCGGAGCACGCCATTCTTGTCAGCGACGAAACGGGACAAGTGCTGTTTGAAAAAGGCGCCAATGTCACGGTCCCGATTGCCTCTTTGACCAAGTTGCTCACGGCCATGGTGGTGTTGGACAGCAAGCCCAAAATGAACGAGCAGATTTCGATTCTGCCGTCCGACGTGGATGCGCTCAAACACAGCAAGTCGCATGTGCCGGTGGGCGCCAGCTTGTCCCGCAAAGACGTGTTGCACCTCGCGCTGATGTCATCGGACAACCGTGCCGCCGCCGCACTGGCGCGCACCTATGCGGGCGGCCCCACGGCTTTTATCGACGCCGTGCACCAAAAGATCAAAACACTTGGCATGACCCATACCGTCATCCAGGAGCCGACCGGTTTGTCGCCAGAAAACACGTCCACGGCGGCTGATCTGGCCAAGTTGGCGCTGGCGGCCTCCCGCTACCCGGAGAT
>JAZKHK010000162.1:0-18355 GCA_040385425.1 Pseudomonadota bacterium | reverse complement strand
TCATTTGGGGTTCCTCAATTGGATGGGGCGACCACGCTCAGTAGCCGCGAGCAGGGTCCACGATACCGGCAACGGCCATGCCATGCTCCAGCGACTGGATCTTGCCCGCAATCTGCGCAATGGAAACATCGCGCAAGGTGCTGGCGGAGATATGCGGCGTGACAGTGATTTTGGGGTGCGGCCAGAACGGGTGAGCCGACGGCAAGGGCTCGGTGCGAAACACGTCGAGCGTGGCGCCCGCCAGATGCCCGCTGTCGAGCAGCGCCAGCAGATCCTCGTCCACCAGATGGGCACCGCGGGCCACGTTGATCACATAGCCGCCCGGCCGCAATTGCGACAAAGTCGCGTGGTTCATGATGTCGCGGGTTTCGGGCGTGAGCGGCAGCAGGTTGACCAGCACCTTGCTGGCCGCCAGAAACTCAGGGAACTGCTCTGCGCCGACAAAGCCCCGCACGCCGACCACCGCTTTGGGATGGCGGCTCCAGCCGTTGACCGAAAACT
Organism: Pseudomonadota bacterium; assembly: GCA_040385425.1. GTDB lineage: Bacteria > Pseudomonadota > Gammaproteobacteria > Burkholderiales > Burkholderiaceae_C > Rhodoferax. Next base: position 17,854 of record JAZKHK010000162.1, on the reverse strand, counting down.
CGAAGCCCCGCAAGGCCTGCGCCACCCGTTCGCCCAATACGCCCAGTCCCATCACCCCAATGGGGAAGTCGGCGCGCTCACGGGGCGTGCGGCGGGACCATTGCTCCGCCTTCTGCTCCGATGCATACCCATCGAACTCGCGGAAGTGGCGGATCACCGCGTGACACACGTACTCGGCCATCTGTACCGCCATGCCGGCATCGTCGAGCCGCACCACGGTGGCCTGCGGGGGCAATTGCAACTTCAGCAGCGCATCCACGCCCGCGCCGATATTGAAAATGCCGCGCAGTTGCGGCTGTTCGTCAAAAAACTGTTGCGGCGGCGCCCACACCACGGCGTAGTCTGCCGGAGCGGCGCCGGGTTGCCAGACCGCCACCTGCGCGTCCGGCAAGGCGGCCCGAAGCCCATCCAGCCAGGGCTCGGCAGGCGTATCGACACAGCAAAAGGTGATGACCAGGGGCGCAATGCGAAGCCCGCCTTGTTGAAAGCGCCGTAATTCACGAAACCGTCCCATCATCAACCAGGCTCCCAGAGTGTTAGTGCGCCACCAGTTTGAGCAACTCCGCTCCTTCCGTCACCTGGTCGCCGGGCAGATAGAGTAACTCAGCCACCACGCCGTCCATCGGGGCGGCAATGGTGTGCTCCATTTTCATGGCGTCCATCACCGCCAGCGCCTGGCCTTTGGTGACTTTATCTCCGGCTTTGACCGAGAACGACACCACCTTGCCCGGCATCGGTGCCGTCAGGCGACCGCCCTCGGCCTGCGTATCGCCGGCATGGGCCAAGGCGTCAATCGCTACGATTTGTGCAGCACCTTGTGCAGTAAATACGTGGGCTACAGCCCCATTTGCATACACATTGACGATTTTTCTCTGGCTGCCGAAGCGCACATCCAGACCATGGGTCACCGGCGTAAAGGCAAAGCCGCCGACCTCGCCCGCCACGTCGAGCTGCAGGGCGCCGTCGTGCAAGGTGGTCATGTGCACCACCTGCACCACGCCCGCAAATTCGTAGTCAAAGCGGCGCGTGCTGGGGCCGTGCGAGCGCCAGCCATCCTGCCGCGCCCACGGGTCGAGCCAGACGGCACGGCTGGCGACCTGCGCTTGGGCCGTTTTTTCCTGCTGCAGCGTGTGGGCAATAGCGCCGGCCACGGCCAGGCCCAAACCGACTTTCTCCTGCTTGAACAGCACCGCTTCTTCACGCGGAATCAGGCCGGTGTCCAGATCGGCCTGGGCAAACGAGCGGCTTTGCACCACGTTGCGCAAGAACTGCACATTGGTGCTCAGCCCGACGATGTGGGTCTGCGCCAGCGCGGTATCGAGGCGGGACAGTGCCTGCTCGCGCGTGTCGCCATGCACGATCAGCTTGGCGACCATCGAGTCATAAAACGGCGAGATCACATCGCCTTCGCGCACGCCGGAGTCCACGCGCACGCCGCCGCTGTTGCGCTCGAAAGTCACGCAATCGGGCAGGCCATAGACATGCAGCGTGCCGGTGGCGGGCAAGAAATTGTTGTCCGGGTTTTCGGCGCAGATGCGGGCCTCGATGGCGTGGCCGGTGATCTTCAATTGATCCTGACGCAGCGGCAGCGCTTCGCCCGAAGCGACACGCAATTGCCACTCCACCAGATCCTGCCCGGTGATCGCTTCGGTCACGGGATGCTCCACCTGAAGGCGCGTGTTCATTTCCATGAAGAAGAACATCATCGAGCCATCGGGGCGCTGCTCGACGATGAACTCGACCGTGCCCGCGCCAACATAATTCACCGCCCGCGCCGCCGCCACCGCCGCCGTGCCCATCTGCTGGCGGAACTCTTCCGTGATGCCGGGCGCCGGTGCTTCTTCCAGCACCTTCTGGTGGCGGCGCTGCACCGAGCAGTCGCGCTCAAACAGGTAGACATAGTTGCCCAGCGTGTCGCCAAAGACCTGAATCTCGATGTGGCGCGGGCGCTGCACGTACTTCTCGATCAGCACCGCATCGTCGCCAAAGCTGTTGATGGCTTCGCGCTTGCAACTTGCCAGCGCCGCGGCAAAGTCCTCTGAGGAGTCCACCGCGCGCATGCCCTTGCCGCCGCCGCCGGCGCTGGCCTTGATCAGCACCGGGTAACCAATGCTGTCGGCCTCGCGCTGCAGAAGCGCCGGGTCCTGGTCCTCGCCGTGGTAGCCCGGCACCAGCGGCACCCCGGCCAGGTTCATCAGGCGCTTGGACTCGGCTTTCAGGCCCATCGCCTGGATGCTCGACGGCAGCGGGCCGATGAAGACCAGCCCGGCATCGGCACAGGCCTGGGCGAACTCAACGTTTTCACTCAAGAAGCCGTAACCCGGATGCACCGCCTGCGCGCCGGTCGCCTTGGCGGCGGCGATGATGTTTTCCCAACGCAAGTAGCTGTCCTTGGGCGCGCTGCCGCCGATATAAACCGACTCGTCGCACACGCTGACGTGTTTGGCGTTGGCATCGGCATCGGAATACACCGCGACGGTTTTGATGGCCAGGCGGCGGGCGGTGGCGGCCACGCGGCAAGCGATTTCTCCTCGATTCGCGATCAGGATTTTGTTAAACATGTGAGTACTCCATCGAGGAAAAATCGCCTGCGTGCACTTCGTGCACCAGGCAATGTAGCTGCGCTGCTGCGCCGCTTTGCGGCTGGTCCCCGCGATTGGCAATGAGAATTTTGTTAAACATGAAGGTCTCTTTCCATTACATCCGGAACACGCCAAATTTGGTATCGGGGATCGGGGCGTTCAGCGACGCGCTCAAGCCCAGGGCCAGCACGCGGCGCGTGTCGGCCGGGTCGATCACGCCGTCGTCCCACAGGCGCGCGGTGGCGAAATAGGGGTGGCCCTGGTCCTCGTACTGGCGGCGAATCGGGGCTTTGAAGGACTCTTCTTCCTCCGCACTCCACTGCCCGCCTTTGAGTTCAATGCCGTCGCGTTTGACGGTGGCCAGCACGCTGGCGGCCTGCTCGCCGCCCATGACCGAGATGCGGGCGTTCGGCCACATCCACAAGAAGCGCGGGCTGAAGGCGCGCCCGCACATGCCGTAGTTGCCCGCGCCAAAGCTGCCGCCAATGATGATGGTGAATTTCGGCACGGCGGCGGTCGCCACGGCGGTGACCATCTTGGCGCCGTTGCGCGCGATGCCTTCGTTCTCGTACTTGCGCCCGACCATGAAGCCGGTGATGTTCTGCAAAAACACCAGCGGAATCTTGCGCTGGCAGCACAGCTCGATGAAGTGCGCGCCCTTCAGGGCCGACTCGCTGAACAGAATGCCGTTGTTGGCAATGATGCCGACCGGCATGCCTTCGATATGGGCAAAACCGGTGACCAGCGTGGCGCCAAAACGCGGTTTGAACTCATGAAAATCAGAGGCATCGACGATGCGGGCGATGATTTCGCGCACGTCAAACGGTTTGCGCGTGTCGGTCGGAATCACGCCGTACAACTCATCCGCTACAAAATTGGGAGCTACAGAGGCAAGCAGCGCGGGGGCTAGAGGCTTCTTTTGATTCAAATGTGCAACCGCCTGCCGGGCCAGCGCCAGCGCGTGCAGGTCGTTCTGCGCCAGATGATCGGCCACACCCGACAGGCGCGTGTGCACGTCGCCGCCGCCCAGATCTTCGGCGGTGACGACTTCGCCCGTGGCGGCTTTCACCAGCGGCGGGCCACCGAGAAAAATCGTGCCCTGGTTCTTGACGATGATGGCCTCGTCGCTCATGGCCGGCACATAGGCGCCGCCCGCCGTGCAACTGCCCATCACCACCGCAATTTGTGAGATGCCCTCGGCGCTCATGCTGGCCTGGTTGAAGAAGATGCGGCCAAAGTGGTCGCGGTCCGGGAACACCTCGTCCTGGTTCGGCAGATTGGCGCCGCCCGAGTCCACCAGGTAAATGCAGGGCAGTCGGTTTTGCTGCGCGATCTCTTGCGCCCGCAAGTGCTTCTTGACCGTCATCGGGTAGTAGGTGCCGCCTTTGACGGTGGCGTCGTTGCAGACGATCATGCAGTCCACGCCACTGACGCGGCCAATGCCGGCAATCACGCCGGCGCAGGGGGCGCTGTCGGTTCCGTCGCGGTCCGGGTACAGCCCCAAGGCCGCCAGCGGCGACAGCTCCAGAAACGGCGTGCCGGGGTCGAGCAGCATTTGCACGCGGTCGCGCGGCAGCAGCTTGCCGCGCCCGGTGTGCTTGGCGCGGGCGGCGTCACCGCCACCCAAAGAGGCTTTGGCGATCTGGGCGTTGAGGTCGTCCACCAACGCCCGCATGGCGGCGGCGTTGGCCTGGAAATCCGCAGAGCGGGCGTTGAGTTTGGATTCAAGGATGGGCATACAGCGTTTCTCTCATGTGTCTCTGGTTCAGGCGGTTTTGTCTTCTTGCAGCCCGAGCTGCTGCTTCATTTCTTCACGGATTTTGAATTTCTGGATCTTGCCGGTCACAGTCATTGGGAACGCCGTGACAAAGCGGATGTGGCGCGGCACCTTGTAGTGCGCAATCTGCCCCTTGCAAAAGTCCCGCACTTCATCCTCGCTCAGGGTCTGGCCCGGCCGGGCGATGATCCAGGCGCACAGTTCTTCGCCATACTTCTTGTCCGGGATGCCAACCACTTGCACGTCCTGAATCTTGGGGTGGCGGTAGAGGAATTCTTCGATCTCGCGCGGGTAGATGTTCTCGCCGCCGCGGATCACCATGTCCTTGATGCGCCCGACGATGTTGACATAGCCTTGCGCGTCCATGGTCGCCAGGTCGCCGGTGTGCATCCAGCCTTCGGCATCAATCGCCTCGGCGGTGCGGCTCGGGTCTTCCCAGTAGCTGTGCATCACCGAGTAGCCTTTGGTGCACAACTCGCCCGACACGCCCGGCGCCACGATCTCGCCGGTGATCGGATCAATCATCTTGACGTGTAAATGGGGTTGCACCAGCCCGACGGAGGCCACCCGTTTTTCCAGCGGCGTGGTGGTGGTGCTCTGGCAACTGACCGGGCTGGTTTCGGTCATGCCGTAGGCGATGGTGACCTCGCTCATGTGCATCTCGTTCATCACGCGCTTCATCACCTCGATCGGGCACGGCGAGCCGGCCATGATGCCGGTGCGCAGGCTGCCCAGATCAAACTCCTTGAAGCGCGGGTGGTCCAGTTCGGCGATGAACATGGTCGGCACGCCGTGCAGCCCCGTGCAGTGCTCGTCCTGCACGGTTTGCAGGACGGTGAGTGCGTCGAAACCGTCGCTCGGGTAGACGATGGTCGCGCCGTGCGTGAGGCAGGCCAGATTGCCCAACACCATGCCGAAGCAGTGGTACAGCGGCACCGGAATGCACAGGCGGTCAGCGGGCGTGAGCTGCATGGCTTCGCCAATGAAGAAGCCGTTGTTCAGAATATTGCGGTGCGTCAGCGTGGCACCCTTGGGAAAGCCGGTGGTGCCGCTGGTGAACTGGATGTTGATCGGGTCGGTGGGGTGCAGCAGTTTGGCGGTGGCACTGACCCGCGGGTCGGCCGCGTCCCCGGTCGCCAACAAGGTGGAGAAGCGCATCAGCCCCAGCTCGTCCGGAGTTTGTCCCGACTCATCCAGCCACACCACGGTGCGCAGATGCGGCAGACGTGCCGACTGCAGGGCGCCGGGCTGCGCGCTGCTCAATTCCGGCGCCAGTTCGCGCAGCATGCCGACGTAATCGCTGGTCTTGAAGCGCGCCATCGTCACCAGCGCTTTGCACGCGACTTTGTTCAGGGCGTATTCCAGCTCAGCCACCCGGTACGCCGGGTTGATGTTCACCAAAATCAGGCCGACCTGGGCGGTAGCCAGTTGCATCAGCAGCCACTGCGCATTGTTGTGCGACCAGATGCCGACCCGGTCGCCGGGTTTCAAGCCCAACTCCAGCAGACCGCTGGCCAATTGATGGCTGGCGTGTTGCAGTTCGCGGTAGGTGTAGCGCAGATGTTGGTGGGCACTCACCAGCGCCTCGTGGTCGGGCTGGCGCGCAACCATGGCGTCAAAGAAGTCACCGAGCGTTTGCTCGATCAAGGGCACGTCAGTCGCCCCGCTGGACAGGCTCGAAGTCAAGTCAGGGGCGTTTAACGGAGTCACAGGTGTGGGTGTCATGTCGATTTCCTCCAGCGGGCACAGGCCCCAGAAATAGGTCGCGAAGGCAAGCATAGGCGCCCGCGCCCACGGGCAACAGTCACCGAGGTTGCAAATTCTGCCAAGCTGGTGCAAAGTTTGGCTTATGTTTACCCTTGCCTCTTCAGCCCCCCTGGATACGACACGCGCCCATACGGGCGCAGCCGTAACGCCCATTGCATTTGTACGTGCCATCCTGATGGCGTATCAACGCTACGGGGTGAGTCCCACCCAAGCCCTGCAACTGGCACATATTGCGCCAGAACTCATGGATAACCCTGAGGCGCGCATCAGCGCCATGCAGATGGAGGTGATCTCGGGTGCCGCCATGCAGGAACTCGACGATGAAGCGCTGGGCTGGTTCAGCCGCCGCCTGCCCTGGGGCAGCTACGGCATGCTGGCGCGGGCCTCCATCAGCGCGCCGAACCTGAGCATCGCGCTGAAACGCTGGTGCCGCCACCACCGTCTGATTGCCGATGACATCACCTTGAGCCTGGAGGTCGCGGGCGACACCGCCACGCTGTCCATCACCGAGCACCGGGACTTGGGCGCCTTGCGCGAGTTTTGTCTGGTTTCGGTGCTGCGCAACATCCTCGGCGTGGCCTGCTGGCTGATTGACTCGCGCATCACGCTGCAAGGTGCGCAATTTCCTTTCAAAGCCCCCGCCCACCAGGAGGCTTACGCCGTGCTGTTCTCCGGCCCGACAGCATTTGAGTCCGCCCCGGCGGGCATCCGCTTTGACGCGCGCTACCTGGCCCTGCCGCTGCGCCGGGATGAACCGGCGCTGCAGCAGATGCTCAAGCGCGCCCTCCCCTTGACTGTTTTGCAGTACCGGCGCGACCGCCTGCTGGTGCAGCGCGTACGCCAGGCGCTGGCCGCCTACCCGGCCCAGACCCACAGCGCCGAGGACCTGGCCCTCCTGCTCAATGTGTCGCCGCGCACCCTGCACCGCCAGTTGAAGGAAGAAGGCGCCTCGTTGCAAACCCTGAAAGACGAGGTGCGCCAGGCGCGCGCGCTGGATCTGCTGTTGCGCACCAGCCGCCCCATCAAGCAGGTAGCCGAGGCGGCGGGCTTTCAGAACGAGAAAAGCTTCATCCGGGCGTTTCGCGGCTGGACCGGCGAATCGCCAGCGGAGTTCCGGCGCTCAGGCCAGCCTTTGGCATGAATTCTGTATTTTGCGTCCTAGCACAATTCGCCCGGGCACCTCTTCACAAATTCTGTGGATAACTTTGTGCAGCAGCATCAGAACAACTCCGCAAAGCCCCATTTGGCGCGGGTTTCAGCTTGATGCCTGTCAAACAGGCAGCTGAAAAATATTCTTCATCTATTTTTTGAAAACAAGCCTTCCACAACTTCTGTGGACAACTTTGTGGAACAGCTCATGGAAAACATGGCAAAGCCTTATCTGGTGCGGCCTGCAACGCAATGCCTACAAAATAAGCAGAAGGTATAAGTTGCCAAACGAAGGTCAAAAACAGAAATATGCATACCAGAAAATAGTCTAAAAAGACGTTAGACAGGGCTTATTTTCACTATTTTTGAGAAAAACATGCGGACACGGAGGGGTTGGAGAAAAGTTATCCTGCATTCCCTTGATAGTTAACAATATCTGTGGACAACTTTGTGCACCAGCCCCAGAACAACCCCGGCAAAGCCATATCCGGCGCGGCTTGCAGCACGATGCCTGTCAAACAGGCACACACGGCAAGCCGCCAAAACCGGTCAGGATTTGGCGCTTTGGGCCGGTGGTCGGCGTCTTATGCTTTTTTGGCGCGCCGCGCTTTTTGCTCGTCCAGGGTTTCGGTCGGCGCACCTGCTTTTTGCCACGCGGCATAGCCGCCATCGATATGCGCCACGTTGGTCATGCCCATGTCCTGCAAGGCTTTGGCGGCCAGTGCGCTGCGCCAGCCGGCGCCACAGTACAGGATGAACTCTTTGGATTCATCTCCAAACAGGGGCTTGTAGTAAGGCGACGCCGGGTCAACCCAGAATTCGAGCATGCCGCGCGGCGCCGGGTAAGCGCCCACCACGGTGCCGTCGCGCTCCAATTCGCGCACATCGCGGATATCGACGATCTGGGTGTTGGCATCGTTCATGCGGGCCTGGACTTGCGCCACGGAATAGGTGGTGACCTGGTCCATGGCCTCGGCCACGAGTTGTTGACAGCCTTTGGTAATCGGCATGTTTGTCTCCTTGTTAGTTAATCAGTCTGCATGATGGAGTCTAGCCAGGCAAGCCGGGCCGCACCTTGCGGCACAGCACGCTTCACGCGTTTTTGATCACCGCCCCCTCACGGGATGCCGCCCCCGACTTGATCAAATCCCCGATGAGCTGGTCAAGCCACTCCGAAAAATCAAGGTCCTCAAAGTAATTGGCATGGATGAGTTTGAAATAAGGGGTGGTCTGTGCCCATGCCATGAAGGCAGCCTCTTCCATGCGCTGAACCGCCAACAACTTGAATTTCAGCAGGACTTTGGCGGCATATTGACTGTGTTTGACCGGATTCGCGACAAACCCGGCCAGACGCTTGCGCGCCACCGCCAGGGCGGACGCCACATCGGAGAAGGCAGCGCCGTGGCCTGGAATCACCCGCTGTGGCGCCAGGGATTCAATCAGGTCCAGCGTTTTTGCCACGTGATCAAACGCATCCGCACCTTCGAGTTCGGGGAAAACGACGCCGAACCCGTTTTCCCACAGCGCATCGGCCGACACCAGCACACGGCTGACTGGCTCAAACAGGATGACCGAATGCGGGTCGTGTCCCGGCGCCGCATGGACTTGCCACAGCAGGTCGCCAAGCAGGATATCGGTGTTGGGCTGCAGGACGGCATCAAAGCGAAACGGCGGGCAGCTCTGCCCCGTGGGCGTGAATGTGAGCGCGTCGGGGTCCCACGCCTGGACGTGTGGCGACAGTCCTGGCGGTATCCGGGTCGTCAGGTTCGGATAGCGACTCTGGAGCGCCGCGTTGCCACCGCAATGGTCGCTGTGCAAGTGGGTATTGACCAGCACATCGAGGGTGCGACCGTCCAGCGCGGCATCAACCAGCGCCAGCGTCTGCCCGGCATGGGTGGCGTAGCCACTGTCGATCAGCGCGGTGGATTCCCGGCCGCAAATCAATATGTTGTTGGAGGAGAGCCAGCCACGCTCCAGAATGATGAGCGTGTCGGCGAGAGCAGAAGACGCCTCCAGCGAGTTTTTAACCATGGGTACTTCCTTTGCGCTCATTGTGAGCGGGAGCGCCCGGCCAGCGTTAGCGGGATTGCCCCAGTAATTGATGGATTTCCGTCTCGCAGGTGACAAGGTCCGCGTCGAACAGTTGATTCATCAGCCGCGTTTCACGGGCCTGGAGTGTTTCAAGGAAATAGGCAACCCCCTCCCCTTTGCGCCCCATCGCCACAAAGGTGTCAAACCCCGACTCAATAAAGTGCTGGAAGGACGACAGCCCCGCCAGCCTGGCCGGTACGCGCATCATTTTGAGCATCAGCCGAAGGCCGGGCGTGCGCGTCAAGCGGACCAGCTCATGCCCGATCTCCAGCACCCTGGCCAGTTGCTGGTGACGGTCTGAACACCGGCCAACAGCCCGCCAGGCCGCGACATAGCGGGCAACGTCGTTGGTCCGCGGTAGCGTCGTCCAGATCTGCGCCATGGCCAGATCCAGCTCTTCCGTCAAACCATGCAACTGCGCCAGCAAGACAGCGGTTTCGACGACCTGCCGGGGAAAGAGGCGTTCCAGCGTTCCGGCAATGCGGGCAAATTGGGCATCGCGCAGGGCATAGTCCTTCTCGCCATACAGCTCTTCCAGAAAAAACAGGGCCGCAGATTGGTACTGTGTCGATTGCAGCAAATCGGCATACGTGCCGATAAAACGCCGGGTCTGAAACTGTTTGATGTCGCTGAGCGCGCGCGCGAGTTCGGGGTTGTCTGCGGCAGACTTCCGCAAACCCATCACACGTGCGACACTGTTGCGAATGAGATCTGTAGCATCCATATTGAATTCAGTTTATCCAAATATCGCGCGCCCTACGTGTTGCATGGATGCCATAACACGCCCATTTTGGACAGATGAGTCTAGGGAAAACCCTTATAGTCGCCGCCATGGTTGAAACAAAAGCACTGATCCAGGACTCTCCGCAAGCGAACAAGGAGAAGGTGCGCCCGGCGCACCGGAAATCTTCACTGGTGGTGCCGATCCGCTCGCTGGGCGCCAACCATCGCAACCGTATCACCCGTCATTTGCTGGAACTCGACCCCCGCGACCGCTATTTGCGCTTTGGTTTCTCGGCCAATGACGACCAGATCAAACGCTATGCAGACAGCCTGAATTTCGAGCGTGATGAGATTTTCGGCATTTACAACCGGCGTCTTGAACTGATTGCCATGGCGCATCTGGCGTTCTCCGCCGACAGCAATCTGGCCGCCTGTGCCGAATTCGGCGTGTCCGTGTCGAAGTCGGCCCGTGGCCGCGGCTATGGTGCCCGCCTGTTTGACCGGGCCGCCATGCATGCCCGCAACGACGGTGTCAGCCGGATGTTCATCCACGCCCTGAGCGAAAACGGCGCCATGCTCAAGATTGCCCGCAATGCCGGCGCCACCGTCGAGCGCGACGGCTCTGAATCCGAGGCCCATTTGAACCTGCTGCCCGCCACGCTGGACTCCCGCCTGACCGAGATGTTCCAGGAGCAGTTGGCCCAGACCGACTACCGCATCAAGGTCCAGGTCAAGCAGTTCCGCGATCTCCTGAACGGGAGTTTGATGCTTCACCGCGATACGCCGGACACCCAGCAAACCACCAAGGAGTAAGGCGCCCTTGAGTCCTTTTGGAGCGTGTCACAACAATCCGCTATCCTAGAGGCTCAATAACAACCGCATGTCCTGCTCCTCTGGCTGTGTCAGACCCCCATCCCCCGCGACTTCCTGACCGGGAAGACAAACGCACTTTCCTGCAAAAACTGGCCGAGTTCATTCACCCGGGACCAGACTCCACCGACGAGCTGATCGAAACGCTGGCGGATGCAGAAGAAAACCACATCATTGGCGCCGAATCGCGCGCCATGCTCGAAGGCGTGATCCGCATGGCGGACATGACCGCCGGCGATGTCATGGTGCCTGCGACGCAGATGGACATGGTCAACATCGGTGACCCCTACGACACGCTCATGCACGAGGTGATCAACACGGCCCACTCGCGTTTTCCCGTGTTTGAAGGGGAACGCGAAAACATCATCGGCATCCTGATGGCCAAGGACTTGCTCAAACTCCAGCGCGCCCCCGAACTCAACATCCGGGCCTTGTTGCGCCCCGTTGTGTTTGTGCCGGAAAGCAAGGGTTTGAACGATTTGTTGCGGGACTTTCAATGCAACCGCAACCACCAGGCGATCGTGATCGACGAATTTGGCCGGGTCGCGGGTCTCATCACGATTGAAGATGTGCTGGAGCAAATCGTCGGCGAGATCGAGGACGAATTTGACATCGACGCCGACGAAGGCGATATTTTTGGACTGGCCGACCGCACTTACCGCGTCAGCGGCGACACGCCGATTGAACGCGTCGATGACGCCTTCGGCGTCAAACTGACCGGCACCGACCCCGAGGACGATTTCGACACTATTGGCGGCCTGATTGCCCACGAGATGGGCCACGTCCCCAAGCGCGGCGAGCGCCACACGCTGGCCGGACTCGACTTTGTGGCGCTGCATACCAAAGGCGGTGCGGTGAAGTGGTTCAAGGTATCACCCGCTGCCGATGCGCCCGTTTGAGGGCCAAGGCCGCTGGAGCGCCCTGACGGGGCCTCAACCGCCAAAATTCACCTGGGCTCCGGTCGTACTGGCCTTGATCGCCGGTTGCGCTCAGGCGGCAAGTCTCGCTTGGCCCCTGTCTTCTGAAAACCCGCTTTTCCTGCTGTTCGGCTTGCGCCAGGGGCAACCGGTCTGGTGGCTTCAACTGCTGGCGCTGGGCGCGCTGGCGTGGCTGCTGGGCGGTCGTCGCACCCCAGGCGCAGAGAGCTGGCGACTGGCCGCGCTGTGGGGCTGGGTCTTCGCCACCGCCTGGCTGGCGTGCACCTTCTGGTGGACCTTCGTGGCCTTGCACACCTATGGCGGTTTACCGTTCATTCTGGCCGCGCTGGCGGTGCTTGTGCTGGCCGGCCTGCTGGCCTTGTTTTACGCCGCCGTTTGTGGCTCATTTAGGGCTCTAGCCCCCGTCAACCGTGCGTGGGCAGCTATTGTTTTTGCAGCACTCTGGTTGCTGGCCGAATTGGTGCGCGGCACCTGGTTGACCGGTTTCGGCTGGGGTGCCGTGGGCTATGCCCATGTGGAAGGCCCGCTGGCCGGCTTTGCGCCCTGGGTTGGCATCTATGGCCTGTGTGCCCTCACGGCGTGGCTGGCCATGACGCTGGCGCAGCTGTGTCACAAAGGCCGGGGCTCCTTCTGGCGCCAGCGCGCTGGCGGCCTGACAGCCATCCTGGTGCTGCTGGCTTTGCCGCTCATGTATCCGGCCATGGCGCCCGCCCCGACCCAATCCAGCGGGCGCCTGGGCGTCTCGCTGCTGCAAGGCAACATTCCCCAGGACGAGAAGTTCGAGGCGGGCAGCGGGGTGCCGCTGGCTTTGCAGTGGTACGCCGAGCAGTTGCTGGACAACCGCAGCGCGCTGGTGATTGCGCCGGAAACCGCCATACCGGTGCTGCCGCAGCACCTGCCCCCAGCTTATTGGGAAGCGCTGCAACAGCGTTTTGCCACCGGCGGGCGGGCCGCCCTGATTGGCACGCCGCTGGGCAATGAGCAGTTGGGCTACACCAACTCGGTCTGGGGCCTCAAAGCCGAGCAAGAACAGCCCTGGCGTTATGACAAGCAACATCTGGTGCCGTTTGGCGAGTTCATTCCGCCGCTGTTCAAGTGGTTCACGGCAATGATGCATATCCCGCTGGGCGATTTCAACCGGGGCGCCCTCTGGCAGCCGCCTTTTGAATGGCAGGGGCAACGCATCGCGCCCAATATTTGCTACGAAGACCTGTTCAGCGAAGAACTGGCCCTGCAGTTTGCCGACCCGGCACAAGCCCCCACCGTGTTCGTCAACATCAGCAACCTGGCGTGGTTCGGCAACAGCATGGCGATGGACCAGCATTTGCAGATTGCGCGCATGCGGGCGCAGGAATTTGCGCGGCCTTTTGTGCTGGCGACCAACACCGGCGTCACCGCCATCGTGGACTACCAGGGACATGTGCAGAGCAGCCTGCCCCGCAATACCCGGGGGGTGCTGGTGGGCGAGGTGGAAGGCCGATCCGGTGTGACGCCTTATGGCTGGTGGCTCGCGCGGACCGGCCTGTGGCCGTTCTGGCTGCTGGCCGTGGGCCTGGTCTTGCTGGCGGCACGCCCGGGCCGGCGCCATCGCCAGTAGATCGCGCTGGAACGGGCGCGGCGCCGACCGCCCTGAAGCCCGTAAAATCCCCGCTTTGCACGTGAACCTCGTGTTTGTTTCCAAACCCCAGGGCGCAGCCCGTCCACGCCCTCTCAAACTACCATGTTGACCTTCCAGCAAATCATTTTGAAACTGCAGTCTTACTGGGATGCCCAGGGCTGCGCGTTGTTGCAGCCCTATGACATGGAAGTCGGCGCTGGCACTTCACACACCGCTACATTTTTAAGAGCACTCGGCCCGGAACCCTGGAAAGCCGCCTACGTGCAGCCCAGCCGCCGCCCCAAAGACGGCCGCTACGGCGAAAACCCGAACCGCCTGCAGCACTACTACCAATACCAGGTGGTGCTCAAGCCCGCCCCGGCCAACATTCTGGAGCTGTACCTCGGCTCGCTCGAAGCGCTGGGTTTCGATTTGAAGAAAAACGACATCCGTTTTGTCGAAGACGATTGGGAAAACCCGACGCTCGGCGCCTGGGGCCTGGGCTGGGAAGTCTGGCTCAACGGCATGGAAGTCACGCAATTCACCTACTTCCAGCAGGTCGGCGGCATTGACTGCAAGCCGGTCACCGGCGAAATCACCTACGGCCTGGAGCGCCTGGCCATGTATTTGCAGGGCGTGGACAACGTCTACAACCTCAAGTGGACCGACACCATGAGCTATGGCGACGTTTACCTGCAGAACGAAAAAGAACAGTCGGCCTACAACTTTGAACACAGCGATGTGGACTTCCTGTTCACCGCCTTCACGGCACACGAGAAGCAGGCCAAACACCTGATCGAACAGCAACTCGCCCTGCCCGGCTACGAACAGGTCCTGAAGTGCGCGCACAGCTTCAACCTGCTGGACGCCCGTGGCGCCATCAGCGTGACCGAGCGCGCCGCCTACATGGGCCGAATCCGCAATTTGGCCCGCTCCGTGGCCCAGAGCTACTTTGAGAGCCGGGAGCGTCTGGGCTTCCCGATGGCCCCTCGCGAATGGGTGGAACAGATGGTGAAGAAGGCAGCCTGAAAATGACAACTAAAAATCTACTCGTTGAATTGTTTGTGGAAGAGCTGCCTCCGAAGGCGCTCAAGAAGCTGGGCGACGCATTTGCCACCCAACTGGCCGACCAGTTGCGCACGCAGGGCCTGGCCACGGCCGACTCGGTGGTGACGGCCTATGCCTCGCCGCGCCGTCTGGCCGCCCACATCAGCCACATCTGGCTCAAGGCCGAAGACAAGGCCGTGCAGCAAAAACTCATGCCGGTGGCGGTGGGGCTGAATGCGGATGGCCAGGCCACGCCTGCGCTGCTCAAGAAACTGCAGGCGCTGGGCGCCGATGTGACCGACCCGGCTGCGGCCGTAGCGGCGCTCCGCAAAGCACCCGACGGCAAGGCCGACGCCCTGTTTTACGACAGCCTGGTCACGGGCGCCACGCTCGACACCGGCTTGCAGAAGGCACTGGAAGAAGCGATTGCCAAGCTGCCAATCCCCAAGGTCATGAGCTACCAGTTGGAAACCGACTGCGACCTGCCCGGCTGGAGCAGCGTGCACTTTGTGCGCCCGGCGCACGGCCTGGTGGCTTTGCATGGCAGCACGGTGGTGCCGGTCAAGGTCCTCGGACTCACCGCGGGCAACAGCACGCAAGGCCACCGCTTTGAAGCCAAAGTGTCGCCGGTGGTGCTGGACCATGCCGACAGCTACGCCAGCACGCTGACCCAAGACGGTGCCGTGATTGCCTCGTTTGCGGACCGCCGCGCCGAGATCGTGCGCCAACTGGCCGCGGCCGCCGCCAAGATCGGCGGCGGTGCCAAAGCGATTGAAGACGAGGCTTTGCTCGACGAAGTGACCGGCCTGGTGGAACGCCCCAACGTGCTGGTCTGCGAGTTTGAAGAACAGTTCCTGGACGTGCCGCAGGAATGCCTGATTCTCACCATGAAGGCCAACCAGAAGTACTTCCCGCTGCTGGATGCCGCTGGCAAGCTGACCAACAAGTTCCTGGTCGTCAGCAACATCAGCCCGGACGATGCGAGCGCGGTGATTGGCGGCAACGAGCGCGTGGTGCGCCCGCGCCTGGCCGATGCCAAGTTCTTCTTCGACCAGGATCGCAAAAAGACGCTCGCATCGCGGGTGGCGGGACTGGACAAGGTGGTTTATCACAACAAGCTGGGGACGCAAGGCGAACGCGTGGCGCGAGTGCGGGCGATTGCGAAAGCGATTGGCCAGCAACTCGGCGGCGATGCGCTGGCCTTGGCGGTCGATACCGCCGCGCATTTGGCCAAGACCGATTTGCTGACCGACATGGTGGGCGAGTTCCCCGAACTGCAAGGCATCATGGGCGGCTACTACGCGCGCCATGACAGCTTAGGCGAAGACATTGCATTTGCCATTGAAGACCATTACAAGCCGCGTTTTGCCGGCGATGAGTTGCCGCGCAACGACGTCGGGCTGGTGGTGGCTCTGGCTGACAAGCTCGAAACACTGGTCGGCATGTTCGGCATCGGCAATGTGCCTACCGGCGACAAGGACCCGTTTGCACTGCGCCGCCATGCGCTGGGTGTGATTCGCATGCTGGTCGAGAAGGACTTGCCGATAGATCTGCCGCGAATTGTGCGGATCGCAATTGGTTCAACCGATCAAATGGGAATTGATGGGATGGTTCTTTGGGTTCGCGAGGTAGATGGAGAGCCAGAAGTAACGCAATTAGCACCGGACACAGCGTCATTGGTATGTAACTTCATCTACGACCGCCTCGCCGGTTCCCTGCGCGAGCAGGGCTACAGCGCGCAGGAAGTCGATTCAGTGGTGTCGCAACGGCCGCAGCGCCTGGGCGACGTCCCCAAGCGCCTCGCCGCCGTGCGCGCCTTCGCCGCCCTGCCCGAAGCCCCCGCGCTGGCAGCGGCCAACAAGCGCATCAGCAACATCCTGAAGAAAGCCGACGCCGTCGATGCCCACGTCAGCGAAGTGCTGCTCAAGGAACCCGCCGAGATCGCCCTGTTTGCCGCCATGAAAGAAGTGGTGCCCAAGGCCAACGCCCAATTTGATGCCGGTGACTACACCGCCTCGCTGCAAACCCTGGCCGCCTTGCGCGCGCCGGTAGACGCCTTCTTTGACGGTGTCATGGTCAATGCCGAAGAACTGGATTTGCGCCTGAACCGCCAGGGTCTGCTGAAGAGTTTGCACGATGCCATGAACCGCGTGGCCGATCTGTCCCGACTTGTTGCCTAAGGCTGCACACCATGAAACTCGTCATTCTTGACCGCGACGGCACCATCAACGAAGACAGCGATGACTTCGTCAAATCGCCGGAAGAATGGATGCCCTTGCCCGGCGCACTGGAGGCGATTGCCCGGCTCAACCATGCCGGCTGGCATGTGGTGGTGGCCAGCAACCAGTCCGGCCTGGGGCGCGGCCTGTTTGACGTGTCCACCTTCAACGCCATGCACGCCAAGATGCACAAACTGCTGGCGGCGGTGGGCGGGAAAATCGATGCCATTTTTTATTGCCCCCACACGCCCGACGAAGGCTGCCGCTGCCGCAAGCCCGAGCCGGGCTTGTTCGAGCAGATTGGCGACCGCTACGGCATGGACCTGCGCGGCGTGCCGACGCTGGGCGATTCGGCGCGGGATGTGCTGGCCGGGGTCACCGCCGGCTGTGAGCCGCATCTGGTGTTGACCGGCAAGGGCGCCGCTTACCGCGGGCGCAAGCTGCCCGACACGTTCCCCCCGGAAACGCGGGTGCATGCCGATCTGTCGGCCTTTGCCGATTTCCTGATCGCGCGGGAACCTGTGCCGGCCTGAGCCATCGCTTAATCACTATAAAAACAATAGCTGCTCACGCAGCATCTACGGGGGCCAGAGGCCTATTTAACCCTAAATGTCTTTGATTCGATCAATTTTGCACATGGCGTGGATGCTGCTCACCGTCATGCCGTGGGCGCTGACGCTGGTAGTGGTTTCCCTCTGGGTTCGCCGCACTTCCTTATGGTGGTTCGCCGTCAACTGGTTCCGGCTGGTCATTTGGGGCAGCCGGGTGATTCTGGGCATTCAGGTTCGGGTCAGCGGCATGGAAAACTTGCCCGTGGGCGCCACGACACCGGCAGTTTTGCTGTCCAAGCACCAGTCCACGCTGGAAACCTTGCTGATCCCGACCCTGATGCCGCACCCGCTGGCATTTGTGTTCAAGCGCGAACTGTTGCGCATTCCCTTTTTTGGCTGGTCGATGGCACGGCTGGACATGATTCACATCAACCGCGAATCGCGGGCGGTGGCGATGAAGCAGGTCATTGCACAAGGCAAGGAACGGCTGGCGCAAGGCACCTGGATCATCATGTTCCCCGAGGGCACACGCATCGCCCGCGG
>JAZKHK010000161.1:0-4298 GCA_040385425.1 Pseudomonadota bacterium | reverse complement strand
ATCCAGTACAGCACCAGGCCGGCCGGGAAGAAGAAGAACATCACGCTGAAGGCCAACGGCATGAACCACATCATCTTGGCCTGCAGCGGATCTGGTGGTGCGGGATTGAGCGCAGTCTGCAGTACCGTGGTCAGCGTCATGACGATCGGCAGAATGTAGAACGGATCGGGTGATGAGAGATCATGGATCCACAAAACCCAGGGTGCATTGCGCATCTCGACGCTGGACAACAGCACCCAGTACAAGGCGATGAACACCGGAATCTGGATCATGATCGGGAAGCAGCCGCCCATCGGGTTGACTTTTTCCTCGCGGTAGATGCGCATCATCTCTTGCTGCATTTGCTGCGGGTTGTCTTTCAGACGCTCGCGCATTTCTGTGATTTTTGGGTTGATGGCCTTCATTTTTGCCATGCTGGCATAGGCCTTGGCATTGAGCCAGTAGAAAGCGGCTTTGAGCAACAGCACCAGGGCCATGATGGACCAGCCCCAGTTACCGATGAAGCTTTGAATTTTGTCGAGCAGCCAATAGAGCGGTTTGGCCAGAATGGTGAGCCAGCCGTAATCCTTGACCAGCTCCAGTCCGGGGGTCAGCGATGCCAGGACTTTTTCTTCCTGCGGGCCGGCAAAGAATTTGGCTTCCACGGTTTTGCTGCTACCGGGGGCGATATCGTTCAATGAGGTGATCATGCCCACGGCATAGAGATTGGTATCGACCTTGCGCATGAACAGATCGCGTTTGATCCCGTCGCCCAGTAACCAAGCGCTGGCAAAATAATGCTGCACCATGGCCACATAGCCGTTTTCCGCTGTTTTCTCGACATCGACCTTGTTGTTCTCAATGTCCTTGAATTCAACCTTCTGGTATTTTTTGGCCTCGGTGTAGATTGCCGGACCCGTGAAGGTGGAATAGAAGGACGACTCGCCCAGTGGCTTGTTGCCATCACGCACCAGTTGCAGGTACAACTGTGGTGACACGGGGGCAGCACCCACGTTGATCACGTCGTGCTTGACTGTGACTGCGTAAGCGCCACGCGTCAGGGTGAATGTTTTCACCAATTTGACGCCGCCCAACTCAGGAGACTCGAAACGGATGACCAACTCCTGGCGGCCGTCACTGAGCGTGCGTTCGCCTGGGGTGACGCTCATGACAGTCTTGTGGGTAGGGAAGGTGCCACCCGTTGTGCCAGCTATCAAGCCTGTTTGCGCCACATAAGTACGGTCTTTTGTTTCGTCTAGTAAAACAAAGTTCCTGCTTTTGTCGGCCATGTCGACATGTTTGAGAAACTCGGTTTGCACCAGCGAACCACCTTCGGTATCGAAGGTCAGCTTGAGCACATCGGTTGTCGCCACGAAACGCTCATGGGGCACGGCAGAGGTCGTTGAATTAGAGGCTGTTGAGGCTGTAGCCCCCGTCATCTGTGTATTGGTAGCTACTGAATTGGTAGCATTGACTGCTGTGGGTACAGAGGAGCTCGCCACGGGCGGGTTGACCGCTGCCGTCGTTTTGGCTGAGCCGGGGAAGAAAGTTGCTTTATGGCCGTTATAAATCTGCCACTGATCCCACAGCAAGACCATGGAAAAGCCAAAAATCACCCACAAAATGGTGCGGCGAATATCGTTCATGAAGACTTCTTTTGAATGGATGAGGGGATCAGCTGGGTAAAGAGCCGGGGTTTTTCGGTAGGCACGGGATCAGAGCCGCCGGCACACCAAGGATGGCAACGTGCCAAGCGAGCCAGAGTCAAGTAGCTGCCTGCTGCTGCGCCATGCGTCTGCAAGGCCTGCAGAGAATATGCAGAACAAGTCGGTTCAAACCGGCAAGACGAGCCCAGCCACGGGCTCAGCAGCAAACGGTAGCTCCTGACCAAGCCAATTAACAAATACTTGATCATGATGCCCCACCCTGAACTGCGGGCGAAGACGGGCGTGCCGCAACTTTTGCGAACAATTGCTGCAACTCCTGGCGAACGGCAGCCTTGAGCTCATCCGACGTGGCGCTGGTGAATTGTTTGCGGTCAAAGCCTGCCCGCAAACGCACCACATGGCCTGCCACAGGAAGTGCTGACTCAAAATCAGTGCTCACAGTGTAAATTTGCCGTTTGATGGCATTACGCGTGACCGCTCGTTTCGCCCAGCGCTTAGGCACCATGGCGCCTATCCACACATCTTGCACGAAAAAAAGCGCCGATTGAGGCGCCTTTGAAGGCTCAGAAGTGCTCTGTTGGGCCACGGGTGCACCCAGTGCAGCACAGTGCAAAGCAAAGTGGGCCGTACGGGCCACAGTGCTCCCCGCTAACACAGCTTGAAATTGGGTTCGCGTTTTGAGTCGCTGCAATTTAAGGCCGTGCCAGAGACTGCAAGTCAGCTGCGCATGAGGCGGACAGCCAGAAAATCAGACAGCCAGACGCTTGCGGCCTTTGGCGCGACGAGCGTTGATCACAGCGCGGCCACCGCGGGTTTTCATGCGAACCAGAAAACCGTGAGTGCGGGCGCGTTTGATCTTGGATGGTTGGTAAGTGCGTTTCATTTTTGGAAATCCTAAAGGGCTCAGTGACGTCCCATCACTGGTAAAAGTGGGTGGGGCGCTGTCTTGTCTCCCTTGATCTAATCAGGGGAACCAGCGATTATCGCAAATTTTTCCCAGCCCCGGAATTATTTGATGCGACTTGCTTGCAGAATTTCAAAAACATACGTGGTGGAACCAGGCAAAGATCGACGATATGAGCGTGTCTGTTTGTCTTTAAATGGAGTTTTGGAGGTCGGCTTGGTTATCACCAAGGGTGATGTGGATTGAAAAATCTCAACGCTTCCATTCTGTGCAAAGGGAATTTCCCTTTGGAGGCATAGATCGAATTGTGTTTTGAGTTGCGTTTTTGTTAACCCGTGAGTCAAATTAACCGGAGAACGATAAAATTTCACGAACACGACGATCTTGCTTATAGATAAATGTCATTGCACTTGCTGTATGGTATGCATCCATGCTGGTGCTGCGTTCAAATGAAAATGATTAAGTGCGAATAAAGCACATGCGTATTAAAAAAGGGGTGTTATGACTTTTTCAAGTGGAGTGTGGAGATTGCCTCCCTGGATGGGGCATGTGTCTTCTGTCAATTTCCCCCGCAGGCTACCAACTCGGTTTGTCAGTATCACCCTTACCGAGGTAGTCCATTTTGAAGCTTAGATCCGAACTTGTCGGGGTCACATTGTTATGTGTCGCCTTTGGCAGTGAAGCGCTGACGCTGGGTCGCGTTCGTGGCGCTGTGCTGGTGGGGCAACCCTTGAACGTGGTGATTCCTGTCCAGATGGATATTGGTGAGGATGCTTCATCCTTGTGTTTTGATGCTGAAGTATTTCATGCCGATACGCGGCAGGAGTCCAGTCGAGTGCGGGTGCAGGTCGAGCAGACAGCGCAAGCCCACGCTGCCAATGTACGCGTCTTGTCTTCGATGGGTGTTGATGAACCGGTTGTTACCGTTTACTTGCATACCGGATGCGGACAGAAAACAACACGTCGCTATGTCCTGCTGGCCGATTTCCCAAGTGAAGTTGCAGCTCCTGCTGTGTCACTGCCAAGCACTCCGGTCGCCGTACTTCCTCCTGTACAGAAGGACCCTATCCCGGTTGTCCCCGGTCCTGTCAGTACCGCGCCGCAGGTTCCCAGGGTGGCGCCAGCCGTCAAAGCGAAGAAGATTCGGACGTCAACGCCAGCGGTTCGCACGGAAGTTGTGCCCAAGCCTCCTGCCGCGAAGGCTTCTGTTACCGTTCCCGCACAGGCGCAGTCCCGATTAAAGCTGGATACGCTGGAGTTGCTCTCAGGTCGGGTTGCCGATATGGAGTCCTCCATAAAGGTCACACCGCCGGATGAGGCTTTGCGCACAATGCAGCAAATGCAGGCCCTCCAGGGGGATGTGAAAGCCCTCTTGGCTGCGGCGACCAAAAACGAAGCCAGTCTGGTGGAGCTGAAAGTCCGGTTGCAAAAGGCGGAGTCCGAACGTTTTCCTGGCGGCGTTATTTACGGTTTGATCGCCCTGGTACTGGCCTGCCTGGCTGCAATTGCTTTTCTTTGGAATCGCCAGCGCCGCGTTCATACCGATGGGGATGACTGGTGGAGCGGTGCCACAGTGCCCGTCTCTTCCGCTCCCGAGCCTGCGCCCAGGCCTGCACCGCAACCTTTGCCGGTGCCGGTGGTCGTGCCCCCTCCTCGGGACGACAAACCAGCCTCCAACAAGACGCCTCCCGCAGTCGCTGTAAATTCTTCTGCTCTCGCTTCTGAGTCGGGTGTCAAATTGATGGAAG